>JAUSCK010000154.1 GCA_030651035.1 Elusimicrobiota bacterium
GTCTTTAAACTCCACGGAGGCCACGAAGGGCGACCGGGAAAGCTCGCCGATCATGCCCACGGGCAGGGTGCCGGTAACGTCGAAAACGCTGAACTTGGACTCGGAATTTTTCTGCGGCAGCCGGAACCAGGCCTCGGCGTCAAAGCCGCCCTCCTCGGTGAGGCGCTTTATGAACTCCGGAACAAAGGCGTTGGGCTTGTTCTGGTAAGGGACTTTAAGGGTAAAGCGCACCCTGGTCTTAAGCGGCACGCCGATGCTCTTTTTTTCCACGACCACCCCGCCCACGCCGCTGATCTTGGATATTTCAGCGATGCTCGCGTACGGCGCCCAGCCGAGGATGACCATCTGCTTTGTTTTCTTGCCGTAAGCGATCTTTTCGCCGGCAAACCGCAGGCCCGCCGCCTCAAGTTTGACAAGAAGCTTGTCATAAGAACCGCCGCCGACGGAGACGCCGAGCAGGACGTACTCCCTGGCGTATTTTTTCGAGCCTGAGTCCAGCGGCCACACGAACGAGCCCACAGGGCCGCTGTCGCCCGCGAAAGTGACCTTGTAATGGCCTGCGGGCAGCGCGGGCAGGCCGGCCCTTTCCTCGGGCAGCACCCTGGCCCCCGCACTTTTCCCCGTGCCCGGGCCAAAGTTCGGGGCAAGGGCCTTGAGCGAGGGCGGGGGGGCTGAAATTACGGAGTCCCGGAATTCCCGGAAATCAGAGCGCACCTCCATCGTGTTTTTCGAATTCAGATAGCCGTCGGCGGTTTCCATGCAGTCCAGGAAAGCCGGGTCCGAGAAGGGCCCGGTGCCGGCGAGCGGGTCGCCCGAGGAGGCTGCATCTTCGGAGAAAGCGGGTGTTGCGAAGCAGGCTGCGAGGAGGAATAAGACCGCCAGGTTTTTTCTCATTGTTTATCCGTATACCCAAAACAAAAAAAAAGGAAACGAAGATCACTTTCGTTTCCCCTGGTTACAACTGGTTAAGGCCAGCCGGTGGATTCTCCCCCGCCAATTCGGGAGATTACAAGGGCACTATTTAGTTATTTTATACTCATTTGACTAAAAGCAACAGGGGCATAAGGCCCAAAGGCAAAAAGTCAAAAGGCCTACCCGCGCGTAGGCCCTTTGGCCCGCGAAAAACATTGACAGCAGCCGGCCAGCCTGCTATAATTTATTTACCGGTAGGTAAGTTTTATGAAAAAAAAGACAATACACAAGGCGACAAAAGGCGACAAGACCCGTCAGCGGATACTCGAGACGGCTTCCGCCCTTATGGCCGAGAAAGGCCCCGACGGCGTCTCGATGCGCGAGATCTCCGCCAAGCTCAAGATCACCAAGCCGGTGCTCTACTACTATTTCAAGGACAAGGACGAGCTTATAAAAGCGGCCTTCGTGGAGGGCACAAAGCACATAAGAGAACTTCATGCCGGGATCGGAAGGCCGGGGCTTACGCTGGAACAAAGACTCTCCATGGTATTCTCCAGCCACGTGGACTTCATAAAGCGCTACCCGGACATGCCGAAGTGCGCGCTTAAAATAATGGCTTCGCCTTCCTCCAGCGTGCTGAGCTCCATGGCAATGGAGCTGAAGCACAGCAACCGCCGGTCCCTGCGGAAAATACTGGAGGGCACCGCCGGGAAAGAAGGCATTTCCCGCTCCAATATAGACGCCATAATACACATGATAAGCGCGGTAATAACGCATTTCATGATAGAGGCCCGCGAGCGCGGCATAGACAGCCTGCCGAAGGACCTGCCGTCCCGCATGGCGAAGCTCATAACCGCCGGCGCCAGGCACTTAAAAACCGCGCTGGTCATACTGCTGCTCCCCCCCCTGCTGGCCTCCGCGGCCCCGGCCGCCCCGCTCGACATCACGGTGGACGGCGCTGTAAGCGCCGCCCTCAGGAACAACGCCACGATGCTCAACGCGGAAAGCGCCCGCGGTATATATAAGGAAAGGGTGCGCGAATACTGGGGCACGGTATTCCCGCAGCTCAGCGCCTCGCTGATGTACACCGATTACCTGAGCAAGCCGGACCCGGCCCTGCTTGGGCGCAAGACCGACAGCCTCTACACCGGCTCGCTGGACCTCAACCAGGTGGTCTGGGCCGGCGGCAAGGTGTCGACCGCCTTAAAGATCGCCCGCATCTATTCCGACGCCAGCGACGAGCAGTACAGGACGGCCAGGAACGGCATTTCCAAGGCGGTCAAGCAGCTTTATTATTACGTGCTGCTGGCGAAGGCCATGACCGGGATACAGAAGGAGTCCTTGGACCTGGCGCGCCTGCACCTCGTCATGATAGAGGGCCAGTACAAGCAGGGCGTGGCCAGCGACCTGGCCGTGCTGCGCCAGCAGGTGGAGGTTTCAAACACCGAACCCGCGCTGACGAAGGCCCGGAACCTCTACGAGGAAGGGCTCATTGAATTAAAGAACCTGCTAGGCCTGGACCCCGAGGCGGAGATCTCCCTTTCCGGGGGGCTGGACTGCGCCGCCGGAGTTCCCGCGGACGCGGAGGCGCTTTACGGGAAGGCCCTGGCCGCCCGCCCCGAGTACAAGAACCAGGAACAGCAGCTGGACCTTGCCAACAGGCTGATCTCAGTAGAGCGGGCCGCGCATCTGCCGTACCTCGGCGCCTACGCCTCGCGGCAGTACTACGGCGCCACCAACGGAACCTTCCCGTCTTCGGACGAGAGCACCTGGAGCACGGTGGCTGGACTGCGTCTCTCCGTGCCGCTCTTCTCGGGCGGCTCGGTCAGCTCAAAGGTACGGCAGGCCGAGCTGCAGGCCGGCATAGCGCGCACCAATCTGGCGGAGCTGGGGCGGAAGATAAAGATAGAGGTCAAGAAGGCCTGGCTGGGCGGCAGGGAATCGGCGGAGAGGCTGGCTTCGCAGACCACCGCCGTGGCGCAGGCCCGGAAGGCGCTGGAGGCCACCGAGGTCAGGTTCAAGAACGGCCTGTCCAGCCAGCTGGACCTCAACGACGCGACGCTGGCGCTGAACAGGTCGCAGACGCTTTACACCCAGGCCAAGCACGACGTCTGCTCCGCGGACGCGGTGATGAAGTGGACGATCGGGGAATAGGGATTAAGAATTTATGAAAAACATTAACTCAGGAATATTTATCTTAGCGCTGGCGGCCGCGGCGGCGCTGGCGGCGGGCTGCAGGGACAAGGAGGCGGACGCGCTTAACAGCCTTGAGAAGGACCGCTTCCTGGTCAAGACCGAGAAGGCGCAGACCCGCAACCTGGAGGAGTACATCCTGCTCACCGGCTCGGTCAAGGCCCTGGACGAGGCCACGCTTTACCCGCGCACCTCCGGCAAACTGCTGCGCAACCTGCTGAGGGAAGGCGATCCCGTGAAGAAGGACGAGACCGTGGCGCTGATAGAGCGCGACGAGCCCGGCGTGGTCTACGAGCCGGCCCCGGTGCCCGCCACGCTTACCGGAGTGATAGCCCGCGTCTACCAGGACGTCGGCGCCAACGTTACCCCGCAGACGCCGATAGCCATGGTGGTGAACCAGGGCATGGTCCGCGTGGCGGTGGACGTGCCGGAAAAATACGTGGGCAAGGTCTTCAAGGACCAGCGCGCCCGCATTAAAGTCGACGCTTTCCCCGACCGCTACTTCTCCGGCTCGGTCTACCGCGTCAGCCCCGTGGTGGACTCGCGCTCCCGCAATACCATGGTGGAGGTGCTGGTGGATAACATAGACGGCCAGCTTAAATCAGGCATGTTCGCCGAGGTCCGCCTGATAGTGGCCTCGCGCGGGTCGGCCCTCTCCGTGCCCGCCGGCGCCGTGGTCAGCCAGGACGGCGGCGACTTCGTCTTCGCGCCGGCCGAAGGCGGCCTGGCCGCCAGGGTCCCGGTGAAGACCGGGATAAAGACCAGCGAATTCACGCAGATCAGCGGCGTTAAAGAAGGCGCGGACGTCATAACCTTCGGCCTGTACGGATTAAAAGACGGCAGCAAAATAAAAGTGCAGAACTAAGAGAAAGAATTCACCGCTGAGGCGCAGAGGTCGCAGAGTTAAGAGGAGATTAAGAATAATTTACAGGTAAAACTGCATTGATACGTCTGTTTTTCCGTTCTCTGCGTTCTTTCTCTGCGACCTCTGCGCCTCTGCGGTGAATATTATGATGCGGTATTTATTTTTATGAAAATTACTGAAATCGCGATCCAGAAACCTATTTTTACGACGATGATGATCACCACGATAGTGGTGCTGGGGGCCTTCGCCTACCTCCGCCTGGGCATAGACCTGATGCCCAACGTGGAATTCCCGTTCGTGGTAATACAGACCAGCCTGCGCGGCGCGGGCCCCGAGGAGATGGAGTCCTCCGTCACCAAGCCGATCGAGGAGGCGGTCAACACCATCTCCGGCATCGAGGACGTCAACTCCACCAGCTACGAGGGCCTGTCCCTGGTAATGGTAAAGTTCATCCTGGAAAAGAACGGCGACATAGCCGCGCAGGAAGTGCGCGACAAGGTGAACTCCGTGATGAGCCAGCTGCCGCAGGGCACCAACCCCCCGGTGATAGGAAAGCTGGACATAGGCGCCCAGCCCGTGCTGAACGTGGTGGTCTACGGCAACAGGGACCTGATAGACCTGACCCAGATAGCCAAGAAGAAGATCAAGGAGAACATCGAGACCGT
The DNA here is from genome assembly GCA_030651035.1 of Elusimicrobiota bacterium. Taxonomy (GTDB): domain Bacteria; phylum Elusimicrobiota; class Elusimicrobia; order Elusimicrobiales; family UBA9959; genus UBA9959. The sequence continues at coordinate 4,636 of JAUSCK010000154.1, forward strand.
CAACGGCGTGGGAGCCATAGACATAGTGGGCGGCCGCGAGCGCGAGATACACCTGGTGGTCAACCCGCTGAAGCTCTCGGCCATGAACCTGTCCATACGGCAGGTGCGCGACGCGATAACGCAGCAGAACATAGAGATCCCCGGCGGCAAGGTGGAGCAGAAGGAGAAGGAATTCGTGCTGCGCACCATGGGCCGCATCCAGGATGTTAAAGATTTCAACGACATAGTCATCACCAGCATAAACGGCGCGCCGGTGCGCGTCTCCGACATCGGCCGCGTGGAGGACACCGGGGCGCGCATGGTCACGGCCTCTTTCTACAACGGCCAGCCCTCGGTCACACTGGTGGTAAAGAAGCAGTCCGGCACCAACACGGTCGCCGTGGTAAAGAAGATCAAGCAGCGCATCGCGGAGCTGAAAGGTTCCCTACCGCCCGGCGTGGAGACCACCATCATCGGCGACCAGAGCGTGTTCATACAGGGCTCGGTGAACACAGTGACGGAGCACCTGGTACTGGGCGCGGTGTTCGCCGCCCTGATGGTGCTGCTGTTCATAGGCGACTTCCGCTCCACCATCATCTCTTCCCTGGCCATCCCCACCTCGCTTATCGGCACCCTCATCTTCATGCAGATGGCCGGCTTCACCATCAACACCATGACGCTGCTGGGCCTGACCATAGCCGTGGGCATAGTCGTGGACGACGCCATAGTCATGCTCGAGAATATCTACCGGCACCTGGAAAATGATAAGGAAAATCCGCCGGAGGCGGAGCATAAGATGGCTCCGCTGAAGGCGGCGCAGGACGGCTCGCGCGAGATAGGCTTCGCCGTGGTGGCCATGTCGGCGGCGCTGCTGGTTATCTTCGTGCCGCTGGCGTACATGGGCGGCATCATAGGCCGCTTCCTTAAGAGCTACGGTCTGACGATAGCCTTCGCCGTGGCCATCAGCGTCTTTGTGGCGCTGACGCTCACGCCTATGCTCTGCTCGCTGTTCCTGAAGATCAGGCCGGGCCAGAAGACCAGGCTTGAGAAGTTCACCGACCACATCAACGAATGGCTGGCCGGCAAGTACATCATCATGCTGGAATGGGCCCTGGCCCGCCGCAAGCGGATGGTGGTCTACGCCGTGCTCATCATGGTCTCGATGGTGCCGCTGTTCTACTTCCTCGGCAAGGACTTCATGCCCGCGGACGACACCGGCCTGTACCAGATAAATATCACCGCGCCGGAAGGCACCAGCCTCGCCATGATGAAGCAGGTCTTCGCGCAGGTGGAGACGGAAACGCGCCAGCTCCCCTACGTGAAGAGCATCCTATCCTCGATAGGAACCGGCACCGGCGGCCACTTCGGCGGGGCGTCCGCCAACGAAGGCTACGTGCTGGTGGAGCTGGCTGACCTGGAGGACCGGGACCTCCCGCTGAACAAGCTGATGCTGGCCTCGCGCGAGATGATGAGCAAGTACAAGGGCCTGCGCGTCTCAGTGGCGCCCGCGGGCGGCTTCGGCGGCGGCGACGCAGAACTGATGTACAACATCTCGGGCCCGGACCTGCTCAAGCTGGAGAAATATTCAGCCGCCGTGGCCAGCAAGCTGCGCACCATAAAAGGCGCGGTGGACGTGGACACAAGTTTCTCCTATGCCAAGCCCGAATACCGCGTGGAGATAGACCGCAGCCGCGCGCACGACCTGGGCGTGAAGGTGGAGGACATAGCGACCTCCCTGCGCACGCTGGTCGGCGGCGAGGAAGACATCACCAAGTTCAAGGACGGCGACGAGCTGTACCAGGTGCGCCTGCGCGCGGAGGAAGGTTTCCGCGACCGCAGGGAAGCCATAGAGGCCCTTATGGTGCCCGCCTCCGGCGGGCGCGTGACGCGCCTCGACAGCGTGGCGCGGGTGATAGAGGGTGTGGGCCCCACGCAGATAGCGCGCTATAACCGGCAGCGCAACGTGCAGGTGAAGGCCAACGTGGACGGCATACCGGTCAACGTACTGATAAAGGAAGCGGAAAAAGCCTTTAAAGAGCTGAATGTACCCATCGAATACAAAGCCGGCATTTACGGCAGGGCCAAAGAACTCGGCAACATGCTCAAGGAGTTCGGCATAGCCTTCGTGCTGGCCTTTATCTTCATCTACATCGTGCTCGCCAGCCAGTTCGAGAGCTTCGTGTACCCGATCTCGATCATGATAGTGCTGCCGCTGACCATCCCGTTCGCGATCATCTCGCTGTTCATCACCGGGCAGAACCTGACGCTGTTCAGCATCATGGGCATGTTCATGCTCTTCGGCATCGTGACGAAGAACTCGATCCTGCAGGTGGACTACACCAACACCCTGCGCGCGAAAGGGCTGCCGCGCCACCAGGCCATGATAGAGGCCAACAAGACCCGGCTGCGCCCGATACTCATGACCACGCTGACGCTGATAGCGGGCATGGTACCGACCGCGCTGGGCACCGGCCCCGGCTCCGGCACCCGCCGCACCATGGCGCTGGTCATCATAGGCGGCCAGACGCTGTCGCTCTTGATCACGCTGCTGATGACCCCGGTCACCTACTCGCTGATGGACGACCTGGAGGCCTGGTTCAGGAAGAAATATATGAACGCGGCGGCAACTCCTGAAAATTAAGGAACCGGGATATTTTTTAGCTGGTGCGCGCGTAAATTATTGTATTATTAGATTAAACGCGGTGCGGCTTCTGGAGAGACCATAGAGATGTATAAAATTCTAGCGGTGGAAGACAATCCCGCCATATTGGACTTTTACCGCGAATTCTTCGCCGAGGCGGGCTTTGAGATCCAGACGGCGGAAGACGCCATCTCCGCAATAACCAAGCAGCAGCAGTTCAAGGCCGACTTGATAATACTCGACCTGAATATCCCTGCCGGCGGCGGGATAAAGGTTTTTGAGACATTGCGGCACCACCTCATGGACCCGGTGCCCATAATTTTTTCCACCGGGAAGCCGGAAATGCTCCCCAACGTCACAAACCTCCACAACGTGTCCGTGATCAGAAAACCCACGGACCCGCAGGTGCTTTTGGCCGAGGTGAGAAGGATCCTTCCGGAAAGAGCCGCCCAGGCCCCGGACCCGAACCCGCCGCCGCCACCGCAGGCCCCGGCTGTCATCTTTAAAATACTTGTGGTCGACGACGACATCAGCATCCTGCAGCTGTATACTGAAATACTTTCGAAGATCGGGTTTGAGATACAGACCGCGGAAGACGCGATAGGGGCGGTCACTAAATACCAGAGCTTCAAACCCGACCTTATCATCCTCGACGTGGATATGCCCGCGGGCGGCGGGCGGAAAGTTTTCGAGCGCCTGCGCCTGCAGCTCGCGTCCTCCACCCCCATACTGTTCTCCACCGGCTCGCCCGAGTCCGTGGCGAGCCTGGCCAAGAACATTAACGTAACTGTTCTTAAGAAGCCGCTTACCCGCGAGCTCCTGATCTCGGCGGTAAAAAAACTCCTTCAGATGGCTTAGCGGGAGCAGCGAAACGCCGGTTTAATAACCGGCAAGAGCGGGCGGAGCCAAAAGCTCCGCCCGTTCTTATCAGTACCGCCTGCCTCTTCACATCAGAGGAAGTAATCGAAGTCGCGCTCGGTCCTGACGTAGCGGCGCAGGCGGAAGATGTGCGCCGGCAGCTTGTGCGGGTCCAGCTCCACGTAGTTTTTCGGTCCGCGCCACAGGAAATGCCTGTCCGCCAGCAGGTCGTGCATCTGGTACGGCTTGTCCTCCGACAGCCCCAGCAGATGCAGCGGCAGCTCCACCAGGCCGGACTGCTTGTGGTCCGGGTCCAGGTTGACGATAACCATCACCAGGTTGTCCCCCTCGTGCTTCGAGTAACAGATCAGCTGCTCGTTGTTCGTGCGGTAGAAGCGCAGGTTCCTGTCGCTCTGCAGCGCCGGGTTCTCCCGGCGGATGCGGTTGACGCGCCCGATAAAGTCCTTCAGGCTGTCCTTGCGGTCCAGCGGCCAGCTCTTCAGCTCGTACTTCTCGGAATCCTTGTAATCCTCGCAGCCGGGCATCCGGGGCTCGCGCTCGCACAGCTCGAAAGCCGGGCCGTAGATGCCGTAGCTCGCGCCCAGCGTCGCCGCCAGCGCGTGGCGGACCATGAAGGCGGGCCGCCCGCCGAACTGCAGGTATTCCGTCAGTATGTCCGGCGTGTTGGCCCACAGGTTCGGCCGCAGGAACTCCTTCGGCTCCGTGCGCGCCAGCTCGGTGAAATAGGTCTCGAGCTCCCATTTGGAGTTGCGCCAGGGGAAATAATTATAGGACTGGGTGAAGCCGGCCTTGGCCAGGCGGTACATCACTTTGGGCCGGGTGAAAGCCTCGGCGAGGAAGATCAGGTCCGGGTTCTCCCGGCGGAGCTCCCGGATAAGCCATTCCCAGAGCGCGAACGGCTTGGTATGGGGATTGTCCACGCGGAAGATGCGCACGCCCTGCCCCGCCCAGAACTCAAAGACGCTTTTCACCTCGTCCCACAGCGGCTTCCAGTCCTTGCAGGCGAAATCCAGCGGGTAGATGTCCTCGTATTTCTTCGGCGGGTTTTCGGCGCAGCGCAGGCTGCCGTCGGGCCGCTTCAGGAACCATTCCGGATGCTCTTTCAGCCAGGGATGGTCGGGCGAACACTGCAGGGCGATGTCCAGCGCTATCTCCAGGCCGTGCTCTCCGGCCGCTTCCACCAGTTTCTTAAAATCCTCCGGCGTCCCCAGCTCCGGGTTGACGGCTTTGTGGCCGCCCGTTCTGTCGCCTATGGCCCACGGGCTGCCGGGCTCGCCCGGCTTGGCCGTCAGCGAATTATTCCTGCCTTTGCGGTTGGTCGTCCCGACCGGGTGTATCGGCGGCAGGTAGAGCACGTCGAAGCCCATCTCGGAGATGTAGGGGAGGCGCGCTATGAGGTCGTTGAACGTGCCGTGTTTGCCCGGCCTGGATGAAACCGAGCGCGGGAAGAGCTCGTACCAGGTGCTGAAGCGCGCTTTGACGCGGTCCGCCGTGACTTCAAGCTCGCGCCCGTACCGGACAAGCGCGGTATCGTCGCCCCAGCGGGAAACCAGCCCCATCAGCTCCGCGTCGGCCAGCCTGGCCGCTTTTTCGCGCTGGTCTCCGCCGGCCCCGATGTCGCGCGCCAGCTCTTTAAGCCGCCGGGCGTCGGCCGCCGTCCCGGCGGCGCGCCCAGCGGCCTCCGAGATGAGCCCGGCGCCGGCCATAAATTCCACCCGCAGGTCCTGCCCGGCTTCCAGCCGCTTCTTCAGGTCCCGGAGCCAGGTAAGAAAGGGGTCCAGGCGGGCTTCCACGGTATAGAAATAGAGCCCCGGCCCGGTGACCGTGAATTCGGCGTTCCAGCGGTCGTTGCCCAGCGTCCGCATCGGGACGCGCGTCCAGTCGGGATCGCCGTCCCTGCGGTGAAGCATGAAGGCCAGCAGCTCGTCATGGCCGTCCGCGAAGATATCGGCCTCCACGCGGACAGGCTCGCCCGTTACGCGCTTGACCGGGAACCGGCCGCCGTCTATTTCCGGGCTGACCTTCTCTATCACCACCCGCGCGACGTTTTCCACCATGGTTTTTTCCGGGGCTTCGGCGCGCTTCACGGTTTTTACGGCTTTCTTGGGCATAATTTCTCCTTTCAAATTTCCAATTTACAACAATCCCGAAAGGTCTTTAACATGCTTAAATTTCACTTCCGGGAATTCCTTAAAATGGGCCTCTCCGCACTTAATTTTCATTTTTTCCTGCGGCCTTAACTTGTTCAAATCAGTGGTAGATTTTGTCTCGGCGACAAAACAAATCCGGCTCTCATTTTTGTAAATCAAAGCCCAGTCCGGGTTATACTCTCCAATCGGGGTTTGAATCGTAAACCAGTCCGGCAGTTTAACAAAGAACTCCACATTATCATTGCGCTCACAATCCTCGGCAAATTTCTTTTCCACCTCCGACATGGAGTCAATAATTATATGGTCTGCTATCGTTTTTTCGGCCTTGTTGATTTTGTATAGATTGTCCTTATAGGTTTCGACATCGCTGTCTGAAAACAACATCATTGCGTAATCATGACCAGCGATTTTCTCGTATTTTATGCCATCAATCATCAGTTCGTGAAGGACGCTTCTTATTTCATTTACAGCCAAGTCCAGAAATAGCTGAGGATTGGTAACTACTCAGGTCTCCAGTCTGCTTGTTGTCATTCCCGCAATTTGTAGGCGGGAATCCATCAACTCTTCTCCTGGTCTCTTTATCCTTATCTTATGGATCCCCGATAACATGCCTCGGGGATGACAGAGCAGACCTGAGCAGTTACGGTTTATCAATAAAATCACCAACGACTTATTAATAAATTACCACTGTTTTCCCACCAGATTACAAGGGCCAAATCTCTCACTTACTACTAACTTACTACTAACTTACTACTAATTTAAGCCTTATTTAACATCCATTTTGGAGACCTGTCTGTCCCCCTATTCCGTATCAACTTCAATTTGCGGGACATTTCAGTTAGAAGATTGTTTATTTTTCTGCGCTTTTGAACATCTGTTAATATCTCCGGCAATTTACTCAGAACAAGCTCGTCTATTTCTGTCCGGGTAACGACTCCATTGGTTTTAATAAAGGTTAGGATTAATTCCTGATAAAATTTTTTATCCAATCCGCGGTTTTTCATGTATTTAACCTTACCACCGGTAATGGCGGCAATTTGCGCTGACACATATAAATTCGGTGATCTGCCCTCAATAAGTTTTTGCAACCTTAATAAAAGCTGTCCTTGTTTTGTAATTTTTATTTTTTTCTGTACCCTGTCTAAAAGCATTATGGTAGACAAATCAAGGTCTGTTTTTGAAATAAGCAGATTTGTATATTTTTCATCAATAATTTCACCGGGGATTTTCACCCTAACCTCGTCCGGTTTATCAAGCTGAAAAGTCGGCAAAGGGAAAAACCTCCCGCGTTGTATTTTAAACATTTCTCTGATTCCGCCGCCTTCCGTTTCAATCATACCCAGATTTACCATGGCCTGCGCCAAAAAAGGATTCCTGTACAGTTTCGGCGGAGCATCCTGTTCAATTACAGCCTCCACGCTTCCGGGGATAAAATTCCCCGCGTTATCAAAGATAATCTCATTCGGTCTTTCAACCACCTGTATCCTGGAGTTCTTTTCATAGTCCTGATGGGCGATACAATTATGCAAAGCCTCGCGTATGACTATGGGATCATATTGGGATGTTTCAATAGGGAAAAGAGTCCGCGGCGGCAGAAAGCGGACTGTCAGGTTGCGAATTTTAGCCAAAACCGCATCAACGGCCAGGATAAACGGCGGACCGAAATGCTCAAAATCCCTGGGGTTATTTTTTTCGTCCCGCAAAAACCAGCTTATCTGTCCGACCGCCGGACTCAAAAAATGGGCGGACTCTGGATTTCCCAACAGCAAAACAGTTGTCCTTGTAATTTTACCCTCGACAGCAAGTTTTGCCTTGTTAAGAAAGGTAATTGTATCCCAGTTTTCAATTTCAGCGGGGGCTTTTTTCCTTTTTGCATACGCAATCCTAGCCTTTGTTACCGCCTGGGGGTCCAAATCATTGATTGTGGCGCCTTCACATACCGCAACCGACCAGTCATTTGCGGGTTTATTGCGCCATATCTTTTTTTCTTTTTCAGGGTGTTCGGATAATTTTTTTTTATATGAACCGATACGAACATACGATATGCCTGAAAACCTGACCGGTCTGTTAGTGGCGGGGTCTATGCTGAAAACAACAACTGATTTACCCTTAAATATCAATATGAAAATTTTAAAATCAATTCTTGGGTTAAGCAAGTGAGTCAGCCAGTTTTCCAACTCTTCATTTCCGACTTTCTCGGTTTTCGGGTTAAAACGAGTCCCGACGATCTTATGCGTTCCGTCTTCCACGCCGAACACGAGAAAAGCCTTGTCCTTTTTATGCAGGCAGGCGGAATTAGCCAGCGCGGAAATATACTCGCCGATGTCTGAAGGGAGATAATTGTTATGCTTAAATTCAACCCATTCGGTTTCTTTCGGAAGAGATAACAATTCCGGCAACCGGTCAATTATTTCTTTTTCAGTCATGGCCTTCGTCTCCGCTTCACGTCAAATCGTCCTGAATTCTATTTCTGCATCTTTCATTTGCAGGGCGGTGTTGGTTTTAAGCTGGTCATTGGCTTCAAAAATATTGTCCAGGCAGATGACTTTCTGCGGTTTGAGCTTTACTATTTCTTGCAGCCATTTTTCATCTGCTTTGCTGAGTATGATCACTATTTTCCCATCAGCAATAGAATAAAATTCGGCATTTCCCGACTTTCTGTCTGTTATTTTAGTGTTTAGGTCGTACCCGGACTTCAATAACAACTCCCAGAGCAGATTTTGCTCCCGCGCCTCCGGTTTCACCGGGTCTTTAAGCAGGTCCATCTGATTTTCTAAATCCTCGGCGGTGTCAACGACATCCCCGCGCCAGATTTTAAAGTTGGAGTTTTTCAACTTAAAAACCTTAACCCCAAAATCCAGGTCAGATTTATCTTTAGCAAAAAGGTTGGGATTATTTTTAGCATCCTCTTTAATTCTCTTTATAACCCGTCTTATACGCTCTTCGCCAATTTCGGCAATTGTTTTATAACCAGCCTTGCCGGCCTCAGTAGTATCGTCCGTCTTTTCCGGAAGCTGGACACAAATAAACTTTCTGGTCCCGCCATCCGACTTATTAAGTTCAAGGACAGCGGCGGCGGTTGTGCCGGAGCCGGAAAAAAAATCAAGGATGATACTGTCTTTTTTTGTCGCTAATTGGAGTATCCGGTCAATCAAACGTACGGGTTTAGGGTTGTCAAATGCGTTTGCCAAATTAAACAAATCCTTTAGCTCTTTAGAAGCTTCCTGTGTGTGGCCAACTTCTTTATTTGACCACCAAGTCCAAACAGTTCTGCCTTCTGTTTCAGAAAGGTATGTCTTTCTTCTTGGGAACGCATTCCCATCCTTTCCGAACCAAACACGTTTATCTTTGACCAAGTCTTTAAAAACAGATTCCACATTCTTCCAGCAGACACCAGCAGGTGGGGTAAAGACGGCCCCCCCAGGCGTTGTAATTGGATACATTTGATTAGGTCGATAGCCTTGCGCTGTATAATCAGAAGAAACCCACGGTCCGCGTGGATCATTATCAGGATTCTTATAGGCTTCTTTTTGTTCGGCGGTTAGGGGCAATAGATTTATAGATTCTTCAATGAAAGCAATATCTTTTGCGTAAATCAACACATATTCATGGCCAGAGCTAACTTTTAATCTTGCATCAGGAGATGTTCTCTTTTGCCAGACAGCATTCGCCACAAAATTTTCTTCACCAAAGACCTCATTCATCAGAAGGCGTAGATTATGAACTTCATTGTCATCTATGGAAATAAAAATAACGCCGTCATCGCGCAGGAGATTCCGGGCCAAAAACAGGCGGGGATACATCATTGACAGCCAGTTGCTGTGATATTGGCCGTTTTCTTTGGAATTCTTGCGAAAAAGGCCCTCTTTCAGCAGATAGCCCTCTTCGTCTTTTTCCTCAATACGCTTTAAATACTCTTCCTTGCTCTCCTGGAAGCGGTCGGGATAAATAAAGCTGTCGCTGCCGGTATTATATGGCGGGTCTATATAAATCATCTTAATCTTGCCGTAATAGGCCTTCTGCAAGACTTTCAAAACCTCCAGATTCTCCCCCTCTATAAAGACATTGCCGGTTTTATCAAAATCAACACTTTCTTCCGGACAAGGCGCAAGCGTAGCGGTAGTCGAGGCCTGAAGGGCCTTAAAAGCCTCAGCCTTACCTGCCCAGTCCAGGTTATATCTTTCGTCGTTCGACACCACATTTTCGCCCAGGGACCGGCGCAGAGCATCCACATCGACTTTACCCTCGCTCATAGCCTCTGGAAACAACTTTTTAAAATACTCAAGTTTCTCCCGCGCAATAGCCGGAGAATCCTTTTCCAAATCCATTTTTTTCTTCATAAATTCGCCTATAATTTCCCCACCCCACATTTTACTCCACTGTCTTCCCGTACAGCACCACGCATTGCGGGGACAGCGACAGTTCCGCCGGGCCGCCGGCGAGGCGCTCGGGGGCCTGGCTGCCCGGGCCTCCCCACTGCGCCTGCGCCGAGTCCAGGAGCCTGGTCCAGTTACCACCAGGCAGTTCCAGTTTCATCCGGCCCGGCTTTTTCGCGAAATTAAGGATAAAGAACGCCTCTTCGGCACCGGCGCGGCGGCAAACCGTCAGCACTCCGGCCTCTTCGTGAAGCGCGGCGTCGAGGTTTTCCCTGTCTAGTTTCGCCAGCGCGGGGTGCTCCCTGCGCAAAGCGTAAAGGCGGCGGTAAAAATTTTCAAGAACGGCGTGCCTGCCTTTACTGCGCAGGCCGTGGTCCAGCCGGGAGAGCAGGAAAGCGGCTTCGTCGTTGGGGTCGGGGAGCTTTCCGCCGCCCGCCGCCACATCAAATTCCTTCCGCCGGCCCAGGCGCACGGCTTCGGCCAGCGCCTTGTCCGCATGATCGGTGAAATAGAGGAACGGCGCCTCTTCCCCGTACTCCTCGCCCATGAACAGGAACGGGATGAAGGGCGACAGGGCCACCGCCCCGGCCGCGAGCTTCAGGGCCTCGAAATCCGCCAGGGCGGCCAGCCGCTCGCCGCGGGGCCTGTTGCCGGTCTCGTCGTGGTCCTGGGAGAAAACCAGGAATTGAGAAGCGGGAACTCCTGCCGCCGGGCGGCCGTGGCGCATCCGGCGGGTGACCGAATACTGGCCGTTATAGACGAAAGCGTCGCGGTAGGACCGGGCCAGGTCCCGGAGCCCGGAAAAGTCGCGGTATTTCCCGGCGCGCTCGCCGGTCAGCGCGACGTGCAGGGAATGATGAAAATCTTTGCAGTACTGCGCGTCGCAGCCCCAGCCGCCGGCCTCCGGGGGCCGGAGCACGCGCGGGTCGTTCATGCTGCTCTCCGCGATTATCTGCATCCGGCGGCCCCGCCCGCGGCCGAGCTCGTGCGCGGCGGCGGCGAGCTCCTCCACGAAAGGCCGCGCTGAAAAGTCCCGGATGGAGCGGACCGAGTCGAGGCGCAGCGCGTCGATATGGAACTCGTCCAGCCAGCGGACGGCGCTTTCGATGAAGAAACGGCGCACCTCGTCGGAGCCGGGGCCGTCGAAGTTGAGCGCCTGCCCCCACGGGGTCTTATAGCCCGAAGTGAAATAAGGGCCGAAATCACGCAGGTAGTTGCCTTCAGGTCCGAGGTGGTTGTAGACCACGTCCAGCATGACGGCGAGCCCCCGCCGGTGGCAGGCTTCCACCAGGAGTTTAAGCCCCCGCGTCCCGCCGTAGGAATCCTGGGCCGCGAAGGGATAAACGCCGTCATAGCCCCAGTTGCGCGCGCCGGGAAACTGCGCCACCGGCATAAGGGCCACCACCGTAACACCGAGGTCCTTCAGCGCGTCCAGCCGGGGAATTATGCCGGCGAAAGTGCCCTCCTGGGAGAATGTCCCGGTATGGATCTCATAGATGACGAAATTTTCCTGCGGCAGGCCTTTCCATTTCCCGTCCTTCCACTCATAGGCCGGGTCACCTACCACGGATGGGCCGTGGACGCCGCGCGGCTGACAGCTTGAAGCCGGGTCCGGCTTTTCCACGCCGTCAAGGATGTAAAAATATTCGGTCCCCGGCCCCGCGCCCGTTAAAGCGGTCCAGTGATAGCCTGAGCCGTCCGTGGTCAGCGTGACCAGTTTTTTCTTCGGAGCGGTAATGCGCAGCTCAACCTTCTTGGAAAAAGGCGCCCACACCAGGAATTCGCAGCGATTTGCCCCAATATAACGCGCGCCGAGGCCGGCCGGCATACCTTCCGGGTTTCCGGTCTTTAAATTACCGGGGGATTTTTCCTTTACCGCTGGTTTTCGCATTTATTTCACCAAACTCCGATAGAGTGCGTGGGTCTTTTTAGCCACGCCGGCCCAGCTGAACTGCGTTTCGGCACGGAGGCGGCCCGCGGCTGCGAATTTATTGCGCAGCGAGGGGCTGCGCAGCACGCGGTTGAGCGAGGCTGCGAGGTCCCGGGAGAATTTTTTAGGATCGCGCGGCTCGTAACTCCCGTCCCGGCGGGGCTGGAAAGGCACCAGCAAACCGGTCTTCTCCGGCACCACCACCTCGAGGATGCCGCCCACGGCGGAGGCGACCACCGGCGCGCCGCAGGCCATGGCCTCTACGTTGATTATCCCGAAAGGTTCGTAAATGGACGGGCAGCAGAAGGCCGCGGCGTGGCTGTATAGCTCTATCACCTCGTTCTTCGGAAGCATCCCGCGTATCCAGATGACGTTTTTGCGGGTCTTTTGTATCTTCGCTACGCCGGCTTCCATTTCGGCGGCTATCTCTTTGGTGTCCGGCGCGCCGGCGCAGAGCACCACCTGCGCCTCCGGGTCAATGTGCGGGATGGCGTTCACAAGGTGGATTATCCCTTTCTGCCGGGTAATGCGCCCGACGAAAAGCACATAGGGCTTATCCGGATCTATCCCCCATTTGCGGCAGGCCGCGGTCGAGGACTTCCGGCTGTATTCGGCCAGGTCTATGCCGTTGTGGATGACATGTATTTTTGAGGCGGGAACATCGTAGCAGGACAGGATGTCTTTTTTCATGCCGCTGGAGACCGCGATGACGGCGTCGGCGGCTTCGATGGCGTTCTTCTCTATCCAGCTGCTCAGGTCGTAGGCGCCGCCCAGCTGTTCGCGCTTCCACGGCCGGTGCGGCTCAAGCGAGTGGGTGGTCAGGACAAAGGGGACCTTGTACAGGAGCTTTGAAAAGAACGCGCCCAGATTGGTGTACCAGGTGTGGCAGTGGACGATATCGGCCGTGTTGTTCTTGCAGAATTGGAGGTTCACGCTCAGCGCCTCGAGCGCCTTGCCGAAGCCTTTATGGGCGTCTTTGGAGAGCTCCGTCCAGGGCTGGCAGCCGGTGACCTTGAGATGCGGGCGCTTCACGCGCTGGCCGCCGAAGCAGCGCACTTCCACGTCCATAAGCTTCGCCAACTCGCGCGTGAGGTACTCCACCGCGACCCCCGCCCCGCCGTAGGTGTTCGGCGGATACTCATTCGTGTAGAAGACCACTTTCATGGCGGACCCCCCGGCTATGATCTAAGATTCAACCCGTAAATCCTTACAGCTGCCTGCGCTGAGCGGCGATGCTGAAGAGTTTCATGTAGACCTCGGCGGACTTGCCCCAGGAATAATCGCCCCGCATGGCGTTGCGCACCATCATGTTCCAGTTCTCCTGCCAGCCGTGCAGGGAAACGATATGCCCCAGCACGGACTTCAGCTGCCCCTCGTCCGCGTTATCGATGGCGAAGCCGTTGGAATCCTTCGGCTCGCCGTTGTAGAACACGGTGTCTTTAAGGCCGCCGGTGCGGGTGACCAGCGGCAGCGAGCCGTAGCGCATGGCTATCATCTGCGGGAGGCCGCAGGGCTCAAAGCGCGAAGGCATCAGAAAAACATCGGAGGCGCCGTAGATCCTGTGGGCGAGCGACTCGTCGAAACCGGACCTGAAAGCCACGCGTTTCGGGCTGGAAGCCGCCAGCGCCGCCAGCGCGTCGGACAAGCCCGGGTCACCTATACCCAGCGCCACGAACTGCACTTTTTCGAGGAAATCCGGGGCGGCTTTCAATATCAGGTCCAGGCCCTTCTGGTAGTCAAGGCGGCTTACCACGCCGGCCAGTATCAGGTCCTTGTTCTCCTCCAGCCCCAGCTCCTTCTGCAGCGACAGCTTGCAGGCCGCCTTGCCGCGCTGGAAACTTTTGAGCTCGTAGCCGCGCTCGAGGAAGGTGTCCGTGGCCGGGTCCCAGATCTCCTCGTCTATGCCGTTCAGGATGCCGAACAGGTCGGCGGTGCGGGACTTCAGCACGCCCTCAAGGCCGTGGCTGTATTCCGGGCGGTACTGTATTTCGCTGGCGTAGGTGGGGCTGACCGTGGTCACCAGGTCCGCGAAGACCAGCCCGGACTTCATAAAATTCACTCCGCCGTAGAACTCCAGTTTCTCCGGCGTAAAATCCTGCCAGGAGAAACCCGCCTTCAACAGGGTTTCCTTAGGGAACATGCCCTGGTAGGCGATGTTGTGGATAGTGAACACCGAGGCCGTCTTGGCGTAGAAGGAGTCTATGCGGTACAGCGTGCGCAGGTAGGCCGGGACCAGCCCCGTCTGCCAGTCGTGGCAGTGTATCACGTCCGGCTTGAAGCCGATGAACTTCGCCCCCTCCAGGACCGCGCGGGAGAAGAAAACGAACCGCTCGTCGTTGTCCTCGTAGTCGCCCCCGGCGGTGCGGTACATGCCGGGCCGGTCAAAATATTTAGGGTTTTCTATGAAGTAAACGGCCACCTTGCCCCACTGCACGCGGCTCATCGTGGCGGTCTCGACCCTGTTGCCCACCGGGATCAGGAAGCTGCCGCCCGCCGCCTTAAGCGAGAACGCCCCGCCGCCCACGTTGCGGTAGCGCGGCAGGAAAAGCACCACCTCCGTGTCTTCAGCCTTCGAGAAAACCTGCGCGAGCGCGCCGGTCACGTCGGCCAGCCCGCCGGTCTTGCAGAAGGGAAAAGCTTCGCTCGCGGCAATAAGGATTTTCATTAAGTCTCCTCTAAATTTTGTACGTCTGCCCGGTGTTCAGGATCTCAGCGGCGTCCTCCGGCGACACGGTGTTGATATAAAAACCCGTGCCCCACTCAAAGCCGGCCACGTGGGTAAGCTTGGGCATTATCTCGATGTGCCAGTGAAAATGCTCCGCCTCCGGCTCCTGCACCGGCATGGAGTGCACTATCAGATTGTAGGACAGGTCCGGTAGGGACGCGGAAAGCTTGCCGAGCGCGGTCTTGAGCACTTCGGCCAGGGCCCCGGCTTCGGTCTCGGGGATGTTCTCGAAATGGCTGAAATGTTTTTTGGGCAGTATCCAGGTCTCAAAAGAGAAGCGGCTGGCGTAGGGCGTGACGGCCAGGAACGAGGAGTTTTCCGCCACCACGCGCCTTTTAAAGGAGATCTCCTCCGTCACTATGTCGCAGAAAACGCAGGTGCCGCGCTCTATGTGGTAATCGGCGGCGCCGTCTATCTCCTGCATCACCCGCAGCGGGGCCATGGGCATGGCTATTATCTGCGAATGCGGGTGCAGCAGGCTGGCCCCGGCGTTGCGCCCGTGGTTCTTGAAGATCATCACGTACTTTATGCGCGGGTCCTTCTTGATCTCTTTGATGCGCAGCATGAAGGTCTTGAGCACGTCGGCTATCGCTTCTACGGGCATTTCCTCAAGCAGGCGGCCGTGCTCCGGGGTCTCAATGACCACCTCGTGGAAGCCCATGCCGTCCATGCGGTTGTAGATGCCCTCGCGGCGGTTGTCGGAGGAGCCCTCGGAGGTCAGCGCCGGGAACTTATTGCGCACCACGCGCAGGCGCCAGCCGCCGGCCGGGCCGGGAAGGGAATAAATAACCGGCGGGGTAAGGGCCTCGTTGCCGGCGCAGAAAGGGCAGGCGTGGCCGTCGCCGGCACCGCCGGGGCGGAACTCGTTGGGGCGCAGGCCGCGCTCTGAGGCTATTATGACCCAGCGGCCGAAAACAGGATCTTTTCTTATTTCAGGCATAAATTAACGACCAGCGGACGGACTCTTCATTAGAGATTCACATGGATGAACAGGATGGACAGGATAGCAAAGGGGCAATAAAATCCTGCTTATCCTGTTTATCCATGTTAAATATCTCGTTGCACCTGCTAAACACAATTCCGCGGTGAAATTCTTTAACGCTGCGCCTGTAGTGTTCAATTATTGCCGCGCGGCTCATCCGGGGTTTCAACGGCTTCCGGGGCGGGATCGGCCGGGGGCTCGCCCTGCGCAGCCGGCTCAGGGATGGACTCGTCTCCCGATAACGGAATAGCGGAAGAACTATATTGTCCAGTTCCGTCTTGCTCGGAACCGGACTCCTGCTCGATCATTTCAACGGCGGTGGACTGGGCGGCGGCGGCCATGTTCTCTATATTGAAGCTCTCCAGCTTGGGCATGTCGTCGAGAGAATTCAGGCCGAACTGGCGCAGGAATTCGCTGGTGGTGCCGTAAAGCAGGGGGCGGCCTATGCTCTCGCGGCGGCCCACCATGGTAATGAGCCTGCGCTGGGTGAGGGTTTCAAGCGGGCCGATCACTTCAACGCCGCGTATCGCCTCTATCTCCGCGCGGGTGAGCGGCTGCTTGTAGGCTATTATGCAGAGTGTTTCCAACGCTGCCTGCGTAAGGCGCACCGTCATTTTATTCTGGTAGAGCTTGCGCACCCACAGGCCGTATTCGGGGCGGGTGGCCAGCTGCCAGCCTCCGGCTACCTGCATGATCTGGAAGGTGCGGCCCTCCTCGTCGTAGCTCCTGCGCAGTTCGGCAAGCGCGCCCTCCAGTCGCTCCTTGTTCCTTATTTCGCAAAGCTGGGCTATGCGGCTTACCGGCAGCGGGGCGTCGGTAATGAACAGCAGGGTTTCAAGCACTTTTTTAAGTTCTGTGTCTTCCATAGTACCTCTTTATTAACCGCGAAAATTTAACCACTAAGTTCCCAAAGTTGACCCCGAAATATTTCTCACACAAAGACACAAAGCCACAAAGCACAACTTATCACAATTTGATTTTCCGCCATTTCTTCGTGTCTTCGTGCCTTTGTGTGATTTTATTCTCATTCCTCTTACTGTACTAGTGTCCTTGGTGGTTTATTCCTAATTAAACCGGTCCATCCTGGGCCGCGCCGGCCGCCGGCTCAGCGGCGGGAACAGGAGCCGGGGCGGGAGCGGGGTATATGCGCACCTCGGTATAGGCCTCGTCCTGCGAGACCAGGATCTTCCTCTGCTTTACCAGCTCCAGCAGGGCCATGAAGCAGGTTATCACGCCCAGGCGCTTGGTTTCGGAGGCGAAGACCTCGTCGAGAAGCAGCCACTCGCGGCCCACCAGCATCTTCTCTATCTTTTCGACGCGGGACTCAATGGGGAACTGCTCCGCCTCAACCCCCTGGCTGGGCTCGGCCCGCTCGAAAGCGCGCTTCACCGCGTCCATCAGCGCGTGGAAATCCAGGTCCAGGTATTTCTCCTCGCTGGAGAAAACCGGCGAGCCGCGGTAGAAGGCGTCCTTGTACCGCGCGAAGCGGCCGTTCATCTCTTTTGAGGCTTCCTTGTAGCGCTGGTACTCCTCCAGCATGGACACCAGGGCGCCGCGCGGGTCGGGCCCGTTCTCGCCCTCGGGCTGCTCCGGCGCGGGCAGCAGCATCTTGGCCTTTACCTGCATCAGCGTGGCGGCCATCACCAGGAATTCCCCCGCCACCTCAAGATTGAGGCTCTTCATCACGTCGAGGTACTGCAGGTACTCGGAAGTTATCTTCGCGATCGGGATGTCGTAAATATCCAGGTTATTCTTCTTGATGAGGTGCATCAGCAGGTCGAGCGGCCCCTCGAAGTTTTCCAGGTGTATGTCTATGGCGGTCATATTTTTATCTCAGCCCGGCGGCTTTCGAGGCCGCGGCCAGCTTCAGCGCGGCCACGGCTGCGGCTTTCCCGGCGCCCGCGGCCAGCACTTCCTCCACGTTCACGGAGGAGGCCAGCGCCTGCCGCCTCTCCCTGAAAGCCCCCACCTGCGCCTCCATCAGTTCTATAAGCCGCTTCTTGCAGGCGCCGCAGCCGGTCTTCCCGTCGAGGCACTCGGCCTCGCGGGTTTTCCAGTCCGGGCTGTAAAGTTTATGGAAAGCGCAGACCACGCAGCCCTCCGGGTGGCCCTTGTCGTCCACCTTTATTTTGAGCGGGTCCGTGTACATCTTCTTGATCTTGGCTTCCAGGCTCTTCGCGTCCTCGCCCAGCTCTATCGTGTTGCCGTAGGATTTGGACATCTTGCGGCCGTCTATGCCGGGCACCAGCGGCGAGTTGGTGAACAGCGGCTCGGGCTCGCAGAGGATATTCGTCCCGAACACGTGGTTGAAGCGGCGGGCGATATCGCGGGAGATCTCCAGGTGCGGCAGCTGGTCCTTGCCTATCGGCACGAACTTCGCGTCGTAGAGCAGCACGTCGGCGGCCTGCAGCACCGGGTACCCGAGAAAGCCGAGCACAGCCATGTCGGACTGCAGCGCCAGCTCTTCGGCGTCATGGCCGTGGGCCTCGGCGAGCTGCCTGGTTACGCCCTCGGCCTTTTTTGTCTTGTCTTCCTGGCCTTTGTACTTCTGCTTATGAAGCTCCTGCAGCTGCTCCTTGAAGGTGGGGTTCCTGAGCAGCCAGCTGATAGGCGTTACCATGCCGAGCAGCAGCGCCAGTTCGGCGTGCGCTTTAACATCGGACTGCCTGAAAAAAACGCATTTAGCGGGATCCAGGCCCAGGGCCAGCCAGTCCAGCACCATCTCGCGGGTATTTTCGCCGATGGTCCCGCTCTTATCGGTGCCGGTGGTCAGAGCATGCCAGTCCGCGATGAAGAAATAGCATTCGTACTTCTCCTGCAGCTCCAGCCAGTTCTTCAGCGTGCCCCAATAATTACCCAGGTGCAGCCGGCCTGTCGGCCTTACACCGGAAACGACCACTGGTTTCTTGTTGTTTTCCATAGTTCAGCCTAGTGTTTAAAACGCCCCCATTATAGGAGACATCAGCAGCAGCCCCAGATTGAGCAGCGGCCTCATAATGCGCGGCAGCAGCCCGGTAACCATCAGGCCTATTATTATATAAACACCGTAAGGCAGGTGCTTCTCATAATTCTCAAGCCAGCGCCCTTTTAGCAGGCCCAGCGCGATCTGGCTGCCGTCCAGCGGGTATACCGGGATCAGATTAAAGACCGCGAGCAGCAGGTTTATCACCACGGCGAAACCGAAGGTTTTAAGCATGGTGTACGTCAGGTCACCGCCGATAAAACCCATAAAGGGCAGCGTGAATATTTTAAAAGCTATGGCTGCCGCCAGCGCCAGCATTATATTTGAGAGCGGCCCGCTGACGGCCACTATGGCCATGTCCGTGCGCGGGCGGTGCAGCCGGTAGGGGTTAACCGGAACGGGCTTGGCCCAGCCTATGGCGGGGAAGCCCATCATAACGCAGGCCGCCGGCAGCAGCACGGTGCCGACCGGGTCTATGTGCGGCAGCGGGTTGAACGAGAGCCGGCCGGAAAGGTAAGCGGTATCGTCCCCGCGCCTGTAAGCGGCAAAGCCGTGGGCGAATTCGTGGAAAATGACGGAAAAAAATAGCACCGGAATTTGTAAAATCCACTCCATAGATTAAGTAATTATATTAATTATAGGGGGTTTAGAAAAGGAGGATTCGCCTGCCTGGAGGATCCTCCTGCCAGTTCGGGGGACTCCCCCCCCCCCCGCCAGTCAGGCGTGGGGGGGCGGTTTTTTAGTATAATTTCTGTTGGGTTTACAGGAATAGCCAAAAATGGAAAAGATCAAAAAACTTATCAGGGAAAGAAAGGCGAAGATCGGCATAGTCGGCATGGGCTATGTGGGCCTGCCGCTGGCCATGGAATTCGCCAAGGGCGGCTTTGCCGTGACGGGCTTCGAAGTGGATGCGCAGAAAGTGCGCGATATAAAGGACGGGGAGTCCTATATTCCCGACGTTCCCTGCGATGAAGTCGCCGCGATGGTGAAAAAAGGCCTGCTTTCGGCCACGCTGGATTTTTCCGGCCTCAAAAAGCAGGACGCCGTGATCATCTGCGTGCCCACCCCGCTGCGCAAAAGCAAGGACCCCGACGTTTCCTATATAGTGGCCTCCGTGCAGGAGACCCGTAAATTCCTGCGCCGCGGCCAGCTGATAGTGCTTGAAAGCACAACCTACCCCGGCACCACCAAGGAACTGGTAAAGCCCATGCTGGAAATGGGCGGCCTCGTGGCCGGCAAAGATTTTTACCTGGCCTTCTCGCCTGAGCGGGTGGACCCGGGCAACAAAAAATACGGCGTAAAGAACACGCCTAAAGTAGTGGGCGGCATCACTCCGGCCTGCACCGGGCTGGCCGGCCTGCTGTACCGGGCCGTCATAGACCAGGTGCTGGAGGTTTCCAGCACCGAAGCAGCCGAGCTGGTGAAGCTGCTCGAGAACACCTTCCGCGCCGTCAACATAGCCATGATTAACGAGATGGCCCTGATGTGCGACAAGCTTGGCCTGGATATCTGGGAAGTGATAGGCGCGGCGGCCTCAAAGCCGTTCGGCTTCATGCCTTTCTACCCGGGCCCCGGCATAGGCGGCCACTGCATACCGCTGGACCCGCATTACCTCGGCTGGAAAATGAAGACGCTGAATTTCGAGCCGCGCTTTATAGAGCTGGCCGGCGCGATAAACTCCGCGATGCCGGACCATGTAGTTACCCGCCTGGGCGAGATACTCAACACCCGCGGCAAGGCGCTCAGCCGCTCCAAAATACTGATGATCGGCATGGCCTACAAGCCTGACATCTCCGATTCGCGCGAGTCCCCCGCCCGCGACGTGCTGACGCTGCTGGAGAAAACCGGCGCGAAAGCCGATTACTACGACCCCTATGTGGCCGAGACCGATCTGGAAGGTGAAGTGCGCCGCTCGAAAAAGGACGCGCTGAAAAAAATAGGCTCTTACGACTGCGTGATGATAGTGACGCCCCACTCGTGCATAGATTACGCTGGAATAGTTAAAAAGGCCCGCCTCGTTTTCGACACCAGGAACGCCACCAAAGGCCTCAAAGGGAAAAACCTCTTCCGCCTATGACAGAAGTCCCGGACCAGAAGCTGCTCTGGTTTAATTTCCTGAAGATCTTCACCCGCGCGCTGGTGCAGATAAACCTTTATAAGCCGGACCACCCGCAGGTCAGGCAGGCGCTTATCGAGGGCGAGGCGCTGCTGGTGCAGATCGCCGACTCGCTCAACGGCGGGGATTTCTCGATAACGCTGGACAACGACAAGCTGCTGATAAACAGCACGCCGCTGCTCGCCTCGGACAAGCTGCCCAATTCCCTGAAGAACCTGTTCACGAAGTTCCGCATACAGACGATAACCTTCGCGAAGGGCGTCTCCGGGGACGACCTGCTGGCCCTCTGCCAGGTGCAGGCGTTCAA
Source organism: Elusimicrobiota bacterium (assembly GCA_030651035.1). GTDB lineage: Bacteria > Elusimicrobiota > Elusimicrobia > Elusimicrobiales > UBA9959 > UBA9959. The sequence continues at coordinate 25,683 of JAUSCK010000154.1, forward strand.
GGGCGACGCCAAGGACTTTCTTAAGGAGCGCGGGGTAGAGAAAATAAGCCTTAACGAATCGGTTTACGCGAAGGTGGACGGGGCCCAGCCGCAGGCTGCCATGGCGCCGGCGGAACAAGCCCAGCAGGCCGGCGCGCCGGCGGCGCAGGGCCCGGCGGAAAAAGTCGCGGACAAAATTTCCGGCCTTGCCCTGGAGACCGCCCTCTCCGCCGTGGTCAGCCGGGCCACCCCGGACGCGGCCGAGCAGCGGCGCATACTGGAGATCCTGGCGGCCAAGTTCAAGGCGGAGATCGAGGCCAGCGTGAACAAGGCCCTGGAAGGCATACGGGGCGAAAAGAAGAAAGTCGAGAACGACATGGTGCGCGCCGAATCCGTGATGACCAGCATGGCCGACGGCGTGGTGGTGGTGGACAGGAACGGGAACATCCTGATGATGAACCCGCAGGCGGAGGCTATTTCCGGCAGGCCCCTGGCTGAACTTTCCGGCAAAAAGATAATGGACCTTTCCCAGCTGGAAAGCCAGGTGGTCTCGCTGGCTAAAGAGATCAGGTCCGACAGCAAGACGGATATCTCGAAAGAGCTGGAAAAGGGCGGCTCCCCCGAACTGGCGGAAACGGTAAAGAAAGCCACCGCCATAATCCAGAACGAGGAAGGCAAGATAGTGGGAACGGTCTCCATCCCCACCGACGCCGCCAAGCTGAAACAGGTGGAGCAGATGCAGCAGGAATTCATAGCCAACATGACGCACGAGCTGCGCTCCCCGCTGACCTCCATTAAGGCGGCCCTCGAACTGATGAGCCGCGACGCCTCTGGCCCCGGCGACCCGTCCCGAGGGATCCTCAACACCGCCATCCGCAACACGGAGCGCCTGAACTCGATAATCACGGATATCCTGGACTTCTCAAAACTTCAATCCGGGAAGCTTGTCTTTCACCCTGAGAACACTTCCGCTGTGGAGACGGCCAAAGAGGCGGCGGAAGCCATGAGGGCCTGGACCACCTCGAAAGGCGTAAGCCTTACGGTCAGGGCTGAGCCGGGCGTTCCGTTCATCTACGCCGACCGGCGCCGCATGGTGCAGGTCCTGATAAACCTCATTTCGAACTCCATCAAATTCACGCCGCAGGGCGGCTCGATAGAAGTATCGGCCGACGCCGGCAAGGACGCGCTGGACGGCTTTGTTTTCTTCTCGGTCAGGGACACCGGCTGCGGCATAAACAAAGAGGACCAGGGCAAGATCTTCGAGAAATTCGTGCAGGTGGCCGCCGGCGAAAAAGTGGGTGGGACCGGCCTGGGCCTTGCCATAACCAAGGCTATGGTCGTCATGCAGGGCGGCAGGATCACGCTGGACAGCGAGCCCGGCCGCGGCTCCACTTTCCGGGTAAGCATGCCGGTTTACAGGGGGCAGGCGGAGCAGCCCGTCTTTGAGCAGGTGCCTGAAGAAACTCCGGGCGAAAAGTCCTGGTGGCAAAAGATCCTGGGAAGGTAGGCGCGGCAGGCGTTCGGCAGCTAAGCATTGTTATCCCCTCCATATAAATTATAAAATAGTCTTTCAGCTCTCTGCGCCCGTATCTCAACGGATAGAGTCCCAGCCTGCGAAGCTGGTTGTACAGGTTCGATTCCTGTCGGGCGCACCAAATTTAACCCCCCTATGTCCGACCATAAAGAAGAAACAAAAAAAGAAGAGACCGCCACCGGCCGCTATGTCTACGACAAGAAGCTCGGCAAGGTGGTCAAGGTTTCCGACGACATTCCGGGCCTGAAGAAAGGCTCATCAGCCGCCGACAGCGGCTGCCCCATAAACCCCGGCGGCCATAAGTGCAACGGCTGCTGCGGTCATTAACAGCAACGGCATTTTAAGGAGCGCAATGCCAAACCTGGAAAAAGACATCTTCTCAAGGCATGACGCAAAGGTGCTCGCGGCCCTGCGCGCCGCCACCGTCGGCATAGCCGGCGCCGGCGGCCTCGGCTCCAACGCCGCCATCGCGCTGGCCCGCGCCGGAGTAGGCCGACTGATCATAGCCGATTTCGACAAGATAGAAGCCTCGAACCTCAACCGCCAGCAGTACACGGTAAAACAGATAGGCCTGCGCAAAGTGAAAGCCCTGCAGGCCAACCTCAAACTGATAGCCCCGTTCACCAGGTGTAAAGCCCGCGACATAAAGATAACACCTTCCAACGTGGACAAGATCTTCGGCGAAGCGGATCTTGTGATAGAAGCCTTCGACAAGGCCGAAGAGAAAGGCATGCTGATAAACGCCTGGCTGCACCTGCACCCCGACAAGCCCATAATAGCGGCCTCCGGCCTGGCCGGCTACGGCGGGAACGCCAAACTGCGCACGCAGCGGATGGGCGACCTTTATATCTGCGGCGACGGGGAAAGCCAGTGCCCGCCGGGCGTTAGCCCCATGGCCCCCCGCGTGGCCATAGTGGCCAATATGCAGGCTAATTTAGCGGTGGAACTTTTAATGAAAATTAAACGGAGAAAAAATGCTCAAAACTAACGAGTATTTCGACGGGAAAGTTAAATCCATAGCTTTCAGCGCCGGCACCGGCCCCGCCACCGTGGGCGTGATGGCCCCCGGCGACTATGAATTCGGCACCGCCAAGAAGGAAATAATGAGCGTCGTCAGCGGCCGGCTCACCGTGAAGCTGCCCGGAGGGGCCGCCTGGGAAGACTTCCCGAAAGGCTCAACCTTCACCGTCCCCCCCAACTCAAAGTTCCAGCTGAAAGTGGCCGAAGACACCGCCTACCTCTGCCTCTACGTCGACTAGCGCAGGGCTGAATGATAAAAAAACCGGGCAAATTATTGCCCGGTTTTTCTATTTAGAACGGAGCCCGCTACTTATCAAGCTCTCCCAGTTTTACGGTTATGTTCTTCGTCTTCAGCATGGCCACAAAAGCCGGCTTATCTATCGCCTTAATATAAGCCTCCTCCGGCGCCACCTGCTTGTCGCACACTAATTTAAAAAGCGCGTCGTTGAGCAGGACCATGCCGCTTTGCTTCCCGGTCTGCATGATGGAAGGGATCTGGTAGATCTTCCCCTCGCGTATCAGGTTGGAAATGGCGCTGGTCACGAACAGCAGCTCCATGGCCGCTATGCGTCCGCCGCCGAGCTTTTTACAGAGCGTCTGGGCGACGACCGCCTTCAGGGAGGAGGAGAGCATGGCCCGTATCTGCCCCTGCCTGTCGGCCGGGAACTGGTCTATTATGCGGTCCACCGTGGAAGCGGCCGTGGTGGTATGGAGAGTCCCGAAGACCAGGTGGCCGGTCTCGGCGGTCTCGATGGCTATGGAGATGGTCTCAAGGTCGCGCATTTCGCCCACCAGCACTATATCCGGGTCCTCGCGCAGCGCGGCGCGCAGGGCGGCCGAGAAAGATTTGGTGTGCACGTGCACCTCGCGCTGGTTTATAAGGCAGCTCTTCCTCTCGTGCACGAACTCTATGGGGTCTTCGATCGTGATGATATGGTCTTTGCGGTGGCGGTTGATATAGTCGACTATGGCGCAGAGCGTGGTGGATTTGCCCGACCCCGTGGGCCCGGTCACCAGCACCAGCCCCTTGGAAAGGAAACAGAGGTCCATCACTTCCTTGGACAAGTTGAGCTTTTCGGCTGTGACTATCTCCATGGGGATCTGCCGGAAAACCGCGCCTATGCCGAACCTGTCCCTGAACATGTTGACGCGGAAGCGGACCAGGCCTTTGATCTCGTGGGCGAAGTCGGTATCGTGGGTCTCTTCGAACTGATCGGCGTTTTTCTGGGGGATGATCGGAGAGAGCAGGGCGCTCATGCGCTCCTGCGTCGTCACGGGCTCCTCGGAGAATTCCTTCATGTCGCCGTGCAGCCGCACAAGCGGCTTGTGGCAGGAAGTCATATGCAGGTCCGAGGCGTTCATCTTGAACATCTTCCGGAGCAGGATATTTATCTCGGGCTCGGGCCCGGTCGGAGCGGCTGCGGCGGCCGGGGCAGCGGCGTGGGCGGGCTCGGCCGCCTTGCCCGGCTCGTTCGCCAGGGTTATTTTAGCGGTCGCCAGGTCGCCCTCCTGCGTGTACGTGACGACCACCGACTTTCCTCCGGCGGCATAGTCGAAACGTGTCGGCTTCTGCATGGCGATGGCGGACTTGCAGGCCGGGGGCGCGATCTCCTGGAGGAGGTTGCACAGCTGTACGGTGGAAACCAGCTGGTTGAACATCGCCGTAGAGCCGGTTTCGGTCTTGAGCATGGGAGCTTTGCCCGACTCCAGGATTATCTCCTGGTTAAGCTGCACTTTTTCAATGAGTTTGTCTAATTGTGCCATATGCCCCTTCTGGTGATCTCTTTGGGATTTCGCAAAAATTTGTTCCGGCTACCCCCCCGAGTAAATGTGGGAGATAACCACCCGGTCTCCGTCCTCAAGCGCGTCGCCCGAAGCGACCGCCTTGCCGTTGCGGGTGATGATAGTGGGCCGCTTCTTGTTTATCTTCGCGTGAAGCGACACCTCGCCGGCCGTAACCGGCCCGGGGAACGTAAGCTCCTTCTCGCTGAACCCGGCTTCATAAATGAGCGGGCCGATAAGTTTCACCGTAATTTTCATAAGTCCGCGGGGAACACTGCGTATTTTATCGTCAGCCCCCTGCCTTTGGTTTCGGGCCGCCTGATAATTTTACAAAAATTTCACCACTTACTCCGCGGCTCCAGGCCTCATAGCCGCCGAACCTCCGCACCGGCGCATAGCCGAGGGAGCCAAGATACTGCGCGGAAAACGGGCAATTATCGGCCGGAACGACGGTCAGGACGACATACTTGATCTTTCTTTGCCTTAACAGCGAAGCGGCTGAGCTCCACCCCAATTCCGAGGCCTCCTGCGTCATCTGCGTGTACGTCCTGAATTTCGCCATGCCGATTATTTCCTTCAGCCCGGCCTTACTCTTTCGTTTTTCTTCCACCCACCGGATAAGCCCGGGGGTATCCATGGATTCGGAAAGCACCGTCTCCCGGCCGCTTTCGACCGCTATGTGCTGCGGCAGCAGAAGCAGGTCGGTCGAAGCCGTATTCGATCTTATGAAGGCGCTTATTTCACTGACGTCTTTTCTGGAGATGTAGCCGAACCCGTAAGCGCTTCCCATTACCCAATTTGAGTTTTTTAGCGGCACCGCGGTGGCCAGCAGGAGAAGCGCCGCGGCAGCCAGGGAGGCGGGGGCCAGGAACTTTCGTCTCGTCCAGGACATTTCATAGAGGGCGAAGAGGAAGACGCCTCCGCTCAGCGAAAAGAACAGGAGGAAAGAAATTAAATTATGAGGCCAG
>JAUSCK010000155.1 GCA_030651035.1 Elusimicrobiota bacterium
AACGCAAAACCAGCGTCGCGCACACCGTGCGCGCGCTTCCGTGTCTCAGCCTTCGCGCTTACGCAAGCTCAGGCTTCCGACCGGTTTTGCTAACCCGGTCCCCGCGGTCTCCCCCTCCGTTTATTACGAGCTTTCGGGTGGCGAGGGTATGGGTTCGGCGGGCCTTCCCGCAGGCCGGAGCTTACGTAAGAGCGGGGTGGAGCGAAGCGACACCGTTCAGTGTTCATGCCCGAGGGGTGAGCGCGGCCACGGTGTGGCCGATAGCGCGCCCGACGGGCCCATACCCTCGCCACCCCTCGCGAGGCGCGTTTTGCGTTCCGGTCCCCACGGTAGGCCGCCCGGCCGCCCTTATTTTAATAGCGAGAGATACTTTTTCAGGGCTTCTATAAAGAACGAAGTGTCCTCTGGGGTGTTGTAGGCGAAGAAGGAGATTCTTATGGTCTCGCGGAGGCCGGAGGCGAGGCAGGCTAGGTCGGCGCAGTGGCGGCCGGTGCGGACGGCTATGAAGCGGCCGGGCTGGTGGTTCAGGAACAGGTTGAAGTCGGGAACGGAAAAGCCCTTTTTCTCAGGCACCATCGAGATAAGCGAACCTTCGAGGAGGTCTTCCCGGCGGCCGAGGACGCGGACGCCCCTTATGCCGGCCAGACCTTTCAGCGCGCCGTCCACCAGGCCGGAGACATGGGCGCGGATGTTCTCAAAGCCGCATTTTTCCAGGCGGACAAGGGTTACGGCCAGAGCGGAGGCCCCGGAATAGTTCTGCACCCCGGCCTCGAAGCCCTGGTAATTGCCCAGGTACTTCACCTTGTAGCGCCCGCCCGCAAAAGATACGTCTTCCACCGTGCCGCCGCCTACGCGCCAGGGGCGGAGCCTGGCCAGGAGTTCGCGCTTGACATAAAGCGCGCCGGTGCAGTAGGGGGCTCCCATTTTGTGGCCCGAGAAGGCGCAGGCGTCCGCGCCGTAAAGAGCGCCGCTGCCCCCGTGGGTAGGGGAATACTGCGCGTCGTCGGTAAAAAGATAAGCCCCGGCAGAATGCGCCAGGTCCGCGGCGTAGGCTATATCCTCCCGGCCGCCGAAAATATTGGAGGCGTGCGTCAGGCAGACCAGGGCGGTTTTGGGCCCCGTCATCTTTGCCAGCGCGGCCAGGTCCACCCGCAGGTCTTTAAGCGGCGCCACGCGCAGCTTTATTTTACCGGCCGAGGCCAGCCGCTCGAAAGGCAGGAACACGGAGTTATGTTCGAGCGGAGAAAGCACCACTTCGTTCCTCTCGGGCGTGAAAGGGAAAGAATTGGCCAGCAGGTTCACGGCGTCGGTGACTCCGGAAGTGAAGATTATCTCTTCGGGCGAGCCGGCGCCCATGAAAGAAGCTGCGCGCGAGCGGGCGGCATAGTAATTTTCTTCCATGGCGGAGGCCAGCGCGTGGAAGGAGCGCTTCCCCCCGCAGCCGCCCAGCTCCAGGAGGTGGCGGCGCTGCTCTTCGGCGGCGCCGCGCATTTTCAGCACGGTGCAGGCGCTGTCCAGGTAGGTCAGACGTTTGCCGCCGAACCTGGCTTTCAGCGCCGGGAATTCTTTTTTAAGCGAGGAGATCTCTTTATTCATAATGACTTATGCACCGCTATATAATCTTTCCTGGGCCCGGGGCAGAGTTTAATAAAGCGGCAGCCCCTGCAGGCCGGCACCCGCTTTTTTTCTTCAAGGTGCGGGCCCTTAACGCCATCCCTCATTTTTACCATATCCACATTAAGCCGGCAAAACTCGCCGAGGAAGCAGGGCGGGATATGGTCCACTTCGCAGTGTATTTTATTTTCCCGACAAATAAACAGCGCCTTCTCAAGAAAGGGCTGCACCGCCTTATATTCGGGCAGGTATTTTGCCCCGTCGGCGCGGCCGACGCCTTTTATGTAGCTGAACTGCAGCCAGGCTATTCCTTTCAGGTTTTTAGCGGCGAAAGCGGCGAAAGCAGGCAGGTCCCGGTAATTAAGCGAACTTATGACATGGGTAAGCCGCACCGTCGCCCCGGCCTTTACCAGCCGTTTGACACCGTTTAGCCTTTTTTTAAAACCACCGCGGGCGCGGGTTATTTTATAGTCGAGGGCCGGGTTTGAAGCCGGGAAATTAACGTTAAAATAACCGCCCGCCACTTTAAGCGCGCGGACAATCCTTCCCCGCTCTTCTTCCGTCATCTCCGCCGCCGCAAGAGCGTTGGTCTGCAGCTCCGCGCTCCGCCCCAGTTTTTTAACGGCCGCCAGCAGCAGGCATAAATTATCGGCCCCTGCCAGCAGCGGCTCGCCCCCGGAGAGCTGCACCAGCCCCGGCGGCATGGCGGCTATCTCCTTCAGCCAGGTTTTGAGCGAAGCCGGCCCGTCGGCGCCCCGCTCCGCCGGGTAAGAGCAGAATACGCAGCGCTGGTTGCATTTGCGGAAAAGGTGTATTAAAGCCATTTTTTAGAAGTATTACGCCCGCCGCCGCGCTCCAACCCGTATTTCATCCGCTATAATTGAAACATATTTTGAAGCCCAGGTGACGCGGCTGACTTTTCTACTTATTTACCGTAAACACAAAAGCGCCTTCCCCCTGGCTACAAGACGGCTCGCCCCCCCGCTACTGAACATCAATTTTTTAATTTCCCCGCCGCTTATCCGGCCCTTTTCTTTTGCCAGATAAAAATACGCCGCGCGTGCCGCCGATACACGTCTTTCCCGGCTGCCACTTAATATTTCCCTAAAATCAGCTCCAAATTCCTTCAAGACTCTGGCACATATCTCGTCTTTGGACGGGCGCTCCTGGTCAGATTGATCCGCTTCTCTCAATATAGCCACAGAACCCGCGCTAATATAATAACAGAACAACCCGACAAGAGTTTGTCGGGTTGCGGATATTGCTTCTGAATATTTTTTCTGCTTTTCGAACTGGTACAGATTCCCTAATTTTAGACACACACCGACCGCTTCGAACAAGCAAGAGAATCTGCCGCGTCCACTAAGCCCCCTTAAAATTGCGCGGCTTATTGCTTCTTTCTGAAACGCGCCTTTTGGAAGTATTCAAAACCTTTCGCTAAATCCCCCGCCGAAAGATATGCCACGCCCAGATCCTCGAGGAAGACTGTATAATCCAGACCCTGTAACCCGGCATCTTCTTCCGATCGTATCAGCTTTTCAGCCTCCGCATAAGAATTGACGGCATCCCGATAATCCCTGTTCTCGAAATACAGCTTGCCCAAAAGGTAATAAAAATACGCCTTCCTGTCTTTGGACAGGCCGATACACATCCTTAAACCGTTCACGGTTTCGCCAAAAACCTCGGGGTTCAGAAATGACATTATCGTAGAATTCTTTTTAAGTTGCAGTTCGGCATACTGTTTCAGGTATTTAAAATTATTGTTTTTTTTGATCAAATTTTCCAAAACCGTCCTGCCTCTTTCTAAAGATTCGATATTGTAACGGGCATAACCGGCAAGCGCTTCAGGGTCCCGGGGATATTCCTTAATCCACTTTTGGACCACTGACGACAATAGGCTTTTGGGGATCGCCTTATTTTCCTCTATAAATGTAAACAGGCTTCTTAAATTTCCCTCAGTAATCTTATGGTTTTCCAGGTAGTTGGATAACAAAAGCTCGGTTTTTGAAAGGCTGAACTTCCTTTCGTCCAGTTTAAGCACCGATTGCATGGCGGTAGAGCCGGCATAAAGCGAGATAGGCGCCCGGTATTCCAGGACGGGATAATAATCGCTATTGACAGTACCCCCCATCCCCGTCAATATTTCCAAATTTCCGGTAGAACACAACTGCAAACTTAAAAGGGTGAACAGGTCATGTATTTTTATCCTTGCTAATTCATCTTTTATGGGTTTCAGCTTAACAACTCTTTCGGACTCGGTAAAATCCGGGATGATTTTTTTCCGGGAGCCGATAAGGATGGTATCCATCCCGATATTCCAAACCGTCACCTGGGGAAAAACCGAATGAAAAGTATTAAGAACAATCTTGAAGGTATCATCGTCGGTTTCATAGGCCTGCACCCACTGGACCATTAAACCATCGTCTTTCAGGCTGTCTGAACAGTCCTTAAAGTATTCCACCGAGAATAAACCTGCGACGCCGGCCATCCAGGGGTTTGAAGGCTCACTAAGAACAAGGTCATATTTTCTTCCGGCGCGCCTGATGAAAGTCTTTGCGTCTTCGACGTAAAGGTGCGCCCTCTTATCCGCTAATGCATTATAATTGAATCGGCTGAAGTATTTACTGCCCTTGACAACGGAATTAGAGATCTCCACCACATCCAGATTTTCTATAGGATGCAGCAGCGCAGAACCGCAACTGACGCCGCTGCCCAAGCCTAGCACCAACGCATCTTTGGCATCCGGCTTTAATATCAGGGGAATCTGCGCGAGGAGTATCTGCATTAACATATCCACGCCGCTGGAAGCATCCACCTTGCCATTGACAAAGAGGCTTAATTCGCCATTCCTGGATTTTGAAACCGCAACCGTGGCCTCCAGGCCATCTTCATAAAAAAGAAACTCGCTCTCATGATTCCCCGCTAAATATTCCACGGCCTGCCCGTGGCCCCTGAACAACTGCGCCGTAAGACAAGATTTGTGCCATTGGGGAACAAAGGTCATATAACCGGTAAACGCCAGACAACAGAAAGAAACGATAATAACCCCATACTTTCTCGTCAAGGTGCGGTCTGTCAGGATAACGATACTTCCTAACGTCAGGTTTATGAGTATCCCGATCTCCAGCGTTTGCTTTAAGCCGAAAGCCGGGATAAACATCAAGCCGGTAATCAGCGCCCCCAGGATATTGCCCGCCGTATTAAAGGCAAAGACGCCGCCGATATTTTTCCCTAACAATTCCAATTTATCAGCCGTGATCTTGCCGACCAGCGGCAATGTCATCCCAAGGAATACTGTCGGAAGGAGCATCACTGTGAAACAAAGCAGGAATTTACCGGCCTCAAAAAACATAAACGTCCCGGGTGTCCTGGCGAATATTTTAGTGATAGCCAAAAATAAAAGGGGGAGTTTTTCATAAAAAGGAATGGAAAGAATCAGGGCCAGCGCAATAAATATCTGGCACAAACCAAAATACAAAAAGGCGAAGCGATCCAAAGGCATAAACCGGGATATCAGGAATGAACCGATAGTGATTCCCGAGATAAAAGCCGCCAGCATCAGAGAGAACGAGTAGGTATAAGAGCCTAGGATCAAAGCGAGCAACCTGATCCAGACAACCTCATAAAGCATTGCCGCAACACCGGACAAAAATATCCCCGCCAGGGCGATATGAATAATCCTCGCGGAATAAACGGAGCCAACATCCTTCTTATAACAAGCCTCATCCACTGAAGAGCTTTCCCTGCTCTCTCCAGGCGCTTTTATTGCGCCCCTGTCGACAAGCTCTTTTAAAACAAAAATCGTGCCCCCGGCAATGAAATTTATTATCGCCGCCACAGAAACAGAGAATTCGAGGCCGAAGTGGTAGATAAGATAAAAACCGGCAAAAATTGTCCCCGCGACCGCTCCGCAGCTGTTTACATAATAAAGGCGGGCTACGGTTTCTCCGCGCATGAATAAAGACTTAACCATATATTTGCTCAGCGTCGGCAAGGTCCCCCCCATAAGAACTGTGGGAATAAGCATAATAAAAACGCCGATTACAAATCTGATCATCAGGATAGTAAAGGGGTTAAGATTATAATTTCCGGCCGCAAATAGGTAAAAATCCCTTAAAAGCATAAAAAGCCCAGGAGTAAAAACACAAAACAAGGCAATGCCCATTTCCAGCCAGGCGTACAGTTTAAGCGGGTCTTTTACCTTATCGGCGAATCTGCCGAACAGTAAATTTCCCAAAGCCAGGCCGCCCATAAAAGTAGTCAAAACTAAAATATGGGCGTATGTGGTGCTGCCAAAAATTAATACGAGGTACTTCGCCCAGACGACTTCATAGATCAGACCGGAGATCCCGGAAAGCAAAAAACAAAGAAACACAGCTATATTGCTCATAGTAATTTTTCCGGCCTCGCCCTTCCTCCGCTTGAGAGGGTTACTAAAAAACGCTCGCTATCGCTATAATACAATACTTACCATAGGCGCCATCCTGTTCACTGAATTGTGTGATGGTATAGCCAATTGTGTCCATCAACCGCAGGGGAAACCGCGGAGCGGTGGGGATGTGTCCGCAGCAACACGCAACAGCGACACAGTCCACCCAGCCTGTGGGGAAATCCCCGGAAGGGGTCCCACCCAAAAAGTTCCGTGAGAGGGGACGCGGCTGACTTTCTTACTTATTAAAAAATGATAAACTTGGAAACGGATTAAAACACATACAATCAAACCTTGAACTTCCGGAGGTAAATTATGGATAGGATAATGTGGCAAAGTTTGTTTAAAAAACGGTTCATTTTAGAACCGGAAAACGAGACGACCCGGCCTGGCGAGGCAACCTACACGATCAGAGATAAACAATTTATGGTCGTGATCGCGGCGCCCACCCAGGCCGGCGCGCTCAGGGCCGAGTCGGTAACCGACACCGACGAGTGCCTTGTCATAAACAGGGGCCAGGGCAGAAGCGCCTTCGTCGACTGGGCCAAGATAGAAGCCATCTCCACTGTTGACAATTAAACCCGTTCGCGCCTTCCCCCCGGAGGCTGCCCGCAAGGGCAGCGCTCCCGGCGGGGATTAGAGCCATTTTTCAATTTCGGCGTACGGTTTGGCGAAGGACCAGTAATAGGTACCGCGCGCGAACCTGCTCTTTACCAGGCCTTTCTGCTCAAGCCGGTTCGCGGAGTTCATGACGGCGTTGCCGTCCGAGCAGTCCCGGCAGAGCACTATTTTTTTAGACACCCGCAGGGCCTCTTTGGTGGAAACTTCGTTTTTAAGCCGCAGTATTTCCACCAGGCATTTCTCGTTGTCGGAAAGGAAAAGCCTGCCTGAAACCTGTACATCCTCCGCCTTACCCGGCTCTTTAACCGGCGAAAAGCCCCCCCAGCCGAAAAACTGAATGTAATGCCTGTCAGCCCCACGGCATTTATCAGCCAGGGCGCAGTTCCGGCAGGGCGGCCCTTTAACCTTGGCCGCCTCGGCATCCGCGTCAAGGTCGGTGCGGCGGCCGTCGGGATCGGTTACCACCGTGTTGAATGAGTCGAGCCCGATAGCCAGGGTCTCGCGGCCTTTTATAAAGCAGGGCGGCGTGTTCAGGAAAAGTATTTCATCGGGCAGGCCCGCGGCCTCCATGATCTTGACCGCCTTAAGGAAAGGCGCGGCGCATTCCGGCAGGCTGACACCCAGCTCCTTGGCATTATCGGCCATGGCCCCTATATACACCGGGAAAATGATCACGAAGTTGGTGATGCCGCGCCCCAGGTAGAATTTTATTATCTCGGGCAGGCGGTTATAATTGCGCCGGTTAACCAGGATGTTTGTGCCGACGCGCACTTTGAGGCCGCGCAGGTTCTTAAGCCCGGCCAGCGCTTTTTTAAAGGCCCCCGGCACGCCCACCAGCTCGTCGTGGTCTTTTTCCCTGTCGGTGGTGAAGGAGAATTTGCAGAACGTCAGCCCCGCCCTGACCAGTTCCCGGCAGAACGCGGGATCGGCCAGCTTTATGCCGTTGGTCTGTACGCGGATAAAATCGAAGCCCACCGACTTGCCCAGCGCTATCACCTTGATTATATCCGGCCTGATAAGCGGCTCGCCGCCGGTCAGGCCCAGGCGGCTGTAGCCGGCTTTGCGGGCGGAGTAGATGTTATGCGCGATAGCGTCGAACGGGGCGTTGCGCGATTTATCGAAGTCGCCCTGCGAGCAGAAAAGGCAGCGCGCGTTGCAGTTGTAGTTGAGTATCAGCTCGTAGCACTTTCCGTTCGCGTTTTTCGCCATATAAAATTATCTGCCGTGGAGCCGCTTGAATACCGGGCTTGAAAGCCCGGCCCTGGCCGCGGCTTTAAGCCAGAGCGCGGCGATCTTCCCGGCTGCGGCCTGCCCGGCCGGGACCGGCCCGCCTTTCCGGCTAAAACGCGCCGCCGCCCAGGGAGCGGCCGGGCACATGGACTGCGAGGAACTTACGCCGCTCTTAGCGGCCAGCCTGAAGAATTTTTCGCGGCCGCTTCCGTCCGCCCCGGCGCGGAAAGGGCGTATCATGGCCGCCGGGCCGGAGAGCATTTTATCGCAGGGGTAAAAAAAACCGTCGGGCGCGAGCGTCATGTTGCGGCAGGGCCCGGGCCGTATGCCGCCCGAGGCGGCCGCTATAGCTTCGTAGCCGTTGGCGAGCTCCCACAGGCCGCGCCCGCTCCTGAGCCGGCCCAGGTACTCGAGCAGCAGGGCTTTTGACGAAGCCCTGAGACGGGCCAGGGCGGCCCCGTCCCAGGCGGCGGTGATATCCGGCGACCAGGCCAGCCGCCCGAACCCGAGTTTGAGCAGACAAAGGATGTCGGCGACAAGCCCGCCGGCCCCGGCCGGGGTGGCCACCACTCCGGCGCGGATCTTCCCGCGCAGGGGGAGCGGAATATTCTTTACGGCAGCCTCGGCGCCGCCAGAAGGGCTGTTCAGGCTTACCGTCAGATCCACGCCGCGCTTCAGAAGCCGGGCGGCCTCCCCTTTTTTAAGCAGCAGGCCGTTGGTGAAGAGGTGCACCGGCGCGCCGGGGCCGAAAAGTTCCCTTATCCGGTCCAGCGCAGCGTACACGAGGTCCCTGCAAAGCAGCGGCTCCCCGCCGAGTATGGTGAACTTGGGTTCTTCGGGGCGGGCGGCGGCGAAAGCGTCCAGAGCCGCAAGGAGGGCGGCACGCAAGATGGTCTTTTTGGAGACGCCGGAGGCGTAGCAATATGGGCAGGCCAGGTTGCAGCGCCCGCTCAGGTAAATTACAAGGTGGTCGGGTTTAATCATGGTCCGGTTTATGCCGCAGGCCCTTGGCCATGGAGACAAGCTTTTTTACCGGCATCAACTCGCCGTCGCCGTAGTTCTTCAGGTATTCCACCCAGATGCCCTCGCAGGCGGCGTAAAGCAGGCAGCCTTTACAGCGGGCGGGTTTCCTGCGCCCAACTACGGCTCGCGAGCCGATGGCGTCGGTATTGATGAAATCCGGGGCCCAGTGCTCGGTCTGGAAAAGCGTTTTCTCGTTTATCTCGCTTATCTGGCCGAGGCAGGTGGTGAAATGGCAGAGCGGCACATACCTAACCTTCCACTGGTCAAGGCCGGCGCGCAGCCCTGTCTCCAGCGCGCGCCGCATGAACGGCGCGGCTTTTGAAATGCGCGGAACCAGGGCGCTGAAATTGTTCCTGGCCCCGCCGTAATTGGGATCGACGAAGATATATTCCACGTTGCGCACCCCGTTCCGGACGTA
>JAUSCK010000158.1 GCA_030651035.1 Elusimicrobiota bacterium
AGCATCTTTTTGGCCAGGCCGTAGGGGGCGTTGGTTTCTTCGGGGGCGAATTTGGGGTAGGCGCAGCTGGTGCCCAGGGCGACGAACTTTTCTACGCCGTACCGCTATTGCAGACAATCGAGAACGGCGTCGGGGGTTAAAACATGAACGCCGGTATTTTTATAGGCGTGTTTGGACCAGATTACAGGGACTATTCTCCGCCCGCGCGCGAACGCGCAGTTTTTGACTTTAGCCAGAAGGCCGGCTTTTAGCTCGGCTACCGGCAACCGGGCATCGCTCCATTTAGCTTCGCCTACAAGCAGCGCCTTGCCGTCCAAAGACTCGGCCACGCCGTCAATTTCCACCATGGCCCCGTCTATCCCCGCCCCCCACCAGCGCCTGGCTACCCCCCACTCGCAGCCGTCTATTGAGCTGGCGGAGACGCTTGCGCGGGCTAATTCTTCCCAGATACCGGAGACATGCTGCTGAAACTGCCCGCGGATCCTGTTCATTACCGGGGAGATGGCGCGGACTTCCAGTTGGGATTTATTCGGCTGCAGGAATTTGAAATAAAAAATAAGGAACGGGTCATCCAGTTTGTAATGGGTTCTTTTGGTCGATTTGCTGTTCTCGCCGAAGGGGGTTTCGCGGCGGACGTAGCCGAGGTCGACTAACTGTAGTAACGGGCGCACGATGCTTGTGGAGGGCTTGCCCAGGCGGCCGGCTATTTCGGACAGGCGGTGGCAGCCCTGGCCTATGACAGATAACAGCGAATAGGGCTGTACCGCGCTGCGCATATCATCCATCAGCAGGCGCATGGGTTCTTCGTGCAGGACGCCGTTGGGGTCCAGGACAAGCTCGCTTATGGCATCCTCAAGCTTGCTGAACTGCGCGGCCAGCTCCCAGTAACGTGGCACACCGCCCCAAACGGAAAAAGCCTCTACCGCCTCAGTGCCTTTAAGTTTGAGTCCGGGGCGGATCCACCCGGGGTTAAGCGGCTTAATTTTAAGTATTTCTACTGCCCTGCCGTATAGCGGGGCGGCCTTGTCCATTACGAGGCCGTGCATCATTCTTTGGGAGGAGCCGCACAGGACCAGATTGATCTTTTTTGCGCCGGGCTGGTCTATGTATTTTTGCAGTATGCTGGGGAGTTCCGGGGAAAGTTGCACCAGGTACGGGACTTCGTCCAGGAACAGTGAAATGCTCCTGGTCAGCCGACTGTTAAGAGTTGCTAACAGCGCGTCCCAGCCGGAGTAGGTGGCGGAGGAAAAGCCGGGGATAAGTCTGTCAATTTCCGCGGCAAGGTCGCGCAGTTGCAGTGAGGTCTCTTTTTGATCGGCAAGGTAGTACACGCCGCTATTGCCGACAACGCGCTGGATAAGCGTTGACTTGCCGCAGCGCCGGCGGCCGTATACGACGGCCAAGGCGCCGCCGTCAGAACTAAGGGTGCGCGCCAGCCGTTTTTGCTCGTCGGTTCTGTTAAGAAAGTGAAGCTTCATTGGTAAACCTGCCTGGTTGATATATATGTCTAACGGACATTATGTTTATTATACATATATTCTACACAATTTGCCCGACCGTTAGTGAATGGCTGGTTTTGCGGCGTCTATGCTCTGCAGGAAGGTCTCAAAATTTATGGTGGATTTAAAGTTGAATTCTTTTGCGGCCTTTGAGGTGTTTAACATACGGCGGGCTGGCGGTAGGCCTGGGACTGCACTGACCACAGAGACACAGAGAGGGAGGAGGTAATGCCCCGATCCTCCATTGATTTCCACATTGCAGCAATTCAAGAATGAGAACTGAGTGGGGATTAAGAGCAGGGAGCGGCGGATGGGGGACCGGGATTGAAGATTACGTGGTGGATTTTTCTTTGGGGGCCCAGAAGCCTTTGAAGATGTAGCCCAGGCGGAAGCCGAGAGCGGGGCGGAGGGTTCCGGGTTTGCCGGCGGCGTCGTCCAGGTCTATATCAGTGAAGCGGTAGTAGAAGGCCAGGCTGAAGCCGCCCGGGACCTGCGTGGCGGCCGTTTGGTAGAGCAGGCCGGCGGTAAGCATGGGGGCGACGAAAAGGGTGGTGTCGGCCAGGCCGGCGTTGGCCAGCAGCCCGGCGGTGAAGCGCAAAGGCTTATCCTGCGCCCAGGGGCTGATATATTCAGCGCCGGCGAGCATTTCAAGCAGGTAGAACGAGCCTTTAACGCCCGCGCCGCCGCTGTTCACGGTCAGCTTCTGTAGCTGCAGCCCGCCGGTTTTCCCCACGCCGTCGCCGTTGCCGATGGCCCTGTAGCCGAAGGCCCAGGCGCCGGCCTGGGCGGTTTTGCCGCCGGCCGGGTAATGGATAGCCTGGAAAAAAGGCGCGGAGAAGTAGAGCTCGTTCGACGGGAACCACTGGTAGGCGGGGGCCGCGGCCCTGGCGGGCGCGGCGGCGAACAAAAGAATTAAGGCGAGGCTCGGCTTCATTTCACCGAGGCGGCGCCTTGGGCGGGCTCGGGTTTCGCGGCGGGGGTTTTGCGGTGGTGTTTTTTCTCGCCTTCGTGGCCTTCCGCGTCGGGGCCGTAGTTGTAGTTGTACTGGTAGTAGCCGTAGTAGGAATACGACAGCCCGCCGAACTTGGACATGTTCACTACGGCGCCCAGCACCTTGATGCCGGAGGCGGCGAAGCGCTTTACCGCCGTTTTAATAAGCGGCACGCGGGTCTTGCCGAAGGCCGCCACGAAAATACAGTTGTTTATGTACTTCCCCCAGAGCAGGGCGTCGCTTATGGGGAACATGGGCGGGCAGTCCACTATCACGCGGGTATAGTTCTCGCCGGCCCAGGTCAGGAAGGCCGAAAGCCGCGGGGTATTGAGCAGCTCGGCCGGGTTGGGCGGGCGCGGCCCGCAGGTGAGGATGGAAAGATTTTGCACGTCGGTGGTCTGGATGAGCGGGCGCAGTTCATCGGTGGAGCGGCCGCCGGCGAGGAAGTCGCTGAGGCCCTTGGCGTTGGACAGGCGGAAAACCTTGTGCAGGTTGGAGCGGCGCAGGTCGCCGTCGACGATAAGCACCTTTTCCCCCGCCTGGGCGATGGCGGCGGCCAGGTTGGCCGCCACGTAGCTCTTGCCTTCGCCCTGCACCGAACTGCTCACGACCAGGGACTTGCTTTTGCTGCCCACCTCGGCGAAGTCCACCATGGTGCGCAGGTTGCGGATGGATTCGCTGATAAGCGAATGCTCCTGCAGTATCAGGTGGTTGTACGCGGCCTGGTCCTTGAGCTGGCGGGTAAGCGGCACAATGCCCAGGAAGGGCAGCCCCAGTTTGTTCTCTACGTCTTCCTGCGTGCGCACGGTCTGGTCTATGAATTCCACCAGCACGGCGGCGAACAGGCCCAGCACCAGGCCGCCTATCAGGGCCAGCAGCATGTTGAACATCTTGCGCGGCTTTATGGGGCCCAACGGCGGCATGGCGGCGTCAATAAGCCGTATATTATTGCCCATCAGCTGGCCGGAGAGGTCTATTTTAAGGCTCTGAATAACCTTGTCAGTTTCTGTTTTGATCTGGCTCTGTACCGCCTGGAAATTGGCCGTTAAGGCCAGCACCTGCGGGTGCTTGGGGGTGTAGCGGCCGGAGGCCTCGGCCACCTGCGACTGCAGCTTGGCGGACTCGCGCTTAAGGTCCATGATAAGGGCGTTGTTCACCACCGCCGGGAGGCTTTCATAGATGGCGCGGGACTGGTTGCCCGCCCTGTCTGCCTGCAGGGCGTTGAGCACGTCCTTCGAGATGAAGAGCTGGTTGCTGAGGTTCTGTTCTATGAACACATTGGCCACGGCATTGGCTATGTTCGCGGCCAGAAGCGGGTCGAAGGAGTCCACTTTTATATAGACCAGGCGGCTGCGGGGCACGGGGGCTATGGCGACGGGCTTTATAAGTTTGCGGTAGCCGTATACGCCGGCGAATTCGGGGATGCGCTCCAGGTTGAGGCGCTTGTAAACGGTTTTAAGCAGGGCCTCGCTTTTAAGCAGCTTGTACTGAGTCTGGTAGTAGTCGTCGTTGCCGCGCTCCACGGTGGGGCCGCCCTGGAAGAGCACTGTGTTGCCGCGCTCTTTTTCTATCACCAGCAGCGACTGCGCCTGGAAAACGGGGCGGGTGTTGAAGGTCACCAGCGCCGTCGCTATCACCACCGAGACGAATACCGAAAGGGCTATCCAGCGCCGCCGGAGGATGAGCTCCAGGTAGTAGCTGATGTCGAATTCCAATTCGTTATCGTTATCGTTCATATGATATCCATTGCTAGGGTGGCTGGACAGCTAGGCAGCCGGATTTTATTAAAAAAAGCTTTGGGGGACGTAGACGGTGTCGTTGGGCTCGAGGAAGATGTCGGCGCTTTTGTCGCCCAGCTTGGTTATGCGGTTCACTTCAACCTGGATGCTCTGGCTTGTGCTGCCGGCGCCGCGCAGGATCTTGGTGCGGTCCGGGGCGGCCAGGTCGGTGAACCCGCCTGAAAGAGTGATGGCCTCGAGCACGGTAAGGCGGCGCTCCGCCGGGATCTGTATGGAGCCGGGCTTTTTAACCTCGCCCAGCACGTAGATCTGCTTATTGCTGTACTCTTTTATGAAAGCGGTAACCTGAGGTTTTACCAGGAATTCGGAAAGCTTTTCGGCCAGCAGTGCTTCTGCTTCGGGGACAGTCAGCTCTGAAAGTTTTATATTGCCGGCCAGCGGGAAGGTTATGGTTCCGTTGCCGCTGACGCGGGCGGTGCGGGACATGTCGGTTTCCTTGAAAACGGTGATCTCGATAAGGTCGCCGGACTGGATCTTGTAATTAAGCTGGCTCTGGTTTTTAAGGCCGAGGGCGTTTTCAATAAGGCGCTGCTCCAGGCCGGCTTCCTGCTGCGGGGTTTCGGGCTTTACGGCGGCCAGGGCGGCGGGGTCCGAAGGTTTAACGACGGGGTGCAGGCGCGCGCCGGGACGCTGGGGGGCGCAGGCGGCTAACAAAGAGAGAGAGAGGACCAAGAATACCCCGGATTTCATAAAGGATATTATAGCAAAATCGGGAATCGATAATTGGGAAGGGGAGTTGCACCACAGAGACACAGAGAGAGAGGAAGTAAGAGGAGAAAAGCAGAAAATAAAGGTTTGAGATTAGGGTAGAAAAAAAGGGTTAGGGGCGGGAGTTATTGAGGGTGGGGGCAGGGGCGGGGAGGGGTTTGGTTTTTTGGGGGTGTTTAAGGGTTAGGGGGCGGTTGTAGCAGTTGGCGAGCTGGAGGCGGAGGTTGCGGTCCAGGGTGTTCAGGTTGGCGTTCACGGGGGCCTGGCGCAGGAAGGGCCAGGCTATTGAGTTTGAAGCGGCGAACAGGCTGCACGGGGCGGTTTTGTCCTTCAGGGCCTGGTTGTAGTATTCAGCGCCCAGGCGGAAGGCCGCCTGCGGGCCGGGCTGCCATTTGAGCGAGGCGGTGCGCAGCCTGAGCCTTTCGCCGAAGGAGGACGTTTTGGCGCGCTGGTCGTACTGCCAGGCCATGAACTGCGGCACGGCGGCGGCCGTAAGCAGGGCGGCAAGGGCGAGCGCGGCGTACGCGTATTTTTTAGGCGGCGGGTTGGGCGCGGGCTGCTCTTCCTCCTCGTGCGGCAGCAGGCCGCGGCCCTCCACGGCGGGCTTGGAGGCCAGCGCCCCCAGCAGGGCGTAAAAAGCCAGCGCGTTGGCCGGCATCTGCGAGCCGAAATCCACGAAGCTGTGCGCCATGCCCACCAGCGCCGCGCCCAGCGCCCCGCCGTAGACGGCTTTGATGGTAAACGACCGGCAGCGCAGCCAGGCCCGGTAAAAGCCGTGCAGCGCGGCCGCAAGCCCCGCCAGGTAAAGAAGCCCCCCGGCAAGGCCCACCTGCAGGAACAGCTCTATCCAGTCGCTGTGCACGTGCTTCACGATGTTGGGCGTGACGAAGTCCGGGCGCTTGTAAAAAGGGAACGCGTGCTCCACCGCGCCGAGGCCGGTGCCGAAGGCCGGAAAATCCTTAAACATCGCCAGGCCGCTTTTATACATCGAGAACCGCGCCGTTACGGAGCCCACGAGCTGATCCCCGTCGAAGCCGAGCAGGATCCTGTACTTTGAAAGGAGCAGGCCGTAGGCGGCCAGGATAAGCAGCAGCGCGGCCCAGGCGGCTATTTTTTTGGTTTTCGTTTTCAGGAACCCCGCCGCGACAAAGCCCATGAACGCAGCGGCGCAGACAAAAGAATGCAGCCCCCCCCGCGACCCCGTTTTAACTATGCCGCCCACCACCGCCACTATCATTACGAGCTTAAGGAACTGGACCGCCAGCAGGTCGAAAAGCCTGGTGTGGCTCTGTTGGTAGAAAATGCCTTTAAGGCCGCCGAAGAACAGCCCGAGCCCGGCCATGCCCGCCATCGCCAGGAAATAAGCTCCGTGGTCCCGGTTGACGAAGGGGCCGAAGGCGTCGCCTTGCACCTGGCGCAGGCCGTAAACTACCGTGTTTTCACCCGTCTTCTGCAGCATGCCCACCAGGGCTATTACCACGCCCATCCCGAATACCGCCCAGAGCAGGCGCTGCAATTGCGCCGGGGTTTTTATGACCTTGGCCGCGCAGTACATTACCGCGGCGTAGAAAAGCCAGAGCAGCACGGCGTTAAGCGTTGCCAGCCGCCAGGCGGTAAATAGCAGCGGGGTGGGCCCGTTCACCGGCGTCTGCCTTAGGGCCTGCACAAGCCCGATAAGGGCCACCGCCAGCACGGCCGGGACCAGGTTTTTATAAAGCGGATTTTGATGGCTGTTCTCCCCCCGCGCGTAAAGCGCCGCTGCGCCGAAGAAGAATACGGCGTAAAGCAGCACAAAGGCCCAGGGCTCCACCGCCGCAAAGGCCAGCGGGGCGAAGACCAGCGAAAGCAATAACAGGATCTCCATCGATAAATAAATTTTACCTTATTTCCCCCCGTCGCCGGGGCGGAGCCGCAGCAGAATAAGCTAAAATTCTAGGGATGAAGATACTTTTTATTTGTACGGGGAATATGTGCAGGAGCCCGGCGGCGGAGAAGCTGCTGGCGCATTACGGCGGGGCGAAGGGGTTCGAGGCCAGGTCGCGCGGCACGGCGGCGCAGCCCTACTGCGCCATGCCCCGGCAGATAACCGGTTTTTTAGCCCGGCAGGGCGTGACGGACCTGGCGCATAAGCCGGCGCTGGCGGCCGAGGCCGACATCGACTGGGCCGACCTGGTGCTGGTGATGGAAGGGGTGCACCGCGACATACTCGCGGATAAATTCCCGCAGAGCATGAGAAAGACGCAGCTGCTGCTGGATTACTGCGGGGACGGAGGGGACTTAAGGGATCCGATGGGGAAAGGGGATGAGGTGTTTGAGGAAGTTCTGCAGCAGATTAACGAGGGGATTAAGAGGATTATTGAGAAGTAAGAGGGGAGTTCACCGCTGAGGCGCGGAGGTCGCGGAGGTAAGAGTCGAGATCGGAATTTGGGATTAGGCCAAAGAAAAAGGCCGCTGAATGTTCAGCGGCCTTTTCTTTGGTGCGGGGTTTAGAACAGCGCTTTGATCCCGAGGGAGATCACGTTGCTCTTGTACTCGAAGACGTCGTAGTTAGAGGTGCGGTCTTTGTAGGTGTAGGCGAAGTCGGCGGTGAGCCACTTCTGCATGTTGTACACGGCGGTAAGGCGCACGCTGGCGTTCTCGTCCAGGCGCTTCCTGCCGGTTACGGTAGTTTTCTCAGGGTAGAGCACGCCCTCGTAGCTGAGGCCGAGGCCGGCTTTTATCTTGTTCACCTGGCGGGTTATAGTGAGGTCGATGAGGCTGCTGGTGTAGAAGCGGCTGAGGCCGTAGCTGGATTCCACGTTGCCGCGCTTGCCGTAGATTATGACTTCGCTCTTCGCCATAGGCGTCCAGACGGCCTGGGCGCTGTAGCCGGCGGTGTTTATCTCGTCTTTAGCAGTAGCGAGGGCATTCTCGTAGCTGCGCATCTGCATGCCGGCCTTCACGGTGCCCACGATCTTGGGCGCTATGTCGCCGGTAAGGCCCACGTCCATGTTATTGGTGACGGCGTTGCCTACGTCGCTGGCCTGGTAAACAAGGTTGCCGTAACGGTAATTGAAGAACAACTTGGTTTTGGGCTGGAGCTTATAGTCTACGTCAAAGCCGGCAAGGGTCTCTTCCCGGTCGAGGGCTTTGTTGGCGACGTTAAGGTAGTTGTTGTAGATATGCTGCAGCGCCACGCCGAAGCCGAACTTGCCGCGCAGCGGGGCTGCCACGTTAAGGCCTACGGTGTTCTCTACGCGCAGGGCGCGCGCGGTAGTTTCCGAGGTGGCCTGGTCGGTGGTCTGCTTGTATTTGTCGTCGAGGGTGATGGTCGCTTCCTTGGGCAGCTTGGCCGTGGCGGAAACGTTCGCGTTGTGGTGAACGGCATCGTTCGTCACGGGGGCGCGGGAATAACCCAGGACCTCCATTGAGTAGCCGCCCGCAAGGTTCAGGCGGGAACCGATCTTCTCTATCAGGCCGAAGCCGAGCGAGGAGCGGTTTATGCTTGAGCCTTTGGTAGCTGTCTTGGTGAGGTAAATGTTATTGTCGTAGCTTTCCAGGGTGCTCATGAAAGGGTTAACTTCCATGTTCCCTATTTTCAGGTTCTGCTGCGCGCCGGCAGCGGCGGGGATTAAGAGGACAGCTGCTATGATAAGATTCTTCATTATATATGTATTCTCCTTATTAAGACTAAATGGTCCGCGAACTGGCCCGGCTTAGGGCGTTGAACCGCTGACTTCCGCTGCCTCTATTACTTCCTGAGTGGGGATGACTGAAGGGGGAGGTTCAACAAAGGGGACTATGGGCAAGCCGTCGCCCGGAACAATGATTTCGTCTACCGGGGGCACGATGGGCGCTGCAGTGTCGATGATCGGCGCGAGGATGGGGGTGACGGGGATGTTTATTATCTGGCCGGCCTGCACGGTCTGCGTTTCGCCGCCGGAGGCGTTGGTGATAACGCCGATGCCCTTATCCATGGTTATCTCTACCTTGTCGCCGATATTCACCATCCTGACTTCGCTGTTAGCGGTCAGTATGACGTTATGGCCCGACTCGCTCTTTACGGCTACCGGGGTGCCGGCGCCCAGGGCCACGTTCACCTGGCCTTCGATGGAGGTCACGGTGAAGTTGGAACCGGTGGCGCCGGAGATCTTTTTGCCGCCGGCTTCGACGTCAACGGTGCCGTCCACTATGGAGAAGGTCACGCTGTTGTCGGTCAGTTCGGGGATGGCGTCGCCGGGCTTGAGGGTCATTATGACCGCGCCGTCCTTCATTATATTGACGGTGCCGGTGATCTTGGTGATCTTGATGCCTTTAGCGGGCGTAGCCGGGATTGCCGGGGTGGCGTGCGTCACGCCGGGGATAGCCGGGATGGCCGGGGTGGCCGGATCTGCCTGCGCAAATAGATTGGCGCTGAACACAATTACCGCCGCTGCTGCTATAAGATGAAACGATTTCATGAGACCTCCTGTAACATTTAAATCACAAATATCTTACAATAACCTTTTCCCTGTGTCAAGAATGTTTTCGCAGAAACAGATGAGTTTATTTTTTTGCGGTATTTGGTAGAATTAAGATATGAAAATTTTAATCCTCTTATTCGGCCTGGCGGCTTTCCCACCCTTCGCGGCGGCCGGGGACTTCCCGCTGTGCTTTTACGGCATAGGCGGCCCGCAGGAGCTGGCCGCCTTGAAGCAGGCCGGTTTCAACTGCTTCCAGACCTACGTGCAGGACCCGCAGCGCCTGGCCGGGCTGGCCGCCGGGGCGAAGAAGCTGGACCTTAAGATGGTGGCCGCGCCGGACAAGGTCATAGATTCCGCCTACGCCAAAGAGGCGAAGGGCTGGCCGGTGCTGGCCTGGTACCTTTACGACGAGCCGGAAGTGCGCAGGCTCCCGCTGGCCGAGCTTGAGAAGCTGGACAAGCGGGTCAGGGACTGGGCGCCGCGGCAGAAAACGGTTTTTGTGATGGGCGAGGGAGTGGCGGCCTTTACCTACGCCGGGATCGCCGACGCGCTTATGGTGGACTGGTACCCGGTGCCGCACCTGCGGCTTGAATCCGTGGGCGAGCAGGTTGCCATGGTAAAGGCTGGCGCGGCTATCCTGGATACCAAAAGGAAGGATAAGCCGGTCTGGGCGGTGCTGCAGGCTTTTGACTGGATCAACTACCCGCAGCGCAGGAAGGACCGCGTTGGCGGCTTTCCCACTTTCGAGCAGGTGCGCTTCATGACCTACCTGGCTATTGCGCGCGGCGCCGAGGGGATCTTTTACTTCACGTATGGCGGATCCGACGGTATTCCGCTGCCCGCCCGGCCCGAGCGCTGGGGCATCTACCAGCGCGCCGCCGCCGAGCTGAACGCGCTTATGCCGGTCCTTAAAAAGGGCAAGCCCGGCGTGCTGCCCGCCGGCCTGAACCCGCAGCTGGCCTCCCGCGCCATAAAGCAGGGCGGCAAGGACTACCTTATACTCCTGAACCCCGCCGCCGCCCCGCTGCCCCTTAACGCGGAGGCGCTGAGCGGCTACCGCCCCCTCTTCGAGGAGAACAGGCTCCTCCCCCCCGCCCTCCTCCCGCAGAAAGCGCTGGTCCTGGAGAAATAACCTCCGGTTTTCAGGTGTATCTATATAAAAGAGAGCGGAGCCGGCGCGGCCGGCCGTAAAAGAAGAACCCGGCGTTTTGCCGGGTTCCTCTTTTACCGCTGCCGGTCCTATTCCTGGTAGGCCGAGACGAGCGCCCGTACGGCGGCTTCCGCTTTGGCTTTGGCGATGAACTCTTCCAGGCTGACGCCGAAGACGCTCTTGTTGCCGCGCAGGCGCAGGGTTATGGTGCCGGCGTCCTTTTCCTTCTTGCCGACTACCACAAGGTAGGGGATCTTGTGCATTGCGGCGTCGCGGACCTTGGCGTTCACGGTGTCGTGGCGCAGGTCGCCCGCCACGCGGAGCCCGGCGGCCTTCAGCCTGGCTATCACCTCGCCGGCGTAGCCCTCCTCCTCCTGGGTGATATTGAGGACCTTGACCTGCACGGGGGCCAGCCACATGGGGAAGTTGCCGGCGTAATGCTCGACGAGGATGCCGAAGAAGCGCTCGAGCGAGCCGAGCAGGGCGCGGTGCACCATGTACGGCTGGTGCCGCTGCCCGTCGTGGCCGGTGTATTCCATGCCGAAGCGCTCCGGCATGTTGAAGTCGAACTGGATGGTGGTCATCTGCCATTCGCGGCCGATGGCGTCTTTGACCTTCAGGTCTATCTTGGGGCCGTAGAAAGCGCCGCCGCCCTCGTCCATCTCCACCTCTACGCCCTCTTTCTTTACGGCGGACAGCAGGCTCTTCTGCGCCTCTTCCCAGCGGGCGGGGTCGCCCACGGCGCCCTCGGGCCGGGTGGCGAGGTAAGCTTTGACGTCGGTAAGGCCGAAGGTCTTCAAAAGGTTCAGGCTGAAGCGCAGCACCTCGGCGGTCTCCGCCTCTATCTGCTCGGGCGTGCAGATGATGTGGGCGTCGTCCTGGGTGAAGCCGCGCACGCGCATCAGGCCGTGCAGCACGCCGGCCTTCTCGAAGCGGTAAACGGTGCCGAGCTCCGCCCAGCGCAGCGGCAGGTCCCGGTAGGAGCGCGCCGAGCTCTGGTAGATCTGTATATGGAAGGGGCAGTTCATGGGCTTGGCGTAATAGTTTATGCCGTCGATGTCCATGGGCGCGTACATGGAATCTTTATAGAAACCCAGGTGGCCGGAGGTCAGCCAGAGGTTCTCGCGGCCGATGTGCGGGGTGTTGACGAGGTCGTAGCCGCCCTTGAAATGCTCGTCCTTCCAGAAGGTCTCTATTTCGTGGCGGATGCGCGCGCCGTTGGGGTGCCAGAGCACCAGGCCGGGGCCCACTATCTCGTTAACGCTGAAGAGGTCCAGCTGCTTGCCCAGCTTGCGGTGGTCGCGCCTGGCGGCCTCTTCCTGCTGCTTCAGGTAGGCGTCCAGCTCGGCGGGGGTCTCGAAGGCCACGCCGTAGATGCGCTGCAGCATGGGGTTCTTCTCGCTGCCGCGCCAGTAGGCGCCGGCGATGGAGGCCAGCTTGAAAGCTTTAAGCTTGCCGGTGTGCTCCACGTGGGGGCCCTTGCAGAGGTCCTCGAAGGGGCCGTTGCGGTAGATGCTGATGACGGAGCCTTCGGGCAGGTCGTTGATGAGCTCCACCTTGTATTTCTCGCCTTTGTCGCCGAAGTGCTTAAGGGCCTCGGCGCGGGGCAGCTCGGCGCGCTCGAATTTCTGGGCCTGGGCCAGGATGTGCTTCATCTTTTTTTCTATCAGCGGCAGGTCCTCGGGGACGAAGTGGTGTTCGAGGTCGAAGTCGTAGTAGAAGCCGTTCTCGATGGCGGGGCCTATGCCGAACCTGGTGCCGGGGAACAGCTCAGCCACGGCCTGGGCCAGCACATGGGCCAGCGAGTGGCGTATTTTGTGGAGCGTCTCTTCTTTGTTTTCGTCGGACATATGTTTCCTTGATTTAAAAAGCCCGCCAGTACCCAGAGCGGGTTCCAACGGGCTCTCTGATACTTAAAAGCTGGTGCCCAGTACAGGGATCGAACCTGTGACCTTTCCCATGTCAAGGGAACGCGCTACCGCTGCGCCAACTGGGCCTTTGTCGCACCCCGCATTCGCGGGGCGGATTAACCGCCGGGCCTTAAAAGGTGCCGGCCCGGTGCTCTGCGAGGGGAACTACGTTCCCCTTCGCCGCTCGCTCTACCGCCTTCGGCGGTCCGCTCGCTGAACCCCTTTTATGAGGTCCAGCGGGCTTTCGCGAAGGTAGCGCCCGCCGCTTATAACTGCTGGAACAATATTATTATATCAAAAAGTTATGCCGGTTATTTTTTATACGGGTATTTGGCTTCGATCACGGAGCGGAGGCCGCCCCTGGGGGTGAAGTCGCCGGTGACGGTGCAGGACCTGGGCTTTATGGCTTTGACCACGTCGTCCAGGATGCGGTTGGCGATGTTCTCCATGAAGATGCCGCAGTTGCGGTACTGCAGGAAATAATACTTCAGCGACTTCAGCTCCAGGCAGAGCTTGCCGGGAATGTATTCTATGGTGATGGCGCCGAAGTCGGGCAGGCCGGTCTTGGGGCAGACGGAGGTGAACTCCGGGTGCACGATCTTTATGGTGTAGTCGCGGCGGTACTGGTTTTCCCAGGACTCGATCCCGGGCAGCTTTATGTGCTTGACGCTCTGCGCCTGGTCCGAAGTATAGCCGAACTTGGTGGAAATATTTTTCATGTCAGCTCCTTTAAATTTTCATTCTTTTAAGCCTTAGGGAATTCATGACGACGGAGACCGAGCTGAGCGCCATCGCGGCCCCGGCGGCCGACGGCGGGATGAGCACGCCCCAGTGCGGGTAAAAAACCCCGGCCGCCATCGGGATGAGCACGATGTTGTAGGCGAAAGCCCACGCCAGGTTCTGGTTTATGATCTTCTTGATCGCCTTTGAAATTTTCACGGCGGTTATCACGGAGCGCAGGTCGTTGTTCATCAGCGTGATGTCGCTGGCGTGGATAGCCACGTCGGTGCCGGAGCGCATGGCCATGCCCAGGTCGGCCTCGGAAAGGGCCGGCGCGTCGTTGAAGCCGTCCCCCACCATGGCGGTGCGCTTGCCCAGCGCCTTGTAGCGCATGACCAGCTGGCGCTTCTCCTCCGGGAAGACCTCGGCGTGATAGGTCTTTATCCCCACGGCGGCGGAGGCGGAGGCCACTACGGCCTGCCTGTCGCCGGAGGCCATCACGGGCTCTATGCCCATGGCCTCGAGCTCCGCCACCAGGCCGGCGGCCTCGGGGCGCAGGGTGTCGGCCAGGCGGGCGTAGCCGGCGAACTTCCCGTCCAGCGCCACCAGCAGCATGGAGTCGGCCGAGGCCTTTATCTCCGCCCGGGCGGCGGCGGGCACCGTCAGGGAAAGCTCGTCGAACCATTTGAGGCTGCCGGCCAGTATCTCGCCGATGGCGGCGCCGGCGCGGACGCCCTTGCCGGGCACGGCCTCGAAGGAGGTAAGCTGCAGCGGCTCCACGCCGGCCTCCTTGGCCTGGCGGCGCACGGCCTCGGCGAAGGGATGCTCCGATTTTTCCTCGGCGGAGGCGAGCAGCCGCAGCAGGTCCTTCTCGCCGGAATCGAAAGGGTGGAGCCCGTCCAGGCGCAGGCGGCCCTCGGTGACGGTGCCGGTCTTGTCGAAGATCACCACGTCCACGCCGGAGGCGCGCTCGAGCACGTCGGCGTTGCGGATCAGTATGCCCGCCGAGGCCGCCCGGCCGAAGCCGACGGCCACGGCCATGGGCACGGCCAGCCCCATGGCGCAGGGGCAGGCCACCGCCAGCACCGCCGCGAAAATGCCGGCGGCCCTGGCCAGGCCGTAGTAATGGAACCAGAGGCCGGCCGCCACCGTGGCCGCCAGGAATACGGCGGGCACGAACCAGGCTGAGATCTTGTCCACCATGTGCTGCACGGCGCTCTTTTCGGCCTGGCTCTCCTCCACGGCCTTTATTATCCTCATCAGCACGGTCTCTTCGCCCACGCCCTCGGCGAGGAACACCAGCGCGCCGGTCTTGTTTATGGTGCCGGCGTACACGCGCGACCCCACTTCCTTTTCCACCGGCATGGCCTCGCCGGTAAGCAGGCTCTCGTCCAGGGCGGAGACCCCGCCGGTCACCCTGCCGTCTACGGGAACCTGCTCGCCGGGGCGCAGCGGCACCAGGTCGCCGGGCATTATCTCGGCCACCGGCACCGTCTGCTCGCGGCCGTCCCTGAGGCGCCTGGCGAACTTGGGCGCTATCTTGAAAAGTTTTTCCACGGCCTCGCCGGCCTTGTTCTTTGAGCGGGCCTCCAGCCAGCGGCCCAGGTTTATGAAGGTCACCAGCATGCCGACTTCGTGCCACTGGGCGTGGTTATGCACTATGTCGCCGGGGAAAAGCGTGACGAACACGCCGTAGAAGTAGGTTACGCTGGTGCTGAGCGACACCAGCGAGTTCATGTCCGCGGTGCGGGCCTTGAGGGCGCGCAGGAACCCGGCGTGGAAATGCCAGCCCGCCAGCCCCCAGGCCAGCCCGGCCGCGACCAGCATGGTGTACTGCGAAAAGCCTATCAGCAGGTCCAGCAGCAGGAAGCTGGTCAGGAGCAGGCCCAGCAGGAAGCGCCGGAAGAACATGTTCTTCTCGCGCTCCAGCTCGATAAGCGCGGTGTTCCCGGCCGCGCCGGAGGATTCGGAAAAAGCCAGCGCCTTATAGCCCAGCTCCTCTATCCTGGCGGAGATGGATCTGCCGTCGGCGAGCGACGGGTCGTAGGAAAGGAAGGCCGTCCTGGAAGGGAGGTTCACCGACACGCCGGCTACGCCGGGCAGGGAATTCAGGCCTTCTTCAAGCCTGGCCACGCAGGAGGCGCAATGCACGCCCTCGAGCGGGATAACTGCTTTTTTTAATTTTATCGTCGGTACGGCGTTGTCCATATAAGAAATCGGGAGTCGGGAATCTAAAATCTAAAGTCGAAAATCAAAAGCGGGGAGCGGGAAGACATTAACGCTGCACTTCCAGCTTCCAGGCTTTTTCTACGTCGGGGAGAGTCTTCCACAGGCCGTTGTAGGTATCCTCCAGCGACTTGTCCACGGAGGCGCCGTCGCGCAGCTTTGAGAGGAAGATGGAGAAGCTGAAGGAGCCGCCCTGCCTTATCATGAAGCCCGCGACCGAGCCCACCTGCGCGTACCAGCGGTCGACGCTGCGCTGGCTTTCGCTCTGCGGCACCAGGTTCGTCATCTGCGAGAACGGGATGGGGTTCGGCGCCACGCCCGCCCGCACGCGCTCGGAGTAGAAAGCGGCCGAGGCCGGGTTGGAGCGGCTTTCCTCGTAGACGGCCGCACCCTCGTTAAGCCAGCGCAGCCCGGCGGCCTGGGAGAGCCCCATGAACTCGTTGAAGACAAGGTGGGTCATCTCGTGGCCGATGGTGGCCTTCAGGCCTTCGCCCTCGAAAAGCAGCAGGGCGTTGCCGTAGGCCGCCCCGCCGGACCAGTCCGGCTGGCCGGTTTTCGCGTGGAACTCGGCCGCGTCGCGGTAGATCACCACGTTGTAGGGGCGCGCCGGCACAAAGGAGTAAAGCCCCAGGTCCTGCATGATGCGGGTGTAGTTCTCCTCGCAGATGCCGGAGTAAAGCGCGGAGGAGGAGGACGAATAAGCCTTGACGGAAAAGTGCGCCGTCTCCTCGGTTTTATGGCCGGGGTCCAGCCCCTGGAAAGGCGACTCGACGGGCAGGCCTATGGCGGCGGCCGGGGCGCCGTTCGGCGGCAGCTCCACGCAGGCGCAGCAGCCGAGCAGCAGCAAGGTAAGAAGTGTTTTCATAATATTAAGCCGCTAATAAAGCTCCAGCATCTTTTTGTTTATGCGCAGGCGGGAAATTTTAAGGCCGTAAGGGTTGTCCGAAAAATCCAGCCGGAAGGTGAAGAGGTTCAGCAGGTGGGACTCCAGTTCCACCCACCCGAGCTTGAAGGATACCGGCTTGGCCTCCAGCACCCCGCCGTCCTTGACGGCCAGCGCGAACAAGGCCTCCAGCCTGCCGCCGCGGGCCAGGGCTGAAACCGCCAGGCTGCCGTTCAGGCTTACCTTGATGTCGGACAGGAAGGGGCAGCGGTCGACCAGGTAGCGCTCGACGGCGTACTCGGTGATCTTAGCCGAGCTGACCTTCATGCCGGCGATCCCGGCGGGGACAAAGGGGTCCAGCGAGGCGCTGGCGGCGGACAGGCCCTGTATATCCAGCGTGAGGCCGTAGACGTCGCCCCCCAGAAGCTCGGCCGCCGGCGCGAACAGCTCCGCCGAGGCGTAAGCCCCGGTGGCCGGGTCGAAGCCGGAAAGTTTAAGCGTGGCTTCCTCTATTTTAAGCGGGCCCAGAGACAGGTTTCTC
The DNA here is from genome assembly GCA_030651035.1 of Elusimicrobiota bacterium. Classification (GTDB taxonomy): domain Bacteria; phylum Elusimicrobiota; class Elusimicrobia; order Elusimicrobiales; family UBA9959; genus UBA9959. The sequence goes on from JAUSCK010000158.1 coordinate 16,870, forward strand.
ACTTCGTGCGCGCCCTCCTTTAAGAACCTGGTGGTGGAGGGCGTTTTAAGATACACCTCGGCTTTGGACGAGTCGGCCAGCTCCAGCTCGGCCTTCTTTTGAAAGAGGGCGGGGAACCAGGGCTCCGCTCTGAGCGCGGCGAAGTTCTCTTCCACCTTCGAGGGCGTTTCGCCGAAGCGCGGGGTTTTATGTATCAGCAGGAAGGCGCAGCCGGGGCAGGCGGGGCTGTCGGCGAATTTGACCGGCCCGGCGGTCTTTGAGGCGGCGAAGCGCAGCGCGCCGGCGTTAAGGCTCGCGTCGCCGTAGATCCCGGCCAGGCCGCCCTCGGCGGGGGTATTGGTCTCCACCAGGGCCATGAGCTCGGCGGAGCGGTAATCGCCGGCGGGCGGGAGCGGCAGGCCGGCCCACGGGTACTTGCTGCCCTCGGGGAAAGGGCGCACCAGCCCGGACTGGTTCAGCGCGCCCAGCGCCAGGACGAAAACCAGCAGGTAATTGCGGGCCTGGCGCGGCGTCATCACCGGCACGGCCACGGCGAAGGTCAGCAGGGCCGGGTAGAGCAGTTGCGGGTGGCTGCCGCGCACCAGCCACGTCAGCAGCAGATAAGGCGTCCAGAACCAGGCGGCCACTATCTTCTTTTTATCATAAGGCATGAAGACCGAATAGTACATCCAGGTCAGGGCCAGGGAGCCGATGACGAAGAGCGGGAGCCCGGCGGAGGAGGCGCCCAGCTTGAAATAATGCCAGAAGCCGTGGTAGTCCCCCCACAGCGGCACCAGGCCGGCGGCCACGGCGGCCAGCGTGAACACGTACCAGGGCAGGTTCACTATCGCGCTCGGGAACAGGCCCTTCAGCATCTCGTCGCGGCCGAAGGGGTTGGCCAGGCCGCTGATTATAAAGGGGACCAGCGGCAGGGCGTAAAGCCAGAAGAACCGGTGTGAAAAAAAGCCGAGGCCCATGCAGACGGAGAACGCGAGCGACCACTTGGGATGCTCAAAATCGTCGGAGCGGATATAGCAGGCGTAGAGCGCGGCGACCATGGCCATCAGCGCCAGGTCCGGGGAGGGGCGGCGCGCGGTCTCAAGCACGCAGGGGAAGGCCAGCGCGAAGGCGGCGCCGAACCAGCCGGCGCTGTGGGGGCGGCTTCTGCACACGGCCAGGAAAATAGCCAGCGCCAGCACCAGCAGGAAGAAGGAGTTGACGATGATAAGCGCCAGGTTGAGGTCCTTGGTGAGGTAGTCGAACACCGGCACATAGGAAAGGTAGTAGAGCGGCGGGTTAAGGGTGAGGTCGGAGAACTCCGGCTTGACCAGCGCCCAGAAGCCCTGGCTTTTGAGGTAGGCCGCGTAGCGCAGCACCCCGCCGAAGCTTTCGGCGTCGGCCTGGTTGAAGAAATAGCCGCGCCTCACGGCCCACTGCGCCAGCAGCAGCGCGTGGAACAGCCAGATGCCTAACAGGACCAGCAGCCCCTTCAGGAACTTCTCCCTCTTCGGGACTACGAGCTCCTTCTCGAACAGGATGCTCTCGAAAGTCATCCTGTTCGCCAGGAATTTCTTGCGCCAGGGGGAGAGGTTGCTGTGGTCTTCGGAAATTTCGGACATTATAAAAACTCCATGTTCTGAAAGGTAACCTGTAGCCGGGGCCGATATTTTCTTTGCCGGCCGCTGTGCGCTCCCCCTCTCACTTCCGCTTCCCGCGCGGCGGGGCGGCCGGCTTCCGCAGCGCGGCCAGCTTGGCCCGGTAGACCGAGGCGAACTTCGGGGAAAGCCCGGCGGCCAGGCTGTACTGCGCCGCGGCGTTCCCGCTGTCTTTCAGGGCGGCGTAAACGTCGCCCAGCAGGCCGCGCACCTGGTAGGAATCCGGCTTAAGGGCGGCTGCTTTGGAAGCGGCCTCAAGCGCGCCCTCCGCGTAGCCGGCTTTGTAAAGGGCCAGGCCCAGCCAGTAGGCGTAATTGACGTCCTCGGGCTTAAGTTCGGCGGCCTTCGCGAATTCCTGCACGCTACCGGCGTAATCCGCGGTGTGATACAGGGCTTTGCCGCGCTCGAAGCGGGCCAGGGACGCGGCGGGGTTGAGCGCCAGCACGGCGTCCAGGTCGGCGATGGCGGCGGGCAGGTTGCGGGCGTTGCGCGCGCAGAGGGCGCGGTGATAATAGGCCATCTCGAATTTGGGAGTAAGCTCCAGCGCCCGCGAGAGGTCGGCGGTGGCGGCGGCGCAGTCGCCCAGCTTGTAAAGAGCGAGGCCGCGGTTGAGCAGCGCGTAGGAATAGTCCTGCCTGGCGGCCAGCGCGTCGGTGAACAGCTTTACCGCCTCCTGGTAGTTCCCGGCGTCCATCAGCAGCGCGCCCAGGTTGTTGTAGGCGGGCAGGTAGGCGGAGTTCAGCTCTATGGCCTTGCGGTAATCGCGGCCGGCTTTCTGCGTGTCGCCCTGCTTCTCCAGGAGCAGGCCGCGCGAGGTGAGGGCCTCGGGAAAGTTCTTTTTAATAAGGAGCGCCCTGTTGTAGCTCTCAAGAGCCTCGGAATCCTTCCCCGCGGAGAACTGGTAATTGCCGCGGCTGAAGTAAAACTCCGGCGACCTGTTGCAGCCCGCGAGCCCGGCGGCGATCAGCGCAAAGAAAATTATATTTTTCATAGTTTCCCAGATCCCTGCTCACCGGTCTTCGATTCTCGATCCTCGATTTTCTGATCTTTCATGCCGAGCGCCATCAGCACCGCCCCGACGGTAATGGCGCTGTCCGCGACGTTGAACACCGCCGGGAAGAACGAGAAGTCGAAATAGTCCACCACGAAGCCGTAGGCGATGCGGTCGTAGAGGTTGCCCAGCGCGCCGCCCAGCACCAGCGCCAGCCCCAGCGAGGCGGCCCGGCCGTGCTCCTGTATGCGCCGCCGCAGGTACAGCAGCACGGCAACCAGCCCGGAGCTGAAGACCAGGAAGAACAGGTTGCTGTCGCGGAACATCCCGAAGGCCACGCCGGTATTTTCCGCGTAGGTGAGGTGGAAGAACGAAAGAACCTTCACTGATTTGAGATAAAGGGCCTTGAGCGCCCAGGCCTTTGACGCCCGGTCGAGCAGGAAAACCGAAAGCACTATGGCCGGAGTGGTCAGTTTCTTCATCCCCGGGGCGCGTCCTCCATGGCCTTGGCACAGCGGCCGCACACCCCGGCGTGGGCGGGGTCGGAGCCGATGTCGCGGCGCCACTGCCAGCAGCGGGGGCACTTTGCGCCTTCGGCCTTGCTGACCTTCACTTCCAGCTCCGTAGCCGCGGCGTCGAATTCAACGGACGCTTCCGAGACTATGGCCACCTGGGGCCAGAAGGGCAGGGCGGATTCGAGGAAAGCCTTCATCTCCGGCTTGGAGGTGCGCAGGACGATGCGGGCCTCCAGCGAGGAGCCCACGGCGCCGGTCTGGCGGACTTCCTCTATGGCCTTTGTTATGGTTTCGCGCACGGCCATGATCTTCTCCCAGCGCGCGAGCAGGGCCTGGTCGGTCCAGGCGGCGGGGAACTCGGGGTAGTCGGCCAGGAAGACGCTCTCTTCGAGCGACGGGTCGATCTCGGCCTTCGCGGTCTGCCAGGCCTCCTCGGCGGTGAAGGACAGCACGGGGGCCGTCATTTTCAGCAGCGCTATGAGGATGTCGTACAGCACGGTCTGCGCGGAGCGGCGCTCCGGGGCGTCGGGGCTGAAGGTATAAAGGCGGTCCTTCAGCGAGTCCAGGTAGAAAGACGAGAGGTCCAGGATGCAGAAGTCGGCCACGGCCCTGATGGCCGGGCGGAACTGGTAGGCCTCGTAATGCTTCCGCACCGCGGCCACGGTGACGGCCAGGCGGGCGCGCATGTAGCGGTCCGTCTCCACCAGTTTGTCGTCGGGGACTCGGTGTTTGGCCGGGCTGAAGTCGCTGAGGTTGCCCAGCAGGTAGCGCACGGTATTGCGTATCTTGCGGTAGGTGTCGATGGTGCCGGAGAGGATCTTCTCCGAGATGCGGATATCGTCGCCGTAGTCGCACAGCGCGGTCCAGAGGCGGAGTATTTCGGCGCCGTATTTCAAGATGACTTCCTGCGGGGCGAGGACGTTGCCCGTGGACTTGTGCATGGCGCGGCCCTGCTCGTCGAGCACCATGCCGTGGGTCAGCACCGCTTTATAGGGCGGGTGGCCGTTCAGCGCCACCGACGGGATGAGCGAGGTCTGGAACCAGCCGCGGTGCTGGTCGGAGCCTTCCAGGTAAAGGTCGGCGGGGAAGAAGTCGCCGGGGCCCAGCATGCCCCCTTTCAGAACGGCGTACCAGGAGACGCCCGAGTCCAGCCAGACGTCCATGATGTCTTTCTCTTTGGAGAACCTGGTCCCGCCGCAGGAGCACTTCTGCCCGGGCTCCATCAGCTTCTCTACGGGCTCGGAGAACCAGAAATCGCTGCCCTCGGCCCGCACGCGGTCTTCCATGCGCTTGAGGAAGGCGTAATCCTCCTGCACCTTCCCGCATTCTTTGCAGTAGACGGCCAGGATGGGCGTACCCCAGTAGCGCTGCCGCGAAAGGCACCAGTCGGGGCGGGTCTTGAGCATGCCGGTCATGCGGCCGTGGCTGGCTTCGGGGATCCAGTGCACGCCGTCGGCTTCCTTCATGAGCTTCTCGCGCAGGCCGTCGCGGTCTATGGTCAGGAACCACTGCTCGGTGGCGCGGAAGATGACAGGCTGCTTGCAGCGCCAGCAGTGCGGGTAGCTGTGCTGTATCTTCTTGTGGGCCAGCAGCAGCCCGTCGGCCTGCAGGGCCTCCACTACCTTGTCGTTGGACTCGAAGACCTTCATGCCTTCGAAGATGCCGGCGTCGGCGTTGAATTTCCCGTCCTCTTTGACGGGGCAGAAGATCTCCAGGCCCCATTTTTTGCCGGCGTGGAAATCTTCCTCGCCGTGGCCGGGGGCGATGTGCACGATGCCGGCGCCGGTGGACATGTCCACGAAATCAGTGGTGATGATCTGGCGCGGGAAGCGGCGGGCTTCGGGGAGATGCGGCGCCAGGCAGTGGTTATACGTCAGGCCCGCCAGCTTTTCGCCGGGTATAAGGTCGCCTTTCACGGCCTCGAGGCCGGTGGCGGCCAGGAAGGCGTCAGCCAGCTTGTCGGCGACGATGAGGTACTGCCCGCCGGTCTCGAGTACGCGGTAGTCCTCCGTCTTCGCTACGGCGGCGGCCATGTTGGAGGGCAGCGTCCAGGGCGTGGTGGTCCAGATGACGATGGAGGCGCGGTTCTTCGCCACGGCGGCGAGGCCGTCGGGCAGGGTCTCCAGCGGGAAGCGCACGTAGATGGACGGGGAGGTCTTGTCTTTGTATTCGACTTCCGCGTCGGCCAGGGCGGTTTCGCACGAGACGCACCAGTAGATGGTCTTTTTGTCGCGGTGGATGTGGCCCTGCTCCAGCAGCTCGCGGAAGGCCTTTATGACCGTGGCCTCGTACTCGTTGGTCATAGTGATATAGGGCTTGTCCCAGGCGCCCAGCACACCCAGGCGCTTGAACTCCGTGCGCTGCAGCTCGAGAAAGCGGGTGGCGAATTCGCGCGCGCTGCGGCGGAAAGCGGGGATGTCGTCGATGTGGCGCTTGCCCATCTTCATCTCTTTCAGCAAAGCCTGCTCGATGGGGAGGCCGTGGCAGTCCCAGCCGGGGACGTA
>JAUSCK010000163.1 GCA_030651035.1 Elusimicrobiota bacterium
GACGTCCAGCAGCGGGATGTAGGTTTCGCACATCGCCTCGAAGAACCAGTCTTCCTCCAGGAAGTCCTCGTACTCGGGGTGGCGTATGAACGGCAGGTGCGCGTGCAGAACTAAAGCAAGGTAACCTTTTTCTTTATTTGCCATCGGTGGTTGTGGCCCTGGTGACCTTGATGTCTATCGCCCGCGAATCCGTCTCGTCCTTGGAGAGGGCCTTTATAGGCAGGTCAACAATGCCGTCCGGCAGCGCGAAGCGCATGGAGAAGGTGCCGTCCGGGTTCAGGTTCACCTTGCGGCCGGAAACGGTCACAAAGGCGTCGGGCTCGGTGGCCCCGTAAAGTATCAGCTCGCAGTCCGCTACCAGCCAGAACTTCTTCTGCTGCTCGGGCTTCTGAAGCGTCTGGGAGGACATGGAGCTTACGCCCCACGAGGAGGCGCGGGAGAAAACGGCGCGCAGCATTTCCCAGCGCTGGGCCAGGGACTTAGCCACTTCGCCGGAGCCCTTGCCTATATATTCTACGCCCGAAAGCTGCAGCAGCTTGTCGAAGTCGGCGGTAACGGCCATCCATTTTTCGTCCGCCACGTCGGAAACGCGCCCGCCGGGCAGGTTGACCGTGTTGGTCTTCACCAGGCTGATAAAGGAGCCGTCCGGCATCGCCAGGCCGACCTCGCAGCAGTAGGGGCGGCCGCTCTCCTGCACGTTCACGTACCAGCTCCTGGCCTCGAACATGACCGGGATATCGAAATACCTGGAGGGAGAAACCCCGTCGGCGGCGCTGGTGACGTCGCAAACCCTTATTACCTGGCGGCCCTTCTGAAAAATATCCTCGCCGTGCTGGCGGCAGGCGTTTTTCCTGGAATTCTCGGTTATTTCCCAGTAGATGAACATCCAGTTGGGATCGCGCGGCAGCAAAGCCGCCTCGGTGGTGCCGTAGCCTTCGGGCAGCGCCTTGTGCTCGGCTTCTGGCCCGGTGTTATCCTTATTTAATTGCCCTGACGAAGTCATCAGTGTCTCCTTTCGGATTTATGATACTGTCTGTATTGGCCGGGGGCGTGTCCGGTAGTAATTCAGAATACGATGGACGGGTGAACACCCCTCACTACCCTCTGATAGAGTTTACAACATCAGGAGGCTCACGGTAAAGCGGAAAACCGAAAAAGCGGTTCTGCTTTTGTATTTTACTTCGGCAGCAGGGGCGAATCGGGAGGGATGCCATAGGCCGCCGCCAGCCGCGCCGGCGTCAGCATCTCCGCCGCCGCGCCGAAAGAGTACGAGCCGCCGCCGTTCAGGATCAGCGCCTTATTGCAGCCCAGCCGGCCCAGCGCGGGCTCATGCAGCACCGCAGCCACCGCCAGCCCCCGCCCGGCAAGCCGCGCCAGCAGCGCCATAATTTCAGACTTGTATTTAAGGTCCAAATGCGAGGTAGGCTCGTCCAGCAGTAGCAGGCGGGCTTCCTGCGCCAGGGCCTGCGCTATAAAAACAAGCTGCCGCTCTCCGGTAGAAAGCGTGTTGATGGACCGCTCCGCCAGCGCGGTTATGCCGGTCTCCTCCATGGCCAGGCCGGCCGCGGCCCCGTCCTCCGCGGAATAGCCGCGCCAGAAGCCCGCCCTGGCCGTGCGCCCCAGCAGCACGGTCTCCCGCACCGAAAAATCATAAGGAGTGGAAGTTTCGCTGGCCACATAGGCCGCCAGGCGCGCCAGCCGACCCGGCTCGATCGAAGCCGCCTCTTCCCCCCCAAGCCTCACGGAACCCGACGTCGCCTTCATGAAGCCCGTAAGCAGCCTTAAAAGCGTGGACTTCCCCGAACCGTTCGGCCCCAGCACGCACAGGAAGCTCCCGGCGCACAGCTCAAAAGACAGGTCCTGTATGAGCGGCCGGGGCCCGTACGAAAAAGTCAACCCGGAAACTTTCAGGGCCGGCATCAGGCGCGGCCTCTTGAGCTTTTACACAGCAGCCACATGAAGAAAGGGGCGCCTGCCAGCGCCATCACTATCCCGGCCGGGATCTCGGACGGGGAAAAGAGAGAGCGCCCGGCCGCGTCAGCGGCGGTAAGCAGAGCCGCCCCGCCCAGGGCCGCTGCCGGCACCAGGGCCCGCGCCGAAGGGCCGGTTATACGCCGCACGATATGCGGCGTCATCAGCCCCACAAAGCCTATAGTACCGCCGATAGCCACGGCCGCGGAAGTGGAAGCGCAGGCCAGGGTAAAGAACAGGATGCGCTCGCGCTCCGGGCTTATCCCCAGGTGGTACGCATTCTCGGACCCGAGGGCCATGGCGTCGAGCGCGCGCCAGCGCGCCATGGCCAATACCCCCGAACCCGCGATAATTAACGACGAGATAATAAGCACGCCGGGCTGGACCGAATACAAGCCGCCGAGCACGAAATAGAAGAGGGAGAAAGAGCGCGCGCCCGACGAGGTCAGCGTAAGCATCACCAGCGCGGAGAGGAAGGCGCTGACAGCCACCCCGGCAAGGACCAGGGCGGCGTCGGACAGCCGCCCGGCCAGCCGCGCCAGCCAGTAGGAAAGGAAAGTGGCGCCGAAGGCCCCCGCGAAAACCGCCAGAAAAAAAACAGGGGAGGTCCTTTCAATACCCGCTAAAAAACAGAAGACCGCGGCGGCGGTGGCGCCCGAAGAGGTGCCGAGTATGTACGGGTCGCTGAGGGGGTTCTTAAGCACGCCCTGGAAAAGCGCGCCGGCGAGGCCGAGGCCGGCCCCGACGGCCAGCGCGGCCAGCGTGCGCGGCAGCCGCAGGTTAATTATGATGTCGTAGTTCGACCAGCCGGCCGGCCCGGCCGCCAGCGAGAACAGGCAGGCGGCCGCGAGTGCCGCGAGGAATATCAGGAATTTATTTTTTCCCATACAGCAGCCCGCGGAGTTTTTTTATCTCGCTGAAAAGCCTGGGCCCAGGGCGTGAAAAAGCGTCGCGGTCCAGCCCGGTTATGATGCGCCCGGCTTTTGCCGCGGCCAGTCCCTTAGCCATGGGGCGCGCCAGGAATTCCTCTTCAGTGCCTGAAAGCAGTATGACGGCCTCCGGGTCCAGCAGCAGGACCTCTTCCCACGAGGCCTGGAAGTAGCCCCGTTTTTCGCCGCCGAAAATATTCCTGCCTCCGGCCAGCCGCACAGCGTCGGAAAGGAAAGACTGCCCTCCCGCCGTCCAGCCGCCGGCATCCGCCTCGAGGTAGACCTTCAGCGGCTTTGCGGGAGGCTCATGCGGCATCAGGGCCGAAAGTTTTTTAACAAGCCGCTCGCCCTCACGCCTGCGCCCCAGCTCGGCGGCAATAAGGCGCACGGTCGCGAAAATATCCGCGGCGCTTTTCTCCTCGGACAGGGAAACCACTTTAACGCCCATTGAAGAAAGCTGCTTCGAGGAGGAGGCGTCGGCCCAGGCCCCGGCGAACACGGTATCGGGTTTAAGCGAATAGATCTTTTCTATATTCGGGCGCAGGTAGTCCCCCGTCTTCTCTATTTTCCCGGCCCCGGGCGGCCAGTTGCAGAAGTTGGAAACACCGACAAGATCTTTTTCCGCGCCCAGTTCGAATATGATCTCGGTGTAGGAGGGCATAAGGGAAACGACGCGCCTGGCCTGGGCCGGGCTTGAGAAACCGCAAAGGCACAATGCCGCCGCACAGAGTTTTAAAAAGTTTCCGAGTTCGCATTTAATATTTTTCATATATGATTTACCGCCGGAACAGCCGCAAAAAGGCATAAAAAAAACTCAGCCGGAGGTTGAGCTTTTACGCTTTCCCCTCGGACGCCCATGAGTTAACCCAGGGGCTTGCAGTAGACCGGGCTCAGCCTTGCGGCATTACCGTTGCGGGGCAGCCGGGGATTCGCACCCCGTTCCTTCTGCGACTACATGGTTATCATACAAAATTCTAAAAGCTGTTGACTACCGTGGGAGCCGCGCGCTCAGCTGTCCGCGGCGGCGGGGGATTTTGGAGTAAAACCGGGCGCTGCGCGGACTCATAAAAGCCCCAGGGAGCGAAGTGCCCGGCCCAGGTCCGCCGCGAAGGCCGTTTTAAGCAGCGCCGACGGGCGGCCTATAGCTTTCTCAAGCCCGCGGTCGCGCCTTATGGCCGCGGCCGCGCCTTTCGGTTTTACGCCGGCCGCCATATTTTCGACTACGCCCAATATCGGCACTTTCAGCCTCCTGTAGAGCGCCAAAGACCGCGCCAGCACGTCGCGGGCTATCACCGAAGGCGTGGTTACGGCCAGCACCTCGGCCTTCCGCGCGAAACGTATCACGTCCAGCGCGGCGTCGTTTATGCCGGGCGGCATGTCCAGCACCAGGAAGTCCAGCTCACCCCACTGCGTTATAGCCAGCAGTTCTATTATCGCGTCTGAGACGTTGGCCCCGCGCAGCGGCACGGCCTTGTTCTCCGAGAAAAAAACCACGGACATGAACTTCACGCCCTCAAGGCTAGGCGGCTCAAGGCCTTTTTCCTCCCTGGGGAACAGCCCCCTGGCCCCGAGTATTATATGGTCGGAGGCCCCGGCGAAGTCCAGGTCGAACAGGCCGGTTCTATAGCCTTTTTTCGCCAGCAGCAGCGCCATGGCGCAGGCGGTGACGCTTTTGCCTATGCCGCCCTTCCAGCCGGTAACAGCGATGATCCGCTTTACCTTTTTAAGCCTCTCTTCTATTACGGAGGGCCTGGGGTCGAGGCTTTTCATCGGCTGCCCTTCATATATTTAATGCTGACGCCGCGCCCGGCGATAATTTCAAAATCCGGGCTCTTGCAGCCGGGGCATTTCAGGAAGGTGTGCGCCATCTCGGGAACGAAATGTATGAATTCGGCCTCGGCTTTTGTCTTTTTCAGGCCCTTTAAAGTGAACTCTCGGGTGCAGGCCTTACAGCGGAAAGCCGCGGGCTGTTTTATTATCCTGAATTTGCAGGCTTTGGCTGCGGGGAACTGTGTGCGCAGTTCCTCCAGGGCGAAAATAAAGATCTCTTTATCTATGGCCTGCAGCTCGCCGAAGACCACCCCGGTCTCTTTGAGTTTTGTGATTTTTTCAGCGCCGGCGTATTCAACCGCCGTTTTTATAACGGATTCAGCTAAAGCCCATTCATGCATAATTAATTATACAAAAGGGCAAAGTTATACGGATCGATTTATTTCGTCCAGCTCACCGTGAGCTCGTTCTTTGCCGGGTCGTATTTAAAGCTGTAGCCGCCCGCCTTAGCCGGCAGGGCTTTAACCGCGTACGCCTTCATCCTGCCGGGGAAATCGGAAGTGCACAGGCGGTCCAGGCTTTGGTCCTCCGGGGGGCAGTACCCCGCGACCTGGCACCAGCGCAGGCCCTGGAAGTTGTCTGTTTGAGCGGCCGGGATAACCCAGGGGTGCGTCATGCCCAGCCGCGTCTTCGCGGGACCGAGGGAAAGGGTTTCGTCCTTGATGATGAAATCCCCGGATCTGTCCGGGAACTTCAGGCTGGAGCCCTTATACCCGAGGTATTGCCGGCCGGAACAGACCACGGTCGCCCAGGACAGGACTGCCGCGGAGCTATGCTCGGCGAATTTAATAAAAAGTGAAGACCTGAAGCCGGACCGCTCCTCACTGTGTTCCGCCGCGGGGAAATTTATCTCGGCCCGCCCCGCCTGCCCGTCGATAAACACCGCTATGGAACTATCCAGCCGCACGCCGCCTTTTTTAGCCCCGAAATAATAGCCGGTATCGGTAGGCGGCGGGACGGGAGAGATGCAGCCGTCCGGTATCTCGGGGAGGCCGGAGATCTTCACCGAATCCAGTTTAAACAGCGGCAGGCTTTTCTCCCCCGAAGCCAGGCCGGGGCTTGCCGGCGCGAGCGCCAGGATAAGCACCAGCGTCAGTTTTTTCCCCGCCTCGCTTCTTTTCATACAAGATACCCGCCGAAAGCCGCCCTGGACTTTAGACTATTCCGAAAAACCCCGGGCTTGCCCCGCACTTTGGCCGCACCGGAAAAAGTGCGGGGTTATTTGAACAGCTTCCGGAAGCTCGCTATCTCCATCGGGCGCATCTCCAGATCGCCGGCCGCGCGCCGTACTATGACTATGTTGCTGGCCTGTGCGAAGCTGAGAGCCGCGTACTGCGCCTCGTTGGGGTTGCACAGCAGCTGCACCACTCCGGGTTCGGAGGGAGAGGCTGGCCTGAACACTTTCACCACTAACACGTTCTGCAGTATAGTGGCGGTAACCTTCTCCTTCGCCCCGGAGCCCATGAGCGCGTCGAAGGTCACCAGCATGTCCACCCTTTCCCCGCTTTCCAGGAACATGACCTGGGAGCCGGAGACTTTCAGGCTTACCCCCCTGTAGCCGGGAAACATGCGTGCCTTCGGCATATATTTAAACGTGACCGCGCGCGGCGCTTCGAACATCTGCGCGAACAGGTCGCGGCTCAGCTTTGATAGCTCACCGGCATTCTCGTAAAAACCTTCCTTGTCGTCCTTAGCTATAGCATCGGTCAGGGCATCGATGTACTTCATCCCCATATTCATTGTGGAAAGCAGGGCCGCTCCCCTGCCGCTGAAGGAGTTACTGATGTCCGCGCGGGTGAGCCGGTCCACGCTCATTATTAAGCGCAGGCGTATGTCGTCAAAGTTCACATCAAGCTTTGAGATCGGCACAGCCGCTCCTCCTTGCTCGTTAGGAAGGGTCTTCTGGGTCGTGGCGGCCAACTCATAAAGGATGGAGAACGCCGTCTGCCATACCTGTGCTTCGCTTAAATCCCCCTCTTCAGGATCCTTCCATACCTTTCGCTCGCGCATAGCCGGGAGGTCTTTTTCGAGCCAATCCGGCATCTTTAGCGTGGTCTGGGCGCCATGACACTTCGTTGGACGCTCCTTCACCGTCTGGCCTGGCTCGGGCGCGAGGTAATAATACAGCAGCTGCATGTCCTCGGACGCGCAGGCCACCTCTTCCATGGACAGAGAGGCGCAGTACCCCGCCGCAGGGGCGGCCAGCATGGCCGATAGGATGAGAATAGTTATCTTGAGTTTCATAAGTCCTCCTCGGGTCCCTTATTTAATCAGCTTGCGGAAGCTGGCCATCTCCATGGGGTGCAATTCCACGTCGCCTAACGCGCGCACGGTTATGTGTATATTTCCCTGGGATATGGCCAGGGCGGCGTATTGGGCTTCGACGGGATTGAGCAGGAGCTCCACCGCCCCGGCATCGTCCACCTTTTCAGGCCTGCGCACATTGATTACGACGATGTTCTGCAGGAAGGTCGAGGTGATCTTCTCTTTGCGCTCCTTCTTATCCTTGTCCCCCATCATTGCGTCGAAGGTGACCAGCACGTCTACGCGGTCTCCTTTTTTGAGATAAAGGAGCTGGTCCCCACCTATCGGGAGGGAAGTCCCCCTGTAGCCATACACCAGCCCCGAAGGCAGCACCACCCGGGTCCCGGTGGAAACAGCAGGGGTCTCCGCCGCGCCCGGATCGGCTGCGCGCAGGGTTGCCGGCGCCGCCAGCACGGCCGCGCACACTATCGCGAGTTTAATTGTTTTCATAAGGCCTCCTCTCGTTTTGCTCAGTTAAATTACTCTGCGTTCAAAAATGTCTTCCGGCGTGATAATGCGCCTTTCAAGGGTGAAGACTTCACCCTCTGTCTCGAATACTATGCCGGAGCCGTTCTCCAGCTCCACCTCGCGGCCCTCGGCCAGCACTACAGGGGACCCGGAGCCGGCCGAAGTTATCGGAAAATCCTTTAGCGGCTCGGTCTCCAGCCTGGCCATCGGGATGGAGGCGAAAAGCCCGCCCCCCCGCGCGTTCCGGGAGGGCTCCGGGGCGGCCCGCAACCGCGAGACCGGGCCGCGCTCGTGAGCGGCCTCCTCCGGGAGAAGCAGGCGCGCTGCCGCTATGGGAGCGGTTATTTCCGGGGCGCGCCCGGCGTGGCGGCGGGCCAGCGGCAGCACCGCGACTACCAGCACGGCGGCGGTGATAGCCGCCCGCGCGTAATTGTTGGAGAACAGCGAGCGCAGCGCTTCAAGCAAGCCGCCGGCCTCATTACCTGCAAGGCGCTCCCGCAGGCTTTCCTTTATAAGGGACTGCCCGCTGAAATCGGCGCGGGCCAGCTCACCGGCAAGCGCCATCGCCCCGGGGTCGGGGCTGAAGGCGTGCCCCCGCCCGTCCTGAAGGAGGGCGTCGAGTTCCTTGTTGAAAAGTTCCGCTGTCTCAGCCTCTTTCATAACTTTCTCTTAGCCTCAAGAACCGCCTGCATTTTCTTGACCGCCCGGTAGATCACTATCCCCACATTGCTCTCGCCGAGCCCGGTCATCAGCGCTATGTCGCGGTTGGTCATACCGGAACTGAATTTCAGGGCTATTATATCCCTCGACCGCTCATCCAGCCCCGCCACCGCTTCAAGAAGCATCCCGGCTTCTTCTTTCTTCTCAAGAGCGGCTTCCGCGCGGGGTTCGGTTCCAGGCTGCTCCGCGGCGTCGTCCAGCGAGACCTCGTTACGCTTGTTCCTGGCCCTGGCCCAGTCTATCACCGCGTTGCGCGCTATTGTAAAGAGCCAGGCCTGGACCGGAGCGCGCGCCGCGTCATAAGTTTCGAACCTGTTTAGCGCGGCCTCAAAAACCTTTCCCGTAACGTCATCCGTTTCGTCCGGCAGCCTTACATGGTAGCGCACGTAATTATAGACCTTGGCAAAGTAGCGGTCGTATAGTTCGGTGAAATTCATAATTCCGTGCCTGGCATTCTCTCTATACTAATAAATACGGCGGCGCCGGGAAAGTATTACATCCTGACGGACGGCTGGGCGGCCTACCCGTGGGGACCGGAACACAAAAACGCGCCTCGCAGGGGGTGGCGAGGGTATGGGCCCGGCGGGCGCGCTATCGGCCACACCGTGGCCGCGCTCACCCCTCGGCCTCGGCGCTTACGCAAGCCTCGGCCTGCGGGAAGGCCCGCCGAACCCATACCCTCGCCACCCTGAAAGCTCGTTGCTAACGGAGGGGGAGACCGCGGGGGCAGGATAAGAAAAACAGTCGTTGAGCCCGCCGCTTGCATAAGCGCGGCGGGCGAATACCGAGTGAGGCCACGGTGTGGCCGAACGTGTTTTTCGTTCCTGCCCCTGCGGTAGGCCCCCGACTTCGCATCTCGCGGCTCTGCCTATAAAGAAAAACCCGGCCTAAACCGGGTTTTTCTCTAATATTATTTCTTTATACCTTAAGAAAGGCCCGGGATTCCGCCCAGCGCGCTCATCTTCTGCGCCGCGGCCTTCTGGCTCTCGCGCACCGCGCGGTTGATGGTCTCGGCCAGGGCGGCTTCGAGCTTGGCTTTATTGACGGTGGCCAGGTCGCACTTCAGCTCCACGCCTCTGATCTCCTGGGAGCCGGTTATGCTGACCTTGACCATGCTGTCCTCGCTGGCCAGCAGCAGCGAATCCAGCTCCTTCTTTATCTCGTCCATCTTGCCCTTCATCTCCCAAAGCTGCTTCATTTTATCAAGCATAATTCTCCTTTAAGTCCGCTGCTGCTTACACTATATGGCCCGTCGTCGGCGGCCTGAGCGCCAGGTCGCCGGTGCGAAGGCGGGAATTCTTGTAGCCGTAGAAGAAATATATGACCAGGCCCACGGCCAGCCAGCCAAAGAACCTCAGCCAGGTCATGAATCCGAGCCCCAGCATCAGGAACAGGCAGAAGAATATGCCCAGGACCGGCGTCGCATACCCCCCGGGCGCCCTGAAAGGCCTGGGGCGGTCCGGTTCTTTCACGCGCAGGACTATCACGCCGGCGCAGACCACGATGAAAGCGAACAGCGTGCCTATATTGCAGAGTTCGGCCATGGTATCCAGGCTGAAGAACGACGCGAAGCCGGCCACGAAGATGCCGGTCCAGATCGTGGTGACGTGGGGTGTGTTGTATTTGGGGTGCACCCTGGCGAAATACGCCGGCAACAGCCCGTCCCGGCTCATCGAGAAGAAGATCCGCGGCTGCCCCATCTGGAAGACGAGCAGGACGGCCGTGGTGGCGACCACTGCGCCGAAGGAGACCAGGCCCACCAGCCAGTTGGCCGCGTTGTTATACTGGAGCCCGGCCACCAGCGGCTCGGCTATTTTGGCCTTCAGCTCGGTGAACGGCATCATGCCCGTCAGGGCCACCGTGACCAGGATGTAGATGATGGTGCAGATGATCAGCGAGCCTATTATGCCTATGGGCATGTTCTTCTGGGGGTCGCGGGTCTCCTCGGCCACCGTGGACACCGCGTCAAAGCCTATGTAGGCGAAAAAGATGTACGCCGCGCCGACCTGAACGCCCTTCCAGCCGCCCGGGGCGAAAGGCGTCCAGTTCTTGGGATCGAAATAATATATACCCACGCATACGAAGATCGCCAGGACCAGGAGCTTTATCCCCACCATAACGGAATTGAACCGGGTGCTCTCCTTGATGCCGCGCACCAGCACCCAGGTCAACAGGCCCATTATGGAAACCGCGAGCAGGTTGCAGACCACCGGGACGCCGAGGATATGAGGCACGGAGGCGATATCGGCGCCCGACTTCAGGAAAGTGTGATAGTCCGTCCTCAGCCAAAGCGGGACGCCGAAGCCGAAGACGCTCTGCAGAAAATCGTTGAAATAGCCCGACCAGCTGATGGCCACGGCCACGTTTCCGATGGCGTATTCGAGGATCAGGTCCCAGCCGATTATCCAGGCCACCAGCTCGCCCATGGTCGCGTAGGCGTAGGTATAGGCGCTGCCCGAAATGGGCACCATGGCGGCGAGCTCGGCGTAGCACAGCGCGGCGAAGCCGCAGGCTATGGCCGTGAGGATGATAGAGATTATAAGGGAAGGCCCGGCCCCGCCTTTAACCGCCGCCTCGCCCAGCATGGCGAAAATGCCGGCCCCGATGATGGCCCCGATGCCTATCATGGTCACGTCGAAAGAGCCCAGGACCCTGGGCAGCTTGTGGCCCCGCTCGTGCGACTCGGCCATTATCTCGTCGACGGATTTAACCTGGAAAATAGACATAGATCTCCTCTCACTGCATCAGAGACGGGAGTCGGGGGTCGGGAGTCAAAGAATAATATTTTCTTTCCGTTCTGCGACTCACGGCTCCTGACTCTCGACTCCCGACTTCTTGATATTTATTCTATATTATTAAAATACCCGGCTGGTTTTAAAGCGGTTTCTTCAACTTCCGGTGAAAGGAGGGGCTATCAGGCGGAGAAAATTTGTAAAATACAAGCATGACAGAAATAGTATTAATGAGGCACGGACACGCACTTTCGGAGCGCGAGGCCGGAGTACTCCTGGACTCGGAGCGCCCGCTTTCCGCGCTTGGAGAAAGAGAAGCCCTTGAAACCGCCATGCACCTGAGCGCCTCCGGCTTTGTCCCGGACCTGATAATCTCCAGCCCTTTCCTGCGGGCCGGCCGCACCGCCGAGATAGCGGCCGGCGTCTTCCCGGGCGCCGCACGCCAAACCTCCCCCGTTATCAGCGACGGCCCGCTCCAGGCGCTTCTGGAACTCGTACTGCGGTCTTTCCCCGACGGCCCCCGGGCGCTGCTGGTGGGACACCAGCCACTGATCGGCGCCGCAGCCGGTTGTTTGCTCGGCGAGGACAGCTTCGGCCTTTCCCCGGCCGGGTTCGTCCGCCTTAACCTCGTCGGTAAACCCGGGTCAGGCACCCTGGTGGAATTTTATACTCCCCCCCTGCCCAAGGTAAAAAGCCGTTGAAAGCTTTTTTACTCCTGCTGTTTTTGGCATTCTGCCGGCCGGCAGATACGGCACATGCGCGGGCTCCGGCGGGACCGGCCGCAGCCGGCCGGCAGATAGCCGTGCGCGTCTACTCCCTTCACAAAACATACTCCGTCACGCTTTCGCCCGCTAACGGCGGCGCCAGCGCCGGAGGCCGCCCGCTCGGCGGCCAGGCCCGGGCCCGCGCCCGCGGCTCCTCGGTCGTCCTCGACGGCGCCCTGAAAGCCGGGCCGGAAAAAAACCTCCGGGTCCTCGGCGCGGTCTGGCTTTCCGGGAGCGGCCTTCCCCGCAGGCTGTACAGAGGGGAACTGGTTTTTACCTCCCAAAAAAACCTGCTGAGAATAATAAATACCGTCCCGCTGGAAACCTACCTGGCGGGCGTTGTAACGGGCGAGGCCGGGGATCTTTCCCACCCCGAAGCCTACAAGGCGCAGGCGGTGACGGCCCGCTCCTATACCGTGAAACACATGAATAACCACAGCGGAGAGGGCTACAACATGTGCGATTCTACGCACTGCCAGCTTTACACCGGCCTCGGCGCGCCAAGCGCCAGGGCCCTGGCGGCCTCCGGCGCCACGCGCGGCGAGATGCTTCTGTACAGGGGAGAGCCGGCCGCCGCCTTTTACCATTCCGTCTGCGGCGGCCGCACGGAGGACATGACCTTCGTCTGGCCCTACGAGTACAAGCCTTACCTTGTCTCCGTGCGGGACGGCCCGCCGGGCCGGCCCTACTGCTCTATCGCGCCGGGCTTCGCGTGGAAGACAAAAATTTATTTTACCGGGCTCACGCGCCTGGGCCGCCGGGCCGGCTGGCTGGTGCCCGACGAGGAGGCGCGCGGCATGAGGATAAGCGCCTGGGGCGCCTCGGGCAGGGCCGCGGAGATCGAGATTTACACGCAGCGCCGCAGGGTGAAAGTTACGGCCACGGACTTTTACCACGGCATAGGCCGCCGAGCCGGCTGGCAGGGCGTCAGGAGCTCCTATTTCAAGATCCTCTCCGGGAAGGATTATGTCCTGCTCGACGGGGTCGGCAACGGGCACGGCGTAGGCATGTGCCAGTGGGGCGCCGAGGGCATGGCGCGCAAAGGCTTTAAATACCGGGACATACTGCGGCATTATTATCCGGGCACGGAGGTACGGATCCATGACTGAGTTACAGGCGATTATACTGGGGGTACTGCAGGGCGCGGGAGAATTCCTGCCCATCTCAAGCTCCGCCCACCTGGCGTTGGCGCCGCGCGTATTCGGCTGGCCCTACCAGGGCCTTGCCTACGACGTGATGCTGCACCTGGGCACGCTGCTGGCCGTGCTGGTTTATTTCTGGCGGGACTGGCTCAAGATCTTTTCGGACGCCGTAAAGCGCCCGGCGGAAAAAGAGGGCCGCCTGCTGTGGCTGCTGGCGGCGGGCTCGGTGCCGGCCGGGCTGGCGGGCGTCTTCCTGAACGACCTGGCGGAAACAAAATTCCGGGACCCGCTCTGGATAGGTTTCAACCTGCTCTTCTTCTCGGTCTTTATTTACCTGGCGGACCGCAAGCCCGCGCAGGCCGTGGAGGAAGACTCTTTCTCGCTGAAGCACGCCCTGCTGATAGGGCTGGCCCAGTCCATAGCTTTAATGCCCGGGGCCTCGCGCTCCGGCATGACGATAATGGCCGCCCTTTTCCTCGGCTACACGCGCGGAGCCGCGGCGCGGCTCTCCTTCCTGCTGGGCACCCCCATCATCTTCGGAGCGGCCCTGCTGGAAGCCCGCAAGATCTCTCCGGGAGACCTGAACGCGGCCTTCGCTCTGGGGCTGGCAGCCTCCCTTATAACCGGCCTGGCCTGTATAGGGCTTTTAATGGCCTGGCTTAAAAAGCGCACGCTTACCCCCTTCATTATATACAGGGTGATCCTTGGCGTTTCGATATTGTGGATGTTCCGGCGAAGCTGAGGGAACCGCAAAGAGACCGGTAACCGTCGGTCAGCAACTTCCATGAAGGCCGGGAGCGCCGGCTGCCGGTTATTTCCCGCTGCTCTCAGCGGGCCCTCCGGCAGGAAGCGAGATCGTTACCTTCGCACCGCCGCCCGGCGGATTATCCAGGCGCATTTCCCCGCCGTGCCGCCGCACTATCTGGTCGCAGACAAAAAGCCCCAGACCGGTGCCGCCTTTCTCTTTGCGCGTGGTGCCGAAGGCCTTTATCCCTTCCTTCAGCATTTTCTCCGGGAAGCCCGGGCCGCTGTCGTAGATCTCCGTTATTACCAGGTCCCCTTCGGCCCGGGCCGAGATCCTCACCTTCCCGCCGTTAGGCACGAAGGAGAGGGAATTTGAAAGCGCGTTTATAAAAACCCTTTCCATGTGCGCCCTGCTCATGCGCAGCGGCGGCAGCCCTTCCGGGAGATCCAGCTCCACCGGGGCGTTCTTCTTCCTGGCGGTATAATCGGTGAGCAGGACCGCGCCTTCGACGGGCTCCCTGAGCTGCACGGATTCGAACGTGTATTCCTGGCCGCGCACTATGCTGAGCGCGGCGGCCAGCAGGCCCTTGGCGTACCTGGCTCCCTTAAGGACCCGCTCCAGGTCCCGCTTCTCCGGCTTTTCGGCCGCAACGGCGAGCTCGGCGCTCAGCAGTATCACCGAGACGGCGTTCCCCAGGTCGTGCATGACCCCGCTCACCAGCGTCCCCACCTCGCCGGCGGAGGCGGTTTTCACTATCTCGCTTTCAGTATCGGTTACTTTCTTCTCCAGTAATTCCACCTGCTCGCGCTTGAAAGCCAGCCCGGCTTCCGCCCTTTTGCGGGACTGGGCGGTGCTGTAGACGACGCCGGCGGAAA
The DNA here is from genome assembly GCA_030651035.1 of Elusimicrobiota bacterium. Classification (GTDB taxonomy): domain Bacteria; phylum Elusimicrobiota; class Elusimicrobia; order Elusimicrobiales; family UBA9959; genus UBA9959. The sequence goes on from JAUSCK010000163.1 coordinate 14,481, forward strand.
AAGTCAGCACGCCGATTTTAACGGCCAGCGCCAGCGCCCCGGCAAGGTCCCCCGCGGCCACCGGCCAGGCCATTATCGTTATGGACAGCACGCAGAGCAAAACCATCCCCGCCGAATCCTTGAAGCTGGCCATCAGCGACGCCGCGAAAACCGGCAGCAGGTAAAGCACCCAGAAATACGACCCCCCGCGGCCGGAATAATAAAGCACCCCGGTTATCACCCAGAAATTAACCAGCAGTATAAGGTCTATCAGCCAGAGGTTCACGGCGGCGCGGCGCCTCAGCAGGTAGTTGAATAAGAAGTTGGAGCCCAGCAGCAGCAGGAAAAAATAAAGGATGCGCGGATAGACTATCTGCGGGTTGCCGCGGTAGAAATAAGCCAGGGCTATCATGAAGACGGCGAAGATCACCTCGTAGGAGTTGCGCGAGAAAGTGGTAACCTCGCCCCGGTCCAAAGCCTTGAAGTAGTTCTTCATGTCTATCCTTATTAAAGCATAGGAGAGCTAAGCGACACAAATTTACAGCAGCAGGAAGCAAAAAAGGGCGCCTTATTGCTCCGCGCCGTTGCGCTCCGCTGCTTCTATAGTATAATTCCCTTAATGAACGGCACCCCCCCGCTCCCCAAGCTGCTGCGGTTCGACAAGGCGCAGCTCTTCAATTTTTTCTTTTTCGGGATACTCCTGTTCCTGCTTTATCAGCTTCTGCGCATCCTCTCGCCGTTCACCGGGGCAATACTGGTTTCCGCCACGCTGGCGCTGACCTTCTACCCGCTGAATCTCTGGACGCGCCGGCGCGTGGTGGAGAACCGTACCGTAGCGGCCGCCTTCTCCACCCTTACGGCCGTTCTTACCGTGGTGCTGCCGCTGCTTGTTTTCGGCTGGCTGCTGCTGCAGGAGTCGCGGGAACTGTATCCTAAAACGAACCAGTGGCTGACCAGCTTTTCCCAGCGGGACCTGCAGATCCAGATGCCGGAAACGCTGAAGACCTACTGGGACCTGGACCTGGCCGACATAGTCACAGGGAACCTGAAGACCATACAGGAGAATATCACCAGTTCAGGCACGGTACTGCTCAGGAACATCTTCTTCTTCCTGGTCAGTTTCGTCGTGATGATAATTACGCTCTTCGTCCTCTTCCGCGACGGAGAGCGCTTCCTGAGCTGGCTGATAGACATCCTTCCGATGGACCAGGAATACAAGCACCGGATAGCGAACCAGCTGTACACGACCACGATGGCGGTGGTCCGCGGCCTGCTGCTGACCGCGGCGTGCCAGGGGCTGATAGGCGCGCTGGGCTGGTGGCTGGCCGGCGTCCCGGCCCCGGCGCTTTTCGGCGTGCTGACGTCTTTCGCCGCGCTCGTGCCTTTTGTCGGGACCAGCCTGGTGTGGCTGCCGCTTTCGGCCGCCATGTTCTTCTGGAAAGGGCTGAACACAGGGCTGTTCGTGCTGTTCTGGGGCGCAATCGTGGTCGGGCTGCTGGACAACGTACTGCGCCCGATACTCATAGGCAAGGGCGCCAAGCTCCCGATCTTCCTTCTTTTCCTTGGTATTTTCGGCGGCATGAAGGTCTACGGCCCGCTCGGCCTTTTACTGGGTCCGCTGCTTATTTCCTGCGTTATGGTCTTCCTGCAGATCTACCGCGAAACAAAGAACCTGCCGCACCAGGGCGACAGTATATAGCTGACAGTGGACAGAATACGGAAGTACAACAAAAACCACGGATCTCTTCCGTGGTTTTTTAATTCCGCCTTCCCCCAAGGCTGCCGGCTGCTGCCTACTGTCCGCCCTCTTCATACCCCGCGCACAGCTTCCTTATGGGGCAGCGCCCGCACTTTCCCTTGCGGGACAGGTCCAGCGCCAGCATCTTTTCGCCGGTCTCGCGCACAAGGTTAAGCGTGGCCTCTTCGGCGGAGGGGTCGTAGGGCACGGAAATCTTGGTCGGGCCGGTGAGGATAAAATAGGCTATGGACCCCACCTTTAACTTGAGGGCCCGGGAGAGGCCTACGGCGTAAATAGCGAGCTGCAGGCTGCCGGCCACGTCGTCGCCCGTCTTCCCCTCAAATCCCATTTTGTAGTCGATGAGCTCCACAAGCCCGCCGGGCATGCGGTCGACCCTGTCGATCGTGCCTTTCACGCGCCATTTCTCAAAAGGGAACTCGAAGTGTTTTTCCGAGTAGATGACCTGCGCCCTGTTTTCCTGGAAGTAAAGCCACCAGTCTTCCAGCACCCGCGCGCCCCGGTTGTAGAACTCCATGCTCTCCTGAGCGGTGGCGTAGCCCTGGTGCAGCCAGGCGTCCTCGTAATGCGCCAGCAGGTCGCTCAGGTCTCCGCCGGGCGCCGCGTGGCAGCGGGCCAGCGCCCTGTGCACGGAAAGTCCCAGCGACGAGAACGACGTAGGCGGCGTGAAGCGCCTTTCCACGTAAATATAGCGGTAAAGGAAAGGACAGTCCAGGTAGGCTTTTATCTTGCTGTAGTTCAGTTCAAAAGGGTCGAAGATCATTGTTTTACAGGCGCCGCATCAGACCCGTCGGACGGCTGTTTTTTTACCGGGCGGAAGAAGTCCACGTCGGAATCTCCGTATTTTTCGCGCCGGACATGCTCAAGGCCGGGAGGGGCCGACACCTCCTCCTTCCTGTGGTGCTGGACCACGATAAGCGCCGTCGGGGTGGTGATACCCGCCTCCGCCAGGAGCTTCAGTGTTTCCATGCTGTAGAACAGGGGCAGGTTCTCCTCGGTGCGGTACGGCGGCCCCATGAAAACTATGTCATAACCCTTGTAGTCGGAAAAATGCTCGAGCCATTTAACTCCGGAGAGAACGTCCGCTTTCAGCGCCTTCGCCTGCTCGGCGAACTCCAGGTGCGCTATGTTCTTCTCTATAGTCTTCATGCACAACCCGTCCCTTTCCACAAAAACAGCCTTCGCCGCCCCCCGGGAAAGCGCCTCCAGCCCCACGGCCCCCGTGCCGGCGTAAAGGTCGAGGAAGACGGCCCCGGTGACATAGGGGCGCAGGATGTCGAAGAGGGATTGCCGTATCCGCCCGGAAATGGGCTTGACGAACTTATCCTTCGGGATCGAAAAAATGCTTCTGCCTCTTTTGGTACCCGCGATTATTCTCATCATAAATGGTTGCCTGTGCGATCGTACGCCGGAGTACACCAGCCGCCGGGTCCGCCTGATCACATTAGATAATTCAATCCCAGCGTAACATTTCCTTAACGCTCTAAAATGTATAATGTATTATAGTAAATAGCGAACTTGGGCGGCTCGGCCGTGTGACAGTTAAGCTCTAATCCGCCGCCGGCAGGTATTGCGCGTCAGAAAATAATGGCAAAACCCGACATAGTGATCATAGACGACGACCCGATGGTCGGGGAGCTTTCGCGCGACCTTCTTACCGACGCGGGCTACACCGTCACCCTTGTACAGGACTCGCTGGAGGCCCTCCCCACCATAACGGCGCAGATGCCCCGCCTGATCATCACGGACATCATGATGCCGGGCATAAGCGGCATGGACATCTGCAAGGCCGTAAAATCAGACCCCGCTTTAAAGCACATAAAAATAATCGTTGTCTCCGGCAAGTCCTACGACGTGGAAAAGCAGCGCGCCTTTCAGTTCGGCGCTGACTTTTTCCTGTCGAAGCCCTACAAGATGGAATCGTTTTCCAGCACGGTCAAGACCATAATGGAAGGCTCCTCGCCGGCCCAGCCCCCCGCGCAGGCGGTCCCAGACGTCCCAGCCATCATACGCGAGGACGAGGTCGCGCAGGCCAGCGACCTTGACGTCGGCCAGATACGCCTGACGGTGTGGGGCGCCCGCGGCCTGCCGCATGTAATGCCCAATACCGTGTCCCGCTACGGGCGCCAGACCTCCTGCGTTTCCGTCGAAACAAAGGAACACATTTTCATCTTCGACGCCGGCACCGGCATAGTGGAGCTGGGCAGGGAGATAATGGAAAAGAAGCTCTACTACAAGGACATCTGGATCTGCCTCACGCATTTCCACCTTGACCACATTCTGGGTCTCGGCCGCTTCGCCCCCATATACGACCCCAGCTTCTCCATACACATCATAGGAGCCAACGACCCAGAAAAGAGCCTTAAAGAAGTGGCGCAGGCCACCTTTTACAGCTCCTTTTCTCTCACCAAGCAGCCGCCCAAGGCGAAAATAGACATTTACGAAATTCTCGAGGACAATTACGAGCTGTTCCCCGGCGTTAAACTTTCCTCGATGTACGCCAACCACCCCACCAGCACCATGGTTTACGTGCTGGATATTCTCGGCAAGAAGATCACCTACGCCCCGGACAGCGAGATCTGGGGCGACGCCACCGCCTTCCAGGACTACGACGAAAAGCTGGGCGGCTTCGTGCGCGGCTCCGACATCTTTATACACGACTCGGTCTACACGGACAAGGACTACGAAGACCGCAAGCATGAGGGCCATTCCGGCCTTTCCATCGTCGTGGATTTCGCCGTGGAAAAGGCCCAGGCCCGCGACCTGATACTTTTCCACTCCCACCCCGACTATTCCGACGCCGAGCTGGACAAGATGCTGGCCGACGCCAGGGAGAGGATACAGGTCAAGGGATATGCCCTCAACTGCCACCTCCCTCTGGAAAGACAGACCTTCCTGCTGCAGGGGCATAAATAGTCGGGAGTCAAGGGTCGGGAGTCAAAAAAGAAAACCCGGATCTCTCCGGGTTTTCTTTTTAATCGGGGCTTTTCTTTCCCCCCGATTCTCGATTGCCGATTTTCGATCCCTGATTTTTCAGCTATGCCCCTGCGTCAGGTTTACCGCGCGCTCGGGAATAGGCCCGAAGCGCTCCTCATAACGCTTTATGTTCTCCTGCAGGGCCGCAAGGAAGCGCTTGGTATGCACCGGGCTTGAAATTATGCGCGAGCGCAGCTTGGCCTTGGGCTGGTTGGGCTGCAGGAAGAGAAAATCAAAAATAAACTCGGTCTCGCTGTGTGTGACGCCGGCCAGATTGGCGTAGCTGCCCTGCGCCGTGACTTCGTCCATCTGCACCTCAAGCTGCATCGGCTTGTTCGCTTCCTGCTTGGTTTCAGGCATGAATGCCTCCTTAAAATTATAATCCGTATTAATTGCGGCCTCGTAAAAGTATAATATATTTATCGACAGCCGAGTGGAGATATAATGAAAGCCATACTTTTCCTTGCCTTTACCTTCTGCCTGTGGGCGCCGGCAGCGGCCCAGACCGCCCTTAAGTGCCCCGAGTTCACGCCAAAAACCCGCACCCTGAAGATTTCGCGCATGCAGCCGCTGCGCCGCGGCAAGGAGTGGCTGGAGGGCTCCCCCAAAAGCGTCAACGCCGTCTCCTGCGACCTGTACGGGATGAAAACCGAGGAGGCCGAGTACGACGGAAAGAACCTGGTGCTGAAAAACTCCTATGCTTACAAGGAAAAGGCGGAGGCGCGCGCTCTCTGCGAAAACCTCAAGTCCGAGGAAAAGCTGACCACGACCTTCAGCGACGAGGCCCAGTCCTCGCTGGACGACTTCTGCCGCAAATACCGCAAAAAGGATTTCGGGGTGGTGCAGGTTTACGACGCCTCCCCCTCCCAGGGCAGGGAAACCTCCCGCAAGCCGGTGCGGCAGATCTTCAGGCTTTACAGCAAGAGCGGCTTCACGTCCGAGGAGCACGCCTTTGACCCGCTGATGAACCTGGAAAGCGTTACGCTGTACGCCTTCGACAAGGCCAACAACCTGACAGAGATGACCGTAAACGACTTTGAGGGCCGCCAGCTCAGGCGCGAGACCTATACATGGAACAAGGCCACGAATTCCAGGACGCATTCCGTTTACGGCGAGACCAACGAGCTACGCAAGAGAATTATTTTTGAAATGCGGGAGGACGGCACGCTGCGGCGCGAGGTGCGCTCAACCTACGACTCGGGGGAGCAGCCCGTAGCCCGGAACGAAATTTACGGCGACGCAAAAGGCCGTCCGAAAAAAGAGCTGGTTTACGACGCGGACGCCGCCGAGCCCAAGTATGAGTACACCTATAGCTACAAATATGACGCAAAGGGCAACTGGACGGAGGAACGCAGGAGCCGCGTGATAGTGTACAACGGCAACCGCATGCAGGACACGCAGTACGCCCCGGAAATCACCAAGCGCGAATTGATGTACTATTAGGAAGAATGAAAATCGATAATCGGGAGTCGGGCAGCGGGGAGCGGGGATTTTTGTTTTATATCAGCGCGCAAAAAAAGCCGGCCCCGTTTAGCGGGGCCGGCTCGATTTTAAGAAAGTCCGTTTTACTTGCCGGCGATCTTCTTCACGTTTATGGCCTTGGGGCCTTTATCGGAGTTTTCGGTCTCGAATTCAACTTCCTGGTTCTCCGCCAGGGTTTTGAACCCTTCACCGGTTATTGAAGAGTGATGCACGAAGAGATCCTTTGAACCATCATCCGGTATGATGAAGCCGAAACCCTTCTTGTCGTTAAACCACTTTACTTTACCTTTTGCCATTTGCTTATTTACCTCTCTTTAATTACTGATACTTCCGGGCCGTTTCCGGCCGTTAAGAACATTATATATTAATTGCAGCGAAAAAACACTATTCCTCGCTCCATTTAATAAAGAGCGGCATGTACGGGTTCACGGCGTCGGGGTGCTTGCCGACCACCCGCACCGCGAAGTCGTGGCGTCCGCTTTTATAGCAGGGGACCTCCCCCCTGTAGACGTAGGCGTCGCCCATCCTCGCGTCGTGCGTCATTGAAACGGAATGCCCTTCCTTGAACAGCGCCTCGCCGTCGGCCAGGCCGATATGCAGCTGCACGTCCACGTCTTCCGGCTTAAGCTCGCCAAGCCACACCACGGCGCTCACGGGGAGCTTCACCCCCGCGCGCACTTCCATCTCCGGCTTGAAGTGGTCGGGAACCACCTTGACCATAGACCAGTTGTCTCCCAGCTTCCTGCGCCAGCGCGCCAGCTCGGCCACCCTTGAGTTCTCCGCGAACCTCTTTGACGAGCGGTGCGCCTGGGAGTAGAATTTTTCGTAATACTCCCGGAGCATCCGGTCCGTGTTGAAATGCGGCACCAGCTTCTGCACGCAGGCCTTCATCATTTGTATCCAGCCGTGCGGCAGGCCGTCGTCGCCCCGGTCGTAATAAAGGGGCGCGATGACTTTCTTTATAAGGTTGTAGATGGACTCCGACTCGACATAATCCCGCTCCTCGTCGCTGTTATAGGCGTCGGAGCCGCCGATAGCCCAGCCCACGTCCGGGGAGTAGCCCTCCACCCACCAGCCGTCCAGCACGGACAGGTTCATCACGCCGTTGGCGGCGGCTTTCATGCCGCTGGTGCCGGAAGCTTCCAGCGGCCTTATGGGGTTGTTCATCCACACATCAACTCCCTGCACCATATAGCGGGCCACGTTCATGTTATAGTCTTCCACAAAGATGATGCGGCCCTTGAAGCGCTTATCCTGAGAGAGCTTCGCCACGGCCTTGATGAATTCCTTGCCGCTGGCATCGGCCTGGTGGGCCTTGCCGGCGAACACGAACTGCACCGGCATTTTCTCGTCGGCAACGATCTCAAGCAGGCGCTCCAGGTCGCGCATGAACAGCGTGGCGCGCTTGTAGGTGGCGAAACGCCTGGCAAAGCCTATGGTAAGGTATTCCGGGTTCAGAACTTTCTCGGCTTCGGCCATAACGGTCCGGTCGGCGGCCAGGCGCATATGCTGGCGCTTCAGGCGCTCGCGCACAAGCTTGACGAGCTTCTCCTTGCGCACCATGTGCGTATCCCACATATCCTTGTCGTCGATCTCCGCGGTCTTCGCGAAGTTGAAGGAGTCCGGTATGCCGCCCCCGCCACCGGCCAGATAACGGCTGTAAAGCTTATGATGCTCGTGGCTTATCCAGGAGCAGGTATGTACCCCGTTGGTTATGCCCTCGATGGGAATCTCGTAGCGGGGCAGCCCGGGCCAGATCTTATGCCACATGTCGCGGGACGTGTCCCGGTGGAGCAGGCTGACCGCGTTAAGGGAAGCGCAGAGCCGCATAGCCACCACCGTCATGCAGAACCCCATCGACGAGTGCTCTTCCTTGCCGATCTCCAGGAATTCGGGGAAGGTCAGGCCGAGCTCGCGGGAATAGACCTCCAGGTATTTGCGCACCAGTTCGAATTCAAAATACTCGTTGCCGGCCATCACCGGGGTGTGGGTAGTGAATACCGAGGACGCCCACACAACTTCGCGCGCCTCGGGGAAGGACATCCCGCGGTTCGCCATCAGCTGGCGCACGCGCTCAAAAAGCAGGAAGGCGCTGTGGCCTTCGTTGACGTGGAACACGGTCGGCTTCAGGCCCATGGCCTCAAGCGCGCGCGCGCCGCCTATGCCGAGGACTATCTCCTGGCGTATGCGGTTTTCCCTGTCGCCGCCGTAAAGCTGTTCGGTGATCGTCCTGGCCTGGGGCGAATTCTCGGGCAGGTTGGTGTCAAGCAGGAACAGCGAGGTGCGGCCCACCGGCACCTTCCACACGCCCACCCGCACGCGCTCTCCGGCCAGGTCCACCTCCACGATCAGCGGCTTGCCTGAGGCTTCCTTCACTATCTGCACCGGCATATTGTACCAGTCGTTCTCGGGGTACCGCTCCACCTGCCAGTTGTCCCGGTTGAGCACCTGCTGGACATAGCCTTTTTTATAAAGCAGGCCCATGCCGACAACAGGCATCCCCAGGTCCGAGGAGGACTTCAGGTGGTCGCCGGACAGCATGCCCAGGCCGCCGGAATAGATCGGCAGGCCTTCGCCGATGCCGTATTCCATGGAGAAATAAGACACCTGCATATCCTTGTCG
>JAUSCK010000171.1 GCA_030651035.1 Elusimicrobiota bacterium
TCACGCAGAAAGCCTTTGGCGTTGTCCAATACTTCGTTGACCAGCAGAATCCGCAGGTTGTGGTTCTCGGTCAGCCGGAATAACGGATAGGCTATGGTGCAGGCGCTGGTCTTTAGGTGGCCGACAGGAGCCAGCAGCAGAACGCACTGCTCCCTAAGCCCGGACGCCAACGGGAACTGACCCACTTCTGCTAATCAGAAGTGAGCCAGTATTGTGCGCAGGAAATTCAGCGGAGGTCAGTTGTTTTTGAGTATTTCCGGGATGGGGGCTGAGGTCGGAAGTTTTAGTTTGGGCTCACGCAGGTTCACAGCGATGGTGGGGAATGGGAAGACATGACATTTCTGAAGCAGGCGGCTTAGCAGCGCGGCGGTCAGCGGGCCGTTGCCAAGGAACTTACCCCATTCCTGAAACCCTAAATTTGTAGTGATCATTGTACTCTTGCGGTTACAGCGGCCGTCCATTAGCCGGAAGAAGTTGTTGATTTGCGCTTGGCTCGGCGCGTTGACGTAACCGAACTCTTCCACCACCAATAAATCCATGCGTGACAGCCGCTGAAGCAGCGCCTTGGTGGTGCGATCGGCCAGGCTGGCGGCGAGGTCGTCAAAAAGGTCCTGCGCCGCAATCGCACAACCGGTCCGGCCGGCGAAGAGCGCTTTAATCAACAACCCCGACGCAAGGCCGCTTTTACCAACACCCGCCTGCCCGGTGAAAACTACGGACTCGCCGCGATCGATGAAGTCCAGTTCCGCCAGTTCATAAATTGCCCGCCTGTGCTTTGCCACACAGGGCTGAAGGTGCCATGGAAATGTTTCCAACGTCCAGAATTCCCTCAGACCTGAATGTTTTATCCGGTTGGCTATAGCGCGGTTGCGCTTGTCCTGATGCTCCTGGCGGAGCAGGTTTAAAAGGAAGGCGCTGTATGCGGGTTTGCGCTTCTGGGCGTCCTGAATGGTTTCGGCTATAATCTTACGGGTATGGCGCAGTTGTAAGGCGTCGCAAAGGTTATGGATATCATTTATCATCGGTTTTCTCCTCCTCCGGTGCGTAGTTTTTTAAGTCGGGTTCGGGCGTAGCCGCGCCTTGCTGATACTGTGGCCACGCCTCATAGTCCTCAGGTTGCGATTCGAGCGGCAGGAAATAATCACGCCCCGCGATATCTTGCAGCAGAATTGTCTCTACGCGGTTGATGTCGAAAAGGCGATGCCCTGCCGCTTTAGCCACTGCGGCCAGTAAATCCTCGGCTTTATACTGGCAGGCAAGCCGATAAAGTTTTTTGAGGCTCCAGATGTACCTTGGCCCGCGCTCTGTCTTAAGCGCCTGCAGATAGGCTTCCATCACGCCGCCCAACGCTTTCAATTTGCCTTCTTCCGCCAATTGCGCCGATTTTTGCCGGCGCGGTGCGAATGGCGCCTGTGGCGGGGGCGGACTGCCTTCCGTCTTCTTCGGAAGGTTTGCGACTTCATCGCGGCCATCCAGGAATATCACCCGGTCTTTGGTCTCCCGGACCACCAGTTCCTTTCCTATGTAAGCAGCCGGCGCGGGATATTTAAGGCCATGCAGGCTCACGCAGCTGTAACTGTCCACGCCGCGCTGCCATATCCGGTATACCTCCGGGATAAACAGCGGCAGGGGAACGATTTGCGGCCGCTCCGCCGCAAACAGCTCCACCGGACTCGCCTTGAATTCACGAAGCCGCCGCCGGTTGGCTGCATCCAGCCAGGCCAGCGCCTGACTGTTTAAGTCCAGATCGTCTTTAAATATCCGCCCCACCAGGAAATTTCCTTCCACA
>JAUSCK010000184.1 GCA_030651035.1 Elusimicrobiota bacterium
TAGGGTACTTGCGGCCCGCTATATTGGGGATCTGGTACGCGGTGAACGCCACCACTTCGCAATCCTTATTGTCGCGGTAATAAACGTTAAAATTATGAAAGTCGCGTCCGGCGGCCCCCATTATCAGCACTCTTTTCTTAGCCATTGTTGCTCTCCTCCCGCAGACTCAAACACGCCGGGCGTCTTAGGGTCCGCGCGCGGCGCGGACCCGACACCCAGGCTAAATCACAGGCCTTTCTTTATCATCAGCAGGGCCAGGTCCACCACGCGGTTGGAATAGCCCCACTCGTTGTCGTACCAGGCGAGCACTTTGGCCATGTTCCCGCCGATGACCTTGGTGCTGAGGGCGTCCACGCTGGAGCTGAGCGGGCTGTGGTTGAAGTCGATGCTCACAAGCGGCTCTTCGACGTATTCCATGATGCCCTTCATCGGGCCTTCGGCGGCCTTCTTGATGGCGGCGTTGATCTCCTCGGCGGTGGCCGGCTTGGAGAGCGTGACGGTAAGGTCTACGACGGAGACGTTGGGAGTGGGCACGCGTATGGCGAAGCCGTCCAGTTTCCCCTTCAGCTCGGGCATGACCAGGGCGATGGCCTTGGCGGCGCCGGTGGAGGTAGGGATCATGGAGAGCGCGGCGGCGCGGGCGCGGCGCAGGTCGGAATGGGCCATGTCATGGACCTTCTGGTCGTTGGTGTAGGCGTGGATGGTGGTCATCAGGCCTTTCTCAATGCCCCAATTGTCCTGGAGCACCTTGGCGAAAGGGGCCAGGCAGTTGGTGGTGCAGGAAGCGTTGGACACGACGTGGTGTGTCTTGGCGTCGTACTTATCGTCGTTAACGCCCATTACTACGGTCAGGTCCTCGCCCTGAGCGGGGGCCGAGATGATGACTTTTTTCGCGCCGCCCTTGGTGATGTGGTTCTCGGCGCCTTTCACGGTCTTGCCTTTCTTGTTCACGCCGTCAGCCTTTATGGTAAACAGGCCGGTCGACTCCACCACTATCTCGATGCCCAGGCTCTTCCACGGGATATTGGAGGGATCCATTTCCTTGAAAACCTTTATTTTCTTGCCGTCCACGGAGATCTCGTCGTCGGCGGTGGCTTTCACTTCGCCCGCCAGGCGGCCGTGTATCGAATCGTACTTCAAAAGGTGGGCGTTGGTCTTCGAGTCGGTCAGGTCGTTTATCGCGACCAATTCGAGCTGATTATCGGTCCGCGCGAGAATAGCGCGCGCGACCAGCCTGCCTATGCGTCCGAAACCGTTAATACCTATTTTAGTAGCCATTATATGTATCTCCTTTGATTATGACTTTAAGTATAAATGCAAATCTATATAATCGCACAATAATTGGCCGTCTGATGGCCGTAGGCCTAATACGGCACCTACGCAAGTATTGTAGCAAATTTGCCATTTGCGGGTTTAGGACCATATCGCCCGCCGCTTTTTACTATAATTTCTCTTAATGAGACGCTACACGCTGGACCAGCTTATATTTTTCTCGCTTTGCCTGTTCGCTTTTACAGTGATATTTTCTGTCACTGTGGTGGAAGCCGCGCTCTTCCTGGCGCTGGGGTTGCTGCTCGCAAAGAAAAAGGAAGAAAAGACCCTCGGAGCTGTTAAGCCGGCGCTGACCGGCCACCCCCTTTTCCTCCCCTGGATGATTTACCTGTGCGTCTGCCTCCTCACCTCGCTGACGGCCTATTACCCTTTAAAGGGCCTGGGCCAGCTCAACTCAGATTTCCTTAAATACGTCTGCCTTTCCACTCTGCTGCTCGGAGTAAAGAAGGAGCACCTCTCCGGGCTCTCCGGCTTTTATACCGCCGGGGCGGCCCTGGCGGCAGCCATCGGCATCGCGCAGGTGGCCCATCTTTTCCCCAGCGTCTACGGCAGCGGCGCCGTGCGCGCCAACGCCTTAATGAACGCGGTGCGCTATAGCGAGGTTATGACCATAGCCTTCCTGCTTCTCCTGGGCAGGCTGGTCATTCCCGCCAAAGAGACGTTTAAGCACGAGCAGCTCTTCTACAAGCTGGCCGCCCTGCCCGTTTTTGTTTCGATAATTCTAAGCCAGACCCGGGGCGCCTACCTCGGGCTTATCACCGGCGTACTTACAATGATCTATTTCGTCACGCCCTCCAGAAAAAAGATGGCGGCTTACGCCGGGATAATGGTAGTTACCGCCGCGCTGATCATGACGACCAACCCGGTAATGCGCAGCCGCATGCTCGTGATGGCCGGACAAAGAACAGCTGACGTCTCTGAGAATTCCCCCGCCCAGGGCCTCGATATCAGGATGGGACTCTGGAAACTCGGCGCGAAGATGTTCAAGGCCCACCCCGTTTTAGGCGTGGGCCCGGACAATATAAAGAAAGTATTCAAGAAGTTCCAGCCCGTGCAGATAGGATACTTCGAAACGTGGGGCAGCCTGCATAGCCTCTATATCCACCAAGCGGCCGAGCGGGGCAGCCTTGGGTTGGGAGCGCTCCTCCTGCTTTTCGGCGCTATGCTCTTGTTCGCCTTCAGGCGCTTCCAGGCGGCGAGGAGCCCCTATACCCTGTGGCCCCTGTGCGCCCTGCCAGCGTATTATGTAATGAACCTGACGGAGATCACCTTCCAGCACGTGCACACGGCCTTCGCCATTTTAATGGCGCTGTCTTTCTCGGCCGTCGCGGAAGAAGAGAAGCTTTAGGCTGCTAAAGCCGCTTTTTTAATAGCGGCGTCTTTTTGGAATACCCTGCGGAAAGTCCTGAGTATAATACCCAGATCCAGCGCCAGCGACATGTTCTTCACATAGTACAGGTCGTAGTGCAGTTTTTCAGCCGATTCCGCCTCGCTGGAGGTGGCGTGGAAATTTATCTGCGCCCAGCCGGTAACGCCGGGCTTTATCAGGTGGCGCAAATGGTAATGCGGCACATTACGCTCCAGGATGCGCACCTCGCGCGTCCACTCCGGCCGGGGCCCCACCAGGGACATATCGCCCTTAAGCACGTTCCAGAGCTGCGGTATCTCGTCCAGCCTGGCCGAGCGCAGAAATCGTCCCAGGCTGGTAATTCGGGAATCCCTGGCTCCGGGCTTGTAAAGCGGGCCGGCCTTGTCGGCGCCTTCCACCATGGTGCGGAATTTCCAGATAACGAACCTGCGCCCCAGATGGCCGACGCGTTTCTGGAAGAAAAAAGCCGGAGAGGAAAGGCCGTTCGCCGCCTTGATCGAGGCGTAGACCAGCAAGGTTACCGGCAGGGTGAGGACAAGGCCGATCGCGGCCGCCAGGATATCGAGCAGGCGCTTGAGCGCCGCGTAGAGCTGGTTGCTTTTATGCAGCACGTTGCTGAGCAGCCAGCTTGACTTCGCGGCGTGCTCCGGCGGGATCTTTCCGTAGAGGTCCTCGTAGAAATCCAGGTGCGTGATTATCGGGATCTCCTCCATCACGGCGGTGGAAAGAAGCTGGCTCTCCGTCATGGGGTTCTTCTCCGCGTCCTCAGCGTCCACCACGAGCATGTCTATCCTGGAGGCCAGGTCCGAGCTGCTCCTGCCGTTAGGCCGCCAATAGCCCTCGGCGGCGCCGTCATCCGGCAGCTCAGGCAGTTCCGCCACGGTAAACCCGAGGTGCGGGCTGTTGCGCAGGTCCTTTTTTATCTCCTCCACCAGCGCGTTGTTCCCGAGGAAGGCGACCTTCTGCACCAGCAGTTTGGAAAGCACCACGCGGGTCCAGACCCGGCGCCACAGCGTGGCGAGGAGATGGAGGAAAAATATCGTCAGGAACAGGTGCGTCTTGGGCGTAAGGCCCAGTTGCAGGTAGAAAGCGTAGAACAGCGCGGAGGCCGCCGCCAGGTTCACCACGAAGCCGATAAGGCTGGAGTTGATAAGGTTCACGAGCTTGTTTATACGGCGCAGGTCGTAGAAACCCACCACGTAAAAAACCCCGGCCCACACAGGGAGAAAAACGGAAAAGACCTTCACATGCTGCAGGAAGAAATCGAGCGGGATAAAACTCAGCCGGCGCGCCATCAGGGCGAGCGCCAGCGCCGCGTAAAAGAACGCGGCGTCCCCTAAAAAGAGGAAAAGCCTCCGCCACCGGAATAAGAACATTATTTCAGGCCCGCCATAAAATAATTATACAACTTCTGGGCCGGCCGGTACGGAGGGTTTTCTGTAGTTTCGGATAAGAAAAGGATGCCGGGAGCAGGGCTGAAAGAGGCAGCGCGGCTAAAGCAGGCCGGTCAGGCCGTCGATGATCTTACTCCTGTCATAAACTGTCTCGAGAAGCGTCCTGGAATTGGCCGAGTAAGCCTCCAGGCCTTTCCCGCGCTCATCGTAGAACCTGATGAAGCCGTCCCTGATCCCGTCCAGGTCGTCGGGCGCCGCGCACAGGCCGGTTCCATAGCGCTTTACTATGGCGTTCACCTCTCCGTTCATTACTGCGAAGACGGGTTTGCCGAAAGCAAGGTAGGCCTGGAACTTGGCCGGCACGGTCAGCGCAAGCACCGGCTGGTCGCAGAGCGAGACTATCATCACGTCGCTGGCGTTGAAATAGGCGGGCATCTCCGCCTGCTTCTTCCGGCCCCAGAAAACCACGCCGCGGACCTTCTCGTCGGCGGCTATTTTCTTCAGGCGCTCCAGGTCCGACCCGTCCCCGACGATATTAAGCTGAATGGAGTCGTTCCCGGCTGAAGCCAGGCCGAAGCCGCGGATCACATTAGCCAGGTTCTGGAACTTGCCCACGTTCCCGGCGAAAGTGAAATTGAACTTATCGGAAAGCTTTACCGTCCCCTCCCCCGCCTGGGCCGGGGTAACGGTAGGCCAGTTCGGGAAATGCGGCATTGGTTTCCCCGGCACGTAAGGCTCTATGCTTTTAGCGAACCCCGCGCAGGAAACGGCTATGGTGTCGCAGTTGCGGTAGATAAAGCCCACCAGCACGTCGAGGAAGAGATCAAGCAGCCGGTTCTTTTTGAAGCCGTAGGCATAAACCATGTCCGGCCAGACGTCCTGCACCCAGATGGTAATGGGGATGCCGTACAGCTTGCGCAGCAGCACTACGGGGAGCGCCTGGGTAAGCGGCCCGGTCTGGTAAATAAAGATACGGTCGTATTCGCGGCCCAGCCGCAAAGCGGCAAGAGAACCCGCCACAACGAAGCTGAAGTAGTTAAGCAGCTTGAAGAACAGCGAGTCCCTGTAACCGGGCACGGTAAAGAACCTGGCTATGAAGATCCCCTTCCAGGTTTCGCGGGAAAAGAACTTGTTGGAATAGCCGGGAAAGACTTTCCCGGCGGGATAGCTTGGGATCTGCGTCAGAACTTCCAGGCGCAACCCGCGGGCCGCCCACTCGGCGGCCAGGTCGTTAATTATGAATTCTTCCGGATAAAACCTTTCGGCTATCAGCAAGACCCTTGGTTTTTCCGGCATATGGAACTATCAGACCTGCTTGCGCCAGACGGTGCGGTTGATATAATCCGTATAGCTGAGGATTATGCGCAGGACCTTTTTGGAAACGTTATCGGCGTCATAATCCGGAACCAGGCGGAACTGCCTCCTGGCGGCGGAATGCTGCTTTACCACCACGGCCACGGATTCCAGCACGCGCTCGGCCTTAAGCCCGCACATGATAAGCGTGCCTTCGTCCATCCCCTCGGGCCTTTCATGGGCCTGGCGGATGGTGACGGCGGGCACGTTGAGGATGGTGGACTCCTCGGTTATGGTGCCGCTGTCCGAAACCACGCAGAACGCGCTGAGCTGCAGCTTAACGTAGTCGTAAAAGCCCAGCGGCTTCAGGAAGCTGATGCGCTTGTCCAGGCCTTTCAGCCCCAGCTCTTCCAGCTTCTTGCGCGTGCGCGGGTGGGTGGAGACTATCACCGGCATTGAATATTTTTTCGCCAGCGCGTTCAGCGAGCCGAGGAGGTTCCTGAAGTTCTCGGGGCTGTCTATGTTCTCCTCGCGGTGGGCGCTCACCACGAAATACGCGCTCTCCTTAAGCTTGAGGCGCTTAAGCACGTCGGATTTCAGGATCCTGGGCATATAATGCTCCAGGACTTCCTTCATGGGCGAGCCGGTCTTGATGACGGTCTCGGGCCGGATGCCCTCGGAAATAAGATAGCGCCGGGCATGCTCGGTCAGCGTCATGTTTATATCGCTCAGGTGGTCCACCACCTTGCGATTCAGCTCCTCAGGCACGCGCTGGTCGAAAGAGCGGTTACCGGCCTCCATGTGGAAGACCGGTATCTTGCGGCGCTTGGCCGGCATGACCGAGAGGCAGCTGTTGGTGTCCCCGTAAAGCAGGATGCAGTCGGGGTTCTCTTTTTCCATCACTTCGTCGGCCTTGGTTATGATATTTCCGATAGTGGCCGCCAGGGTAGTCCCGACGGAGTCGAGGAAATAATCCGGCTTGCGGATCTCCAGCTCCTTAAAGAAGATCTCGTTCAGTTCATAATCGTAATTCTGGCCGGTATGCACTATCACGTGTTTGACGTGCGTCTCCAGCTCGGCCATCACCCGGCTAAGCTTTATGATCTCCGGCCTTGTACCGACAATGGTCATTACTTTCAAAGGCATAGTTTCTCCAGGGCTATTCTAATTCCGAAACGACTTCAGGCAGTTTTAAAAGCATTTCCTTGATCTCTTTCACGGTCAGGCGCTTGGTGTTATGCGAGGTATAGTCGGTCAGGAGCGCTTCCTTTTTATCTCCCTCGGTGAAATACTTGTTGTAATTCAGGTCCCGGCCGTCCATGGTCACTCTGAAATAATCTCCCATGTCTTCCGCCCGCCGCAATTCCTCGGTAGTCACCAGCGTCTCATAGATCTTCTCACCGTGGCGTATCCCGATGATCTTGACCGGGACATTGGACTTGAACAGCTCTTTCAGCGCGGTCGCCAGATCTCCGCCGGTGCAGGCCGGGGCTTTCTTGATAAAGATATCGCCCTGCTTTGCGTGCGAAAAAGCGAACAGCACCAGTTTTATAGCTTCCGGCAGGGGCAGCAGGAACCTGGTCATCCCGGCGTCGGTCACGGTTATCGGCTTTTTTTCTTTGATCTGCTTTATGAACAGGGGAATGACGGAGCCGCGCGAGCACATCACGTTGCCGTACCTGACGCAGGAGATCCGTGTATCCTTCTCTCCCAGGCCGCGGCAGGCGGCCTGGCTGACCTTCTCCATAAGGGCTTTGGTCATGCCCATAGCGTTAACCGGGTAGACGGCCTTATCCGTGCCCAGGCAGACCACGCTCTCTATTTTATGCTGCACGGCGGACTCCACCACATTGTGGCTGCCTAATATATTGGTCATCACCGCCTGGATAGGGAAGAATTCGCAGGAAGGAACCTGCTTAAGGGCGGCAGCGTGGAAAACCATGTCCACGCCTTTCATCGCCTGGTCCACGCTGTCGCGGTCCCGGACGTCGCCGATATAGAACTTAACCCTGGGGTTATTAAGCTGGATGCGCATGTGCTCCTGCTTAAGCTCGTCCCGGCTGAAAATGCGGACCTCTTTAAAATCCTTATCCATTATCGTCGTCAGAAGTTCGTGCCCGAATGAACCGGTACCGCCGGTAATAAGGATGGTTTTGTTTTTAAGGTTTGGCATAATTCTGTTTTCCCCGTCTATTTCCGCCAGTCGCCATAGGGCGTACTGTCCGCGGCCATCGCGGCCATCAGCTGCCGCCACGGCGGGCAGACGAAGCCGGCCGCTCCCTCGAACCTGCCGCCTTTAAGGTCCCGCTTGCACTCGAAGGTGTCGTCCGGCTCTATTTCCACGTCCAGCTTATAAGCCTCTTTCATAAGTTTAAGCAGTTCGAATTTGGAAAGGGTCTCGCTTGAAACATGATACAGGCCGTTCAAAGCGGGATGTTTTTCTATCAGGTCGGCCACCAGCTCCGCCATTTTATTGGTGGTAAGGCCGGTGTATAAAGCCTTTGTGAAGCCCCTGATCTTTTTCCCCTTCTGCGCCAGGAACCACTCCAGCAGTTCGGCCCCGCCGAAGATCTCCCTGCCTATGAACGAGGACCTGAGCGTAAGGGCGAAAGGGGCGGTAACGTCGCCCAGCGCTTTAGTCACGCCGTAAAGGTCGCGGGCGTCGGGCAGGCAGTCCTCGGTATAACCGCCTGTCTTGCCGTCATAGACGCAGACCGTGCTGAAATGGATAAGCCGCGCGCCGCTGCGGGAGCACCACTCCGCCAGCCTGTGCGGAAGCAGGGCGTTGATGGAGATGGCCGAGTTCCTGTCCAGGGCCTCTTTGCTGCGCAGGGTCACCCCGGCGCAGTTCACTATCACTGCAGGTCTAAGTTCGTCCAGAACCGCGCTAAGACGGTTAAAATCCCGCAGATCGAGGCCGTCGATCACATTAGGCCCGGTAAAAAGCCCGCACTTGGCGTAAAAATCCCTTTGTTTGCGGATAGAGACGAAGGTGTCCGGGAATTTGGAAGGCAGGACCTGCCAGAGCTTGTGCCCTAATGTCCCGCCGCCGCCCAATATAAGCACTTTTGGTGTTTTAGCCAAGACCATTACATGCCCTTATAAAAAACATAGCTGAAATCCGCGCCGATACTTAATAATAACAAATTTTAAATGGCCGGGATATTAGCCCAAAAAGGTCAGGAGGCAGGAACCGCTTTCTTCAAAACCCCGAGCGTAGCGGCTGCGGCGGCATCCCAGGAGAAAGACGCAGCTTGCGCGACAGCAGCGGAACTGATAACCAGACGTTCGGCCTCGGTACGGGAAAGGATGGAAAGCAGTGCGCGGGAAAGACCCTTTTCATCACCGGGCTTATAATAAAACGCCACATCTTTAAAAATCTCAGGCAGACAAGCGCTGTCGGTTGACACGATACTGCACCCGTGCGCCATAGCCTCTAAAGCGACAAAACAAAAAGACTCCACCCGGCTGGTAAGAGCAAAAGCCGAACAGTTCGAATAGCACCAGGAAAGCTCAGCCTCTTCGATATTTCCCAGGTACACGACATCGTCCCCTACGCCAAGACGGGACGCGGTTTCCTTGAGCCCCGCCAGATATCGTTTTGTTTCGGTCCGCGTCCCCCCGGCCACAACAAGCTTAACGCCGGGATTTCCCGCTTTCACCGCGGGGAAAGCGCGGACAAGATCTTCAACTCCCCGATAGATCTCCATAGAACCGGCGGTAAAAATGAATTTACTATCGGCAAACGGGAAGCCGGCGGGTTTTACCGGGGCAGGGGGAAGAGGGGAATTCCCATAAGGGATCAAAAAGATTTTGCGGGCATTTATTCTTTCCTGCCCGATCAGAAAATCGCGCACATAGGCGGTAGGAACTATGACGGCGGCGGCTCGCTTTAAGGCGTAGCGTGTTTCATAGCGGCGCATAATTGAAACCAGCCATTCCTTTAAGCCTGTTCCGGTTTTCGCGCCGGTAAGCGGGGCCATATTTTGAAGCATTACAACGACCGGCAGACCTTTATACTTGATGTAGCGCTCGATCGGGATAAATAAGAGCTCAGGGTTGAACAAGTCCAAAGTGGATCTCAAAGCCGCGGACGGAGAATGCAGAAACGGCTTGAATGTCTCACATTCTGCGAAGGAAATACTTGTATCCGCGGTAAGCCAGCCCTTAACGTTAATACTGGCAGGGGAAGCGCAAAGGATCGTCCCGGTTTTCACTAAGGCCTCAAGGCGAGGCAGGATATTTACAAGATATTTTCTATGCCCGCCGCTTATGCCCCCCCCGGTTAAATTTAAAACTGCGATCTTCATACTGCTCTTATCAGTCCGCGCACCTCCGGCAATCCGAAGATGGCTGATGAACAACCCCCACAAGAAAAAGGAATAGATGCCGGAATACGGCTGCCTCAGGCCCACTTTAAAGGAATTCTCGACAAAGATCAAAAAAAACACGATAAAGCCCAAGCCCAGCAGCTGGGGGTGGCGCAGGACTTCCATCCTCTTGTCCCAAGTCAGCCGCAGCGTATAAAGAATAAGCAAAAGGACCGGGAGCAAGGTAACAAAACCGAAGTTATACAAAATATCCAGGTAATAGTTATGTGCGCTGGGATAAACATTTCTTTGCGGGACGGCCGAATGCCCGAATAACAATGTCTTAGTGTCTGCTTTCTTCATCCCTTGAAGATAAAAACTCCATATAGCAGATCTTGCATCCATGTCAGCAGAGAACAAATACGAGAGCGATTCCCGCGCCGCCGCGATGTCCCCCGACCCGGGGGAAGCGGTCGGCCTCACCGCCTCGTCGCGGGAATTCAGACCGGAAACCATCGGGTGTTCCATCTTCTTTGCTAAAGAGCCTCCGGCCTCGTAACGCAGAGAATATACGCCTGCTGCGCCGGATATCAGGACACCCAGGAGAAAAATCAGCCCGATCTTACTTCTGGCGCCGGAGATGATCCAAAACAGGATTAAACCGCACAGCAGCAAGCCGAGAGCGAACATTGACCGGGAAAGTGCGGCATAAAGACACATGAAAGGCCACATAAACAGCAGCTTGTTTCTTTCACGGCCCGAGGAATAAAGAGAAAACAACGCCAGCAGATAGGCGGACACAAGTATGACAACGGCATATTGGGAATTATTGTATATGCCGAACAAATACAGATAAGACTGAAGCCGGGGGACACCGGAATAAAAAGTGACGCCCAGCTGCAAAATGACGACAAAGATCACAACGGACAGGAACACCCTCGCCATCCTCTTCAGGAAAAAAGCGGAGGTTCCGGCATGCTCCGCAAGCACAAGGCCGAAAAACGGAAGGAGATACTGCAGGGAGATCAGAAGCTTATCCTTTACAGCCGCGGCATCTCCGGAAGACGAAACTACTGTGCCGCACATCATTATCGAGAAAACAGAAAAAGCGAACACCGAGAAAGACTTCACGCCGCGGAAGGAATGCATCAGGAGTATAAGCGGGGCAAACAGGAACACAGAGAGAGGCAGAGGAAGCATAGAGAGCGCCCCCCCCCAATTATAGACCTCCTGCCCCCCCCTATAGACCCCCCCTCCCAGCTGGAAGAAAAGCGGCGCAACTATCGCAAAA
>JAUSCK010000187.1 GCA_030651035.1 Elusimicrobiota bacterium
CCGTTGTTGAGGATGGTTGGGCACTGCAGGGCCTCGGAGGCGGTTATCTTCATGCCGGGGAATTTCTTCTTCAAGTAGTCGCCCGCGCCGATGGTTCCGGCGGAGCCGGTGGCGGAGGTGAAGGCCGCGAGGCGGCTCTTCGGGCCCTTTATCGCGTTGAAGGCCTCTTACAGCGCGGCGCCGGTGACGTGGTAATGCCAGGTCGGGTTGCCCATCTCTTCGAACTGGTTGAAGATAACGCAGTCTTTGCGGGTCTTCTTTATTTCCCAGCATTTGTCGTAGATCTCTTTTACGTTGGATTCGGTGCCAGGGGTGGCTATGACCTCGGCGCCTATCTCCTTGAGCCAGGCGAAGCGCTCCTTGCTCATGCCTTCGGGGAGGATGGCGATGGGGGTGGTGCCGAGCAGCTTGGAGTCGAAGGCGCCGCCACGGCAATAGTTGCCGGTGGAGGGCCAGACGGCCTTCTGGGCTTCGGCGTCGAATTCTCCGGTGACGAGGCGGGGCGCCAGGCAGGCGAAGGCGGCCCCGACCTTGTGGGCGCCGGTGGGGAAATATTTGCCGACTATGCCTATGACGCGGGCGTCTATGCCGGTTATTTCTTTGGGTATCTCCAGGCAGTTGACGCCGCCGAACAGGCCTGTATTATGGTCATTATGCCAGTTAATGCGGAAAAGGTTTACGGGGTTTATGTCCCAGAGCCCTACGGGTTTAAGGGCGGTCTTTATCTTGGCGGGGATGAGCGTATGGTCCTTCATCTGCGCGAAAGTGGGGATTACGATCTTGCGCTTCCTGCACAGCGCCGCGTTCTTCCTAACTATCGCCGCATTAATCTTAAGTTTAGCCATGGTAGCCCTCCGTATAACCTTCGCGAAAATCCAATTTTAATTATACAAATAAAAATCCGCGCTGTTCCTTATCTCAAGAAACAACGCGGAATAGAAGACCGCAAGATGCGAAGCCGGGGCTAGGATTTGAACCCGGGATTAGTGGCCATGCCTTTACTTTTGACCTTTCTCGCGGATTTCTCAGCTCAGCCGGCGTAGTGGTGGAGGATTTCGGAGATGAAGGTCTGGTAGGGGACGCCTAGGGTTTTCGCTTTCTGTTTAAGATGGTTTAAATCCTGGCTGTTGATGCGGATGTTCAGGACAGCGTCCTTGCGGCGCGCGGCGATGGCGTCCGCAACCAGCTTGAGTTCGTGAGCCGGGGCGGGAACGTACTCCCCGCGCAGCAACGCGTTCTCTATGGCTTTCTCACTCTTGGTCAGCTTAAAACGTTTCATGGCAACTCTCCTCTCTCCAACATTCGCTTATATTTACGGCTAGGGAACAGAGTTTTGAGGAATATTTCCCCATTGCTGATAACACACGGCGCTACCCAAACATAACCCTGATGCCGGAACAATAATAGTCTTTGATGCTTGCGTACGGGATTTTTCAGCAAGCACAAGCATTCCGCCAGCACTATCTCCTCGAACGAAACGCCCCGCAACCGCTTCAACAGGTCGCTTTTAGCCGGATCCCAGCGTATCATCTTCCCACCCCCATATTGTAACACATTTGTATATACAGTCAAGGGCCAAGTTGCCCATTATTTAGAAATAGCATAGCAGACCAACCCGACAAGGGCTTGTCGTGTTCATAAGCGCTAAACTTCTTTGCTTTTACGGAGGGGAGACCGCAGGGGCCAGGTTAGCAAAAGCCGCCGGAGGCCTGAGCTTGCGTAAGCGCGAAGGCCGAGGCAGGCAGGTGAGGCCCGGCCTTAGAGCGCAGCATAATTATGCTGCGCGTCCGGGCCGCAAGGGCGCAGGCGGTTCCCTGCGTAAGCGGAACCGCCGAGCCGGGGTCGCGTAAAACCGCTATGCGGTTTATACGTGACCGCGCACGGTGTGCGCGACGCCGGTTTTGCGTTCTGGCCCCTGCGGTAGACCCCGACTGGGCATCTCGCGGCTCTTTTTCGGAAGTTAATGCGGGCAAAAAAATACCCGCCGGGTTAGGGCGGGTATTTTTGTGAGGCTTGGGCTAACGCTTAGTTCAGTATCGTGATGAACGGGCTGTACGGCACGGTCGGGCGGCAGCCGTGCATCGGCGACTCGTAGCCGGGCATCGAGGGGCCGGGGAACGGGTTCGGCTTGGAGATGTAAGAGCCGTCCTTGCACATATAGATGCAGCTGTAGTTCGTATCCATGGCCAGCGTGCACACGCCGTCGCTGGACTGGGCGCCGCGCACGCCCGCGGGGGCGTTAAGGTCGATGCTGGGAGTCTCGCCCTTTTTCACGAAGTTATCCTTCGAGACGGCGCCCACGCGCTTGAAGCCCCACTTTACATAGAACTTCTTGGAGCCGCGCACTTCTTCCCTGTTGGTATCCGGAGCTTCGGGCTGCTCCATGTCGGAGGCCGCGAAAACCATCTTGTAGCCCTCGGCAGCGTTAAAGGTGAATTCCTTCGAGCCCTTGTAGCCGTCGAACCAGTTGGGATTGTCCTTGTAGAGGTCAAGCTTTATAGCGACCTTGTCGCCGGCGTATTCCTTCGCCCACTTGTCGTTTACGGTGAAGGTGTATTTGCCGTCGGCGTAGGAGAAAGTCCCGGCGCTCAGGCCGTTCTCGTCGGCTTTCATGGCTATCTTGTTCAAGGGGGTAAGCACGAACAGCGTGTCGTAGTTGCCCTCGCGCCTGGCGGTGTATTTGTAGCCGGCAGCGTTCACGTACAGGTCCAGCCAGGGGCCCTGCATGCAGATCTCGAAGCTCTCGCGCTCCCAGGGGAGCAGCGCGCGGGGCTCGATCTTTATCTGGCCGGCCTGGCTCCAGCTCATGCCGGGGCGGTCGTAGCAGTTCTGCACCGGGATCATGGTGCCGTTCGGGCCGGGCTGCATAACGGTGTGGCACTCGGTCACGTACTCGGTGCTGCGCAGCCAGACTTTTTCGCTGACCAGAGCGGTAGCGCTGGGGCCGAAAGAGAAGCGGGCGCAATCGCGCGAGTAGTGCCCGCGGCCTACGGCCGGCAGGACCAGGTCGGAATTATGCGCCTGGGAAATAAACTCATTCACATTCACGCCCTGGTCAAAGTTAACCTGGGCATTAGCCGCGGCAAGAAAGCCGGCGGACACGAGCACCGTCAATATAAGTTTCATCATTATTCTTTATATTCCTCCGTAAAATACCCCTAACGAGGGTGTTAAGGATATTTTAACTTTGTTTCCCCGGCCGGCGCTTTGACCCGGGTCAAGCGGTCTTCACATTCTTCCCGATCCAGGTAAAGCCGGCGGGCAGCACTATGCATTGGCACTTGTCGCTGAGGATGGAGTCCCTACCAGGCAGTATAGTGACTATCCCGTTGGTCCAGGAAACATACTGTATGTGTTCGCGCTCGAGCCACTCGTACACGCGGGGACCGACGCGGGGCATAATAGTCCAGACCACCGCGTTCTCCCACGGCACCTCATTCGCGTCCGAAGAATATTTTATCTCAGGTATCTTCTCTCCAAGCGAATCCATATTTTCTCCTTACTTCCCCCACACCGGGGCGCAGGGCCTGACGCGAGGACCGGGTTAGCAAAACCGGTCGGAAGCCTGAGCTTGCGTAAGCGCGAAGGCTGAGACACGGAAGCGCGCGCACGGTGTGCGCGACGCTGGTTTTGCGTTCCGGTCCCCGCGTCGGGCCCAAGATATTTTTAGACCGCGGACTGTACCCCGAATTCTGTCCAGCCCCTTGCGGGACCTGGAGGACCATTTATCTGTTGCGGCCCACTCTGCGCCTCCCCCCGGAGGGGGATGGACGGGCTATCCAAGCGCAATTTTGGCCTTGCTTCAGGAGGGGCTTGCCCTGCCGCCCGCATTTCTGCGGACGCGGTGCGCTCTTACCGCACCTTTTCACCCTTACCCCGCACTTTGGCCGGTACTAGCCCGGAAAAAGTGGCGGGGCGGTATATTCTCTGTGGCGCTGTCCGTCGACGGGGGATATAGCCCCCGCCTCCCGGCCTATGGCCGCTTAACGGCTTTGAACCGGCACCCTGCCCTGTGAAGTTCGGAAGTTCCTCCCCTCCCTTGCGGGAAGAGCGGCCCTCCATCCGCGGTCTAAAAAAGTTTCGGCTGGCGCGGGGCGGCGTTTTCCTCGGCCAGGATCCTATCCACCGCAGGGGGCACGTGCTTCGCGTTATCAAGGATCTGGTTGACCAGCCTGTCGGCTTCCTTGTTCTTCTCCCGCTTCACGTGGGAAACGGAGATCTTTTTAAACGCCGCGGCCGCCTTCCGGATCTCGGCCATTATTCCCGCCAGGGTTTCGTCCTTTACGCGGTACTGGCCGCTGAACTGCCGCACCAGCAGCTCCGAATCGGAAAAAACCTCCAGCTCCTCAGCTCCCAGCCGCCCCGCCGCGGCCAGCGCCAGCCGCAGGCCGCTGTATTCGGCGAAGTTATTGGTGCAGCGCCCCAGGTATTTACCCTCTTCGCGCAGTATCGCCCCCGAGGAGCCGAAGAACACCGCGGCGCAGGCCCCGTGCCCCGGGTTCCCGCGCGACCCGCCGTCTATGAAAATTTTAAGTTTCTTCTCTTTCTTCATTATACTGAGCCCTGCAATAAATATCGGTCCCGCTGTCAGCGCGGGGGCTCCGCCGGCGCCGCGCTCTGCGCAAGCTCGGGGTAAACTGTCCTTTCAAGATACAGCAGGCGCCGGCAGTCCGGGCAGATCGCGAAAGCGTCGATCTTTTTCACATCCAGGGTTTTCTGCGGGGTAAGGCTCATGTGGCATCCGCCGCAGGAGAATTTGCCGTTGGAGGGATCCTCGTGGACCGCGGCTACCGCCAGCCCGTTCTTGTTCGCGCGGATGTCCTCGTATTTTTCCAGCAGCTCCGGGTTAAGGGCGGCCGCGGCGGCGGCCCTTTTCGTTTTCGCGGCTTCGAGGCCGGCCGCTATCTCCGCAGCTGTAGCTTCGAGCGCCGCGATCTCCGCGCGCATGGTCTCTTCCAGCTTTTTCACTTCCTCACGTATCGCCTTGTCCTGGACCGAAGCCTTGTCGATCTCCTCCAGGAGGCAGAGCACGCCGGTCTCAAGCTCGTCCTTGTTCTTTTTATCGTTCTCGATCTCGCTCAGCAGCGCCTTGAAGGCGTTATTGTCCTTGACCAGGTTCAGCTCGCGCTGATGCTTGCGTATGCCCTCGTCAGCTTCGGCTATTCTTAGCTCGCAGTCCTTTTTTTTGACCTGCAAGGCCAGGAGGGCCTCCCTGGCGGCGCTCATAGAATTCTTTTTTTTCTCGAAGGCGGCGTTGAGCGCGGCGATCTTGACCGGCACCCCGGCCGCGATGGCCCTTTTAGCGTCCATGACGGCGTCCGTTTTCTGCAGCTCTACCAGAGCCCTGACCTCTATTGTGTGAATGATTTCCATTTGTTTTTCCCAGCCCAATTATATCAAACGGCAACATCCGTTCTCACGTTCTTTAAGATCGCTATCGCGGCGCGGCTGCGGTTAAGCGTGTAAAGATGCAGGCCCGGCGCCCCGCCCTTCAGCAGCTCCGCCGCCTGCGCGGAGGCGTAGTCCACGCTGAATTTAAACATGCCGTCCTTGTCACCGTCCCAGCGCTCTATGCCTTTGCGGAGCGCGTCCGGGATGCCGACCTGCATCAGCTTGGTGAAATTCTGCATCTGCTTGTAGCCGGTCAGCGGCATCAGGCCGGGCAGCACGGGCACGCTTATCCCGGCGGCGGCGGCTTTTTCGAGGAACCTGAAATAAAAAGCGTTGTCGAAAAAGAGCTGCGTTATCAGGTATTCCGCCCCGGCGTCAACTTTTTCCTTCAGCCTGGCTATGTCGGCGTCCAGGCTGGGCGCCTCCGGGTGCTTCTCAGGGTAACAGGCGCCGCCGACGGCGAAGCCGCCCGTTTTTTTAAGGTCGGCGATCAGCTGCGAGGCGTGGCTGTAGTCGGACCGGCGCGCGTCAGCCTCGACGTTATGCGGATCGCCGCGCAGGGCCAGGATATTGGTGATATCCATCTTCACCAGCCCGCCGCAGATCCCGGCTATTTCCGACTTCGTGTGGGCCAGGCAGGTCAGGTGCGCCACTACCTCCAGGCCGAACTGGGCCTTCAGCACGCCGCAGAGCGCCACGGTGCGGTACGGAGCCACTCCGCTGGAGGAATTCGTGACCGAGACGAAATCCGGTGAGAGCTTCATCAGCTCCAGGGCAGTGGCGAAAAGCTTGGCAGTATCCTCCGCGGTCTTGGGCGGATAGAACTCGAAAGAGAACACTTTCTTCCCTGTCTTAAGGCGTTCCGTGAATTTCATAAATTAGGCCCTTCGGGCGGACTCTTCGGATTCACCGCTGAGGCGCAGAGGTCGCGGAGTTCGGAAGAGAAAATATTAATTCGTATTTCAACCCTCTTCTCACTCTGTTCTCTGCGACCTCCGCGCCTCTGCGGTGAATTCCTTCCCCAGTCTGATATTACCTCTTTTCCTCTCATCTCCCTCTGTGTCTCTGTGGTGAAAAAATAGTTAATCGGGGAAACCCATCCTGGAGGGCGGCCAGTAGGTGAACCAGGCTCTTCCTTTTATCAAGTTTTCCGGCACAGCCCCCCAGTAGCGGGAATCGCAGGAGCGGTCGCGGTTGTCGCCCATAACCAGGTACTGCCCGGCCGGCACTACGATGGGTCCGAAATTATCGCGGATATACTCTGAGAACATTTTGCCGAGCATCCGGTTTTCCCAGAAAACCTGGTAGTCGCCCGGCCTTATCTTCTCGGCGGCCTTCGGGTAGCGGGACTGGTCCAGGTACTGCGCGTAGGGCTCGTCGCCGGCCGGAGCGTTGTTTAAATAGAGCCGCCCCTCCTTCACCTCGACCGTGTCGCCCGGCATGCCCACGACGCGCTTGATAAAATCCTTCCCGTACTGGCTGCCGCCGCACTGGAATTCGCGCGGGTCGGAAGAGGGGAACTGGAACACCACGATATCCCCCTTCTTCACCCGGCTGAATTTAATTATTTTCTTCTTAGTGTAGGGTATGCGGAAGCCGTAGATGAACTTGTTCACGAACAGATGGTCGCCTATCAGGAAGGTTTTCTCCATGGAGCCGGACGGGATCTTGAAGGCCTGTATGAACAGGTACATCACCACGGAGGCCAGGAGCACGGCGGAAAAAACGGTTTCGGACCACTCCATGTCCTCCTTCATGGCGGCGTTAATGCCGTCCTTCACCGGGGTTTTTCCGGAAAGCCCCCGCCAGTAGGCGTAGGCGGCGCCGGCCAGCGCGGCCAGCGCGCCGAAAGCCAGCTGCCGGCCGCTGAACAGCATGGAGGTCACCACGTCGCCGCGGCGGTTGTCCAGGCTCACCGTCAGCAGCACCATGCCGATGAAAGACGCCAGGGCGGCGAAAACCGCGTGCCAAGCCCGCGTAAACCGCGAATTGCCCTTAAACTTCCCCTTATCCTTGAAATGGTGGGACAGGAAAAGATGCACACCCATCAGCACCCCGATCCAGAAAAGTTTTTCTTCCATGTAGTTTTATCTCCGTTGATGATACAGCTAATTAAATCGAAAGTCGATAGTCGAAAATCGAAGATCGGGGATCGAAGAGCGATAACATTCTTTTCTGCTGATTTTCGATTTTCGATCTTCGATTCCCGATTTACTTGTCCTGGCTGATCTTTAAAAGCGACATGAAGGCTTCCTGCGGTATTTCCACCGAGCCCATCAGCTTCATCTTGCGCTTGCCTTCCTTCTGCGCTTCCAGGAGCTTGCGCTTGCGGGTTATGTCGCCGCCGTAGCACTTGGCCAGCACGTCCTTGCGCATGGCCCCTATCGTTTCCCTGGCTATGATCTTGCCGCCCACCTGCGCCTGCACGGCTATCTCGAACATATGCCTGGGAATAAGGGCTTTAAGCTTCTCGCAGATCTGGCGCGAGTTGTGCAGCGCCCTTGAGCGGTGCGTTATGAACGACAGCGCGTCCACGGATTCGGCGTGCAGCAGGATCTCTATCTTCACCATATCCGAAGACCGGTATTCGTACGGCTCGTAGTCGAAAGAGGCGTAGCCGCGGGACACCGACTTGAGCTTGTCGTAAAAATCCAGGATGATCTCGCTCAGGGGGAGATAGTACTCCACTATCACGCGCGTGGTGGAGATGTACTCTATCTTTATGTGTTCCCCGCGCTTTTCCTTGAGCAGGTTCATGATCCCTTCCATATAAGCAAGGGGGGCTATGATGTTCGCGAGCACATACGGCTCCATGATGTCCATCACGTCGCCGTAATGCGGGAAGTCGGCCGGGTTGGTGACCTCGACGTATTTCCCCTCCTTGGCGGAGGAATGGGTCTTCGCGAGCACTTTGTAGATAACGTTGGGGTTGGTGGCTATAAGCGGGATATCGAATTCCCGCTCTATGCGCTCGCGTATGATGTCCAGGTGCAGCAGGCCCATGAAGCCCAGCCGGAAGCCGAAGCCCAGCGCCTTGGAGGTCTCGCCCTGGAAGTTGAACGAGGAGTCCGTAAGGTTCAGTTTCTCGATAGCGGTCTTAAGCGCGGTGTAATCCGTGGTGTTCACCGGGTAGAAGCCCGCGAACACCACCGGGTTGACTTCCTTGTAGCCGGAGAGCGGCGCGTCGATCACGGTGCCCTTCTCAAAGATGGTATCGCCCATCTTTATCTCGTGGATGTCGCGGATGCCGGCTATGATATAACCCACCTCTCCTGTTTTTATGGAATCGGACTTGATAAGCTTCGGCGTAAGGTAACCCACTTCCTCGACCTTGTAGCTGGTCCCTTTGGAATGGAAAGTGATGTATTTGCCGGCGGAAATGGCGCCGTCCATCACGCGGGTATAGATGACCACGCCTTTGTACACGTCGTAGAAGGAGTCGAAGACCAGCGCCTTCAGCGGTTTGTCCGCGGAGCCCTGCGGGGGCGGGATCTCTTTAATGACGCGCTCCAGCACTTCGCGCGCGCCGCGGCCGTCCTTGGCGCTGATGCGCGAGGCTTCCAGCGGGTTCTTCAGCACTTCCCAGATCTGTTCCTCGGTGGCGTCGGGATCGGCGTGCTCCAGGTCTATCTTGTTTATTACGGGGAGTATCTTCAGCCCCAGCGACTGGGCCAGGTGCCCGTGCGCAAGCGTCTGCGCCTCAACGCCCTGCGAAGCGTCCACCAGCAGGATGGCCCCCTCGCAGGCGGCCATGGCGCGGGAAACCTCATAGGAAAAGTCCACGTGGCCCGGCGTGTCTATCAGGTTCAGTATATATTCCTCGCCGGCATCGGACTTGTAGAGCATGCGCACGGCCTTGGCCTTTATGGTGATGCCGCGCTCGCGTTCCAGCTCCATGCCGTCGAGGAACTGCTCCTTCATCTGGCGGTCCGGGACGGTGTTGGTGATCTGGATGAAGCGGTCCGCCAGCGTGGATTTGCCGTGGTCGATGTGCGCGATAATGGAAAAGTTTCGTATATTCATGATGTAAATTACTGACTTAAAACTACTTTTTCAGATTTCACCGCAGAGTCGCAGAGGTCGCGGAGTTCGGAGGAGAAAATATTAATCCGTATTTCGCCGCCCTGCTCACTCTGTCCTCTGCGACCTCTGCGCCTCGGCGGTGAATCCCCTGTCTTTATTTCACTTCTTCCTCTATGAGCCGGCGGATCTCTTCCGAGGTGGGCAGGCTGAGCGCCCGCTGCGCTATACCCGAGAATTTTTCGAAGTTCATGCCCCTGACGGCGTGTTTGGAGCGCAGGTACATCTTGGCCGGCACGGAAAGAATGTCCACGCCCATCCCCACCAGCAGCGGTATGGCGAAAGGGTCCGAGGCCATCTCGCCGCAGACGCTTACCGGCTTGCCCTTCTTATGGGAGGTCTGCACCACCAAATTTATCAGGCGCAGCACCGCCGGGTGGAAGGGCTCGTAAAGCTCCGAGACGTACTGGTTTATCCGGTCCACCGCGAGGGTGTACTGCACCAGGTCGTTGGTGCCTATGGAGACGAAGTCTATCTCGCCCAGCAGCGAATCGAGTATTATGGCCGCAGCGGGGATCTCCACCATCACGCCGATCTCGGGGTCCTTTTTAACAGTGAAGCCCTCCTCGGCCAGCTCGGTCTTCACGTCCTGCGCCACGCGCTTTACCGTCAGCAGTTCGTCCAGCGACGAAAGCATCGGGATCATTATTTTTATATTACCCTCGGTGTTGGCCTTGTAGATGGCCCGCAGCTGGGTCTTGAGGAGTTCGGGATATTTGATGAAAAGACGTATCCCGCGGAAGCCCATAAAGGGGTTGCGCTCGTCCTTGAGCCCCTTTATGCCGAGCTGCGTGGCGCGGTCTCCGCCGATGTCGGCGGTGCGTATGGTAAGCGGGATATGCGGCGCCGCCTTTACCACGGAAGAGTAGGCCTTATACTGCTCCGCCTCCGAGGGGACGGAGTCGCGATTCATATAGAGGAACTCGGTGCGGTAGAGGCCCACGCCTTCCGCCTTGACGGCGGCCAGTTCCGGGGCGTCCTCGGCCGAGTCCAGGTTGACCATCAGGCTTATCTTATGGCCGTCGCGCGTGGTGGCGGGCAGGCCCTTCAGGCGGTGGAAAAAATGCTCCTGCTTCTGCAGCTCTTCCTTGCGCGCCCTGTACTTCTCTATTATCTCCGGCGTCGGTGAGATGATCACCATGCCCTGCTCGCCGTCCACCACCAGGGTATCGCCGCTCTGTATCTGGCGGCTGATGTCGGAGAGGCCGACCACGGCGGGGATGCCCATGCTCTGTGCGAAAATAGCGGTATGGCTGGACTTGGAGCCCAAGTCCATGCAGAAGCCCAGCACCTTGTTGGACTCGCGGATATGCAGCGTGTCCGAAGGGTAGAGGTTATGCGCGACGATGATCACCGGCTCCTTGATGTCCTTCAGCGAGGTCTTTTCGGTGTTGACCAGGTTCGAAATTATCTTTTTGCCCACGTCGAACACGTCGTGCTTCCGCTCGTGGAAGAACTCGTCGTCTATCTTCTCGAACTGCTCCTCCGCCTTGTCCAGGATCTCGGAGAGGGCGAACTCCGCGTTCATCCGCTTGGACATTATCAGCTTGGGAACTTCCTTGGTTATCAGCGGGTCCTGCAGGATCAGGTGGTGGGCGTCTATCAGCTTGGCGTGCTGCTTACCCAGCACGTTCAGGATCTTGGTGCGGATAACGTCCAGGTCGAGCCTGGTCTTCTCCAGCGCCTCCTTGAACCGCTTCACCTCGGCCTTAAGTTTTTCAGGCGCGATCTCCAACTGCTCGATAAGGATGTTCTCTTCCTTAACGATATGCGCCCTGCCTATGGCTATGCCCAGGCTCGCCGGCACTCCCTTTTTTATAAGCATAGTTACTCTCAATCCTCGTCGAATTTTCTTTTAAAAAGGTCCGCAATGGCCGCTACCGCGTCGGCCTCGTCCCTGCCCTTCGCCGTCACTTCTATAACGCTGCCCTTCCCCGCCGCCAGCGTCATTATGCCCATTATGCTCTTGGCGTTGACTTCCATGCCGTCCTTGACCAGTTTTATGTCGCAGGCAAAACGCGACGAAGTGTTGGCTATCATGCCGGCCGGCCGGGCGTGTATGCCCAGTTCGTTGATTATAATTATGTCCAGTTTGATCATAGGTATAGTTTGAAAGGCTGCAGCCCGAGTACGCTGAACAACAGGATGGAAACGGCCAGCACCAGCCCGGCCGCGAAAAACACCGACCTGCCGAAAAACCTGGTTACACGGTGCAGCGCCAGCACGGCCAGCGGCAGCCCCATCTTCAGCAAAAAGTCCCCGGTGCGGCAGGAGCCGCAGTTCAGGAACGCCAGCATGCCGAAAGCCAGCAGCGCCACGGCCAGCGACATCAAAAAACCCGCGGTGCTGAGGCGCCGTATAAGCAGGGACCAGTCGGAACGGTCAAGGCCGCAGGACGCCTCCCCGCCGCAGGCGTAGCCGGACCTGAGCCCGTGCCAGCGCCAGTAAACCGCGAAGGAGGAATAAAAAACTATGCCCGCCAGGGGGCCGGCCAGCAGCAGCGCAATGGAAACCGGCGTGTTCAGGCCCGTAAAAAGCCAGCCGTAAAACCCTCCGGCGGCCCAGACCAGCAGGCAGATCTGCGCCGTCATCGGCTTAAGCCTGCCCCAGAAGATCCTGTCCCCTATGGAGGCGAAGCTTGAAGCCAGCGCCAGCTTAACTCCCAGCATGGTCTTCAGCCGCGCCTCCGGGTCGGGGCTGGCCGCGGCCTTCTCCTCGAGGCTGGCCATGTTGCCCAGCACAAAAGAGGCCATATAGGGCTGCGTATTAAAGATCTGCAAATGCCTGAGCAGGGCGGCTTTCAGCGCGTCCTTATCCTGGTAGATCTTCTCAAGCGCCGGCTGCAGGCAAAAGGCGAAACCCAGGTTCTGGAACCTTTCATAGTTCCACCCCGCCTGCATAAAAAATGACCTTAAAAACATCTTAAAAAACATATTAAATTATTTCATTTAACCACAAAGAAGTCACAAAAACCAACAATAGACCGATTTAGAACTTCTTCTTCAGTGTTATCCTTTGCACACCGCCCAGCCCCGTCTCCGGGGAAACAGCGTAATCCAACTGCGCGCCCAGCGCCATTACACCAGCGCCCACGCAAAGGCCGCTCTTCTCATTGCTCTGGGTTAGTCCGGTCAGGCCGTAGCCGCCGCGCAGCGCGAAGCCAAGGTTATTCCCGGTCAGCATGGCATATTCGGTCCCGGCCGAAAAGACCGTCTGCTTGTCATATACCAGCCTTTTCATATCGAACGATAGCCCCATGCCGGGCAGCACCATAAAAGTGAATCCTGTATTCACACTAAGCGGCAGATTATCCCGCTGCGACAGGTATTTTATTCCCGTGCCCAGGTTCTGCACACCCACACCAAATGTAACAGGCAGCCTATTTAACTTTTGTTTCGCACCCAGATCCACCGCAAATGCCTCGGCTCTCACCCCCGCTATGCTGCTTTGGATGTATTTTACTGCGCCACCCACATTCTTGAACCCGAAGCCTAGGCTCACCGCCTGGTCATAGGCGCTGTAGCCGCCGCTTGAGCTTCTATCTTCGCCCCTGCCGTCTATAGAACTATTGGACAGCCTGGTTATGCCTATACCAAGCGCCATGTTTTTTACAGGCAGCCCGAAGCCTATAAAGTCGTGGTTTGAGTCCATCAGCCATTTGCTGTGGCTGAAGGCTATTTCAGGTCCGGTAATAGCGGAAAGGCCGGCCGGATTATAGTTCAGCGCGTTTATTCCCAGTGCCGAAGCTATCCCCGCCGAGCCCATCCCGCTTAACCGCGCGTCGGTGTCTATCCTAAGGAACTGCGCGCCTGTACCGGCGGCTTTGGCCGCGGCTGAAACCAGAAGAAGCCAGGAAAATATCAGAATTGTTTTTTTCATATTTTCCTTTAGCGGACCACCGCGAATTTGCCTTTGGCTTTTATCTTTTTACCCGCTTTTTCAGCTTCCATGGTGTAATAATATACACCGCTGGCTATACGGCCCTCCCAGGCGTATTCGTAGGCGTAGACAGAGCCGATCACCTGCGGGTTGCCGGTTATGGTTTTCTCGTGGGCAAACTGGCCGGCTACCGTAAAGACCTTTATTTTTACGCTGTCCGCCGTTCCCACCTCTATATGGAAGGTGGGCACCTTGCCGCCCTTGGCCGGGTTCGGGTACACATAAACCTCACCCAGCTTAAACTCGGCGCTAAGCGTCCCCGCCCTGTACATTGTAGGCGTATAGCCGCCGGGAACCACGTATTCTATCCCGTTAGACAGGGCCTGGCCGCGCGAGGCTACCACGGTGTGCGTGCCGTAGCTTAAGGCCGAAGGCACGGTTCCGGTTATCCTGGTGTCGGTCCACAGGCTTAAGGCGCAGGCAACGCCGCCTATGTTCACGCGGGTAAGGCTTGCGTCATAAGGACCGAAGCCCGTTCCATAGAGGTTGAACACAGTCCCGACAGGGCCGCTTACGGGCGTCATGCTGGATATTACCGGTTCCTCTATGTTTATCCAGCCCGTGGCGCTTTCCGCAAGCCCGCCGTTAAGATACCGCTGTACCTGTACCGGGTATTCCCCGGCTAGCAGGAACGGCAGCTTGCCCTGTATTTTAGTGTCGGTCCACAGGGTAAGCTGGCTGGTTGTGCCGTTTATCAGCACACTGGTGTAATTGGGCACGTAGTTGCCGAAGTTGTAGCCGGTCAGGGTGAACGGCGCTATTACAGCCGCCGTGGACGGGCTTACCGTTTCAAGCACGGGCTGGGCAACGGTAAACACAGAAGATGCGGTCCTTACCACGCCGCCGTTAAGCGCCCTTTCAACATACATTTCATAATCGCCGGTGGCTAATAAACCGGGGATAGTGCCCTGTATTTTGGTGTCGGTCCATAAGGTCAAAGGCGCGGTAGCGCCGCCTATCAAGACTTTAGTGTAGTCAGCCACATAATTGCCGAAGCTGACGCCCATTATGGTGAACGGCAGACCAATGGGGCCCGACGACGGACTGACTGAGACCATGGCAGGTAAGGTTAAGGTCCAGGTTAAGGTTGAAGATTGGACCTGTCCGCCGTTGAGCGTGCGCTCTACCACAACAGGGTAATCGCCAGCGGCAAGGCTGCCCGGTATTGTACCTTGTATTTTACTGTCGGTCCACAGGGTGAGGGGCGCGGCGATACCGCCTATCAGCGCTTTAGTATACCCCGCCGAGTAATTCCCGAAGTTGCCGCCGTAGATGGTGAAAGGCATTCCTATAGGCCCGGCTGTGGGCGCTATACTACTTATGTTCACGCCCGCCACTTCAAAAATAAGCGGGTCGGTCTGTACCGCGCCGCCGTCGGCGGTCCTGCGGCCCACCACCACCGGGTACTGGCCCGATGCCAGGCTGCCTGGAATGGTGCCCTGTATTTTAACATCGGTCCACAGGGTTAAGGGCACGGTGGCGCCGTTTATCAGCACACCCGTATAAGCCGCCGAGTAATTACCGAAGTTAGCGCCGTTTATGGTGAATGGCATGCCTATAGGGCCCGACGACGGGCTTATGTTATAGGCTGCGGGGACGCTTACCGTGAAGGAAAGCGCCAGGGACTGAACAATCCCGCCGTTGAGTTCGCGCTCGACGATAACGGGATATTCGCCGGGACTCAATGCGCCGGGGATGGTCCCTTGTATTTTACTTGCGGTCCAGAGGGCCAGCGGGGATGTCGTGCCGCCTATAAGCACCCTGGTATGGTTTGCCACATAGTTGCCGAAGTTATTGCCGTAGATGGTGAAGGGCATGCCTATAGGCCCGGAAACAGGGGTCATGCTGGCGACATCCACGCTTACAACCTCGAAGGCCATGGGCGCTGTGCGCATTAAACCGCCATCTAAAGTACGGCGTTCAACCACTACCGGGTATTGGCCGGAGGCGAGGTTGCCGGGAACGGTACCCTGTATTTTTGTGTCCGTCCACAGGGTAAGCGGGGCAGTGGTGTCACCCACCAGCACATGGGTATAGGCGGCTGAATAATTCCCGAAGCCCGCGCCCGTTATGGTAAAAGGCATACCTATAGGCCCCGATGACGGGGCAAGCCAGTAAGCTTCCATGTTCCGCAGGCTGAAAGCGGCGGTGGAGGTGCGGACCAGGCCGCCATTAAGGGAACGTTCAACGACCAGTTCGTAATCGCCTACAGGCAGGGTACCGGGGATTGTGCCCTGAATCTTAGTATCGGTCCACAGGGTTAAAGGCACAGTAGCCCCGCCCAGCAGTACGCGGGTGTAGTTGGCCACGTAGTTGCCGAAGCTTTCGCCTGTAATGGTGAAAGGCACCCCGATAGCGCCCGACGCCGGCGTAAGCGTATAAAGCGCGGGCAGTGTTACGGTAAACGGATAAACCTCGGCGAGAACGGTTGAGCCGCGACGCACCGAGACTGGCTGCTGCCCGGCAGACAAAATACCGGGCACAGTGCCCTGTATTTTAATATCGGTCCACAGCGTGAGCGGCGCGGTGGCGCCGCCTACCAAAACAACCGTGGCGCCGGCGGAATAAGCGCCGAACCCGGCCCCCTCTATGGTGAACGGAACACCTATGGGTCCCGAGGATGGGGTTATAGGCAGATATGTTTGCGCCGGGGCCGAGACATTGAAGTATACCGTTTTCAGGTTTTCCAGGTTGCCGGCATTATCCTCGCTCTGGAAAGATATTACATGCTCGCCGGCGGGCAAACTGAACGGCCCGCCATAGAAGCGGTTCGCGCAGGTTCCCATGCCGTTAACACCGCCGAACCAGTCCATGTAGCCGCAATTGTCATTGGAAACATCCACAAGGAAATATGTGGTGGTAAGGCCGCTCGCTACGCCGTTTGAAACAGTATCCGCCGCAACAAGCGTTATCACATCCGCCGTTGTGGCGTAAACGGTGGAGCCCGCCGCTATCATGTTACTATTTATCTCAAGCGCCGACACGGGAGGTGTGCCGTCCACACGCAGTTCAACCAAACCGCCAGCACCGACATTCCCAATTTTGTCCACCGCCCAGCAATAAAGCGAACGAACACCCTCGGAGACCTGGAAAGGGCCGTTATAAAGAGGGTTCTGACAGGTCCCGGAGGCGGCGGAAGGGTTATACGCGGCGGCCAAACACTCGGGCGTCGGCTCCGCGTCCAGCAGATAATACGTGCTTGCCACGCCGGCCAAAGCGTTGGAATCGGAGGAAATATCCACCGAATAAAGCGCCACGGGGTTGGCGGAACTGACGTATATCCGCCCGTCTTTTTCGTAAGTCCTGGTTTCAAACGTGGTAACGGGGCCGCTTTTGTCGTATATGCTTAAGGGCGCCAGCAGGACGAATAGATTGTTTCCGGGGGAAATTCCCGTTATTGAATTTTCAGTGGAAGTGGTGGGTATATCCTCCCAGGTCCCGTCTTCCTTGTAGTGTCTCATTATAAAACCGGCGCGCGCCTCTTGAGACAAACCCGAAGGAAGGCCATGTACCGTAACTTCCACATTGTCATATGAGACGCCCGTATACTTTATACGCCAGCCGCGGCTGATTCCGGGCGGATACACGACATAACCGGGGAGGGGCGTCGGCGCGGCGGCCAGCTCCGTGGTGAGGTTCGGGGTTTCCCCCAGCTTTACCTTAAGATTGTGGAAGATCATGGTAATCCAGCCATAATCGAATTTCACATCCGAACCTGTAAGGGCGTCCCCGTTTCGCCAGATGGATACCCTGGGCCCGAGCAGCAGGCTTGCGAGGTTTGTGGTTTCAACCGTTGCGTTGCAAATAGGATTACAGACCTCGTGACCGGTCTCAGTGTCAATATGACATTCTTGCGGCACAACTACCGAAAGTTTCCCGTGCATATACTCGCTGCCGCTGAATACCGTGACTGGATAAGTTGTGTCTTGAGTAAGGGACGTATTAATAGCGTTTGTTGTGACCTGGTAGTTTATAGGAATATTGAACGTGTTAGGCGACGCGCTCACCGTTATCGAACAGGCTCTCCCGCTCGCCTTAATTCTGGTTACATGTCGCCCGACAACATAAGGCTCATCCCCTCCAAGATAATTGCTGACCTCACCGTTGTAGGTGTCAAATTGGGCCAAGATATTAGGGGTAAGATTCAGGGCGCGGTCTTGCGCCGAAAACACGTAATAGGCCGGTGTGACGGCGGGAAGGCCGGGGATATTGTAAGGCACTTGTTCTGTGATTCCGCTGGGAAGATTAATATCTGCCAAGTGCGTGCCGCCCATGCTTAGCGTAAGGCGGTCCATCCCGCTGCCGGTGTCCTGTACCACGCCGGAAGCAGAGAAAACGCTGAAGTTCTGGGCTATATCTATCCCGGTGACTTCAAGCCTGGGGGAAACAGTGTCCACCACGAACCATATCGTTGAGGTCTTATCCAGATTATCCCGCACCGTCTGCACGTATTTGCCGTCGGGCAGGGTGAAGGAGGCGAGTTGTTCATAAACACGGTTCTGGAACACCATCTGCTGTATTATTTCGCCGGTCAGGGAGTCCTTATGGACAAGGATTTCCGCCAGGCCAGCCCCCAAGTCGGAGTGTTTAAACGTGACCGTACTCTGACTGAAATATACGGGGTCCGGCTCTGTGTTGCAGCCTCCATAACACGGTGTGGAAAAAGTCCAGGGAAGGGTCTCCCAGGCTATCGCTGGCGGGGAGACCTCTATATGCAGGCTGTGCAGTTGGTCTACGCCGCCAATGCCCTGCATGTCCCCGGCGGCGTTGCGGGTCCGCTCCAACGCGGTGTTTATTGTGGTCCGTTCCGGGGCGAGCTCCAGAAGGGCGTTCCCCGCCGTGTCCGAGCTTCTCACCATCAGCCGCGCCACCGCGTCGTGGGGATAGGCGTCACCGAATATGGAAATATTACCTTCCAGAATGCTTTTATGCGCTATAAAATCGTCCCGCTTATTGGTCTCAATATTAGCGCCGAGTTGCAGCCACACGGAAGGCTCGGTGATATGCTCGCTGAAAGTGATTATGGCTTTGTAGACTCCGGGCAAAATGGGCTGTTCAACAGAGGCCACGCTGGATTTGAGCACGG
Source organism: Elusimicrobiota bacterium (assembly GCA_030651035.1). Lineage (GTDB taxonomy): Bacteria > Elusimicrobiota > Elusimicrobia > Elusimicrobiales > UBA9959 > UBA9959. Next base: position 18,497 of record JAUSCK010000187.1, read on the forward strand.
TACCCTCAGGAGCCCATTTACGAAGATAGACGGTGTTCTCCTGTGAATTCCACAGCTCCACCTGCTCCACATAGGGGCGGTAGTTGTCTGTGCCGACAACGCGTACGGCCTCGGTGGAAGCGGGAGTTGGATTTTCAACCGTCGGATATGCGTAAGTCTTTACTTTGACTTTATACAGGGCGTCGGGATAGTTCGTGGTCTTCCAGGAGTTTTCAACCACATTTGAATATATCTGGACATTAGCCGCATTCTGCGGGCCGGTATTTGTTACGTTATAGTAGTTCTGCCAGTCGGTCTCGGTGCCGTCCTCCGGGTCTGAAGTCGGCGGGCTGAGATAGGTAGTCTTAAGGGTCCCGCTGCTTGGATCCATTGCTCCGTGCATCGAAAAAGGTCTGCTGGAAAGAAGAACCGTGCCGTTTATGTAGTCTTCAATCTGCCAATCTATCTGGTAAACCCCGGAACGATTCCCGCCATTAACACTATTGCGGGCATGGACAATAATATCAACGTCACCATATACCCCTTTAACGCCGCCCGCCACAGGAAATTTATTTTCAAGCCCAGACGCCGTAAGCGCTGTAACTTGATCGGGAACGGGAATTATATCCGCGTCTTCTAAAGTTAAGGACTGGGTTACCGGGGAGAAATAGAGTAAAGGGTTTTCTGCTCCAGTATAAGAACAATTTTTGTTATCGTGAATAGATAAAGCGACATGCAAATGGTTGTATTCTCGCTTGGTCGTACTAAGTGGGAATCTCTGTAATACACCCAAAGTAGTATTTAAATCAACAAAGTCACCATTGGCAAGTTGCGGGGTAATATGCCCAAACACCCAAATCTTTGATGTGTTTAAATCCTTGACACATACATACCCATTGGCAGCGCTAATATAATTCTGCCAGACAACAGTACCTGATGATATCGGAGACTTTACTGCTTGAGATAAGCCACCTGGCAAATCTATCCCATCATGATAAAGGGTGTTGTTAAAATCCCCATAGGTTTGATTAATTTGATTAAAACCATTAGGGAAGTCCAGTGCTAAGCTTTGCGAAATTAACCCTGCCGAAAGACAAATTAAAAAGGAAAGTTTATTTCCCATAGTTTTCCTCTGATATTATTTTTTTGTTTTCAATATCAAACAAGTAGAGTTTACGCTCTTTGCGAGATTTATTTTCAGTCCCCTCCCAATAAATCGGCATCTTTACAATCGCAAATTTATCATCTGAAGAAAACTGTATTTCAGCCTTCCCTCCTAAAACTACTTTTTTACGCCACAATTCATCCCCATCCATGTTGTACAAAACAAAATAATCACCAATCTTTGGCGAACCAGATGTGACGGCAAAATATTTTTGCTTATTGGAAACAACATACCCATCAACACATTCTTTGTCAATGTTTTTAAAAAGTTCACCAGAAAAGTTGTATATCTCAAAGCCAAAACATCCTCCAACATCTTCCTTCACAAGAAACAACCTAGCATCAGAAAAAGCTATTGCCCCAGCAGGATACTTGGAAAATGGTACTTTCCGAATTATCGTCCCATTCGCATTGTAAATCTCAACTTGTTGTAATTTATTATTAACCACTGAAATACCCTTTTTATCTGGTGATGGATAGGCAGTCTTCTCGCCATCTTTACTATGAGCCCATCTCCTTGCAGGTGAGAACTCCAGCCCTATTTTTTTAAGTTTATCTTTAACTGTCCCGTTTTCTATTGTTAATGGCTTCGTTTTTAACTTTGCTTGTTCGTTCTCGATATAACTCTTGAAACCTTTATAATCCTTAACCTCTATCTTTTTTGTTTTAGAGGCGGCAGTCGTTACAGTAGCGGAACTCGCCGTTTGCGCTGCGACAGGCGAAAACCCGCCGCAGACGGCAATAACCACGGAAAGATAAATAATATTCCTATGCATATAGACATCTCCTCTAAAATGGCGCAACAGCCCAAAAGCCCACCTGCACGCTAGGCAGCCTGATAAAATTTCCAAAGCTACAAAACCGATATCACTCTATCCTAACAATTGGTTTTTCAACAGTCAACGCAAAACCGGCTTCCTTATTACACGTACTTGCCGTCGGGCAGGGTGAAGGAGGCGAGCTGTTCATAAACACGGTTCTGGAACACCATCTGCTGCATTATCTCGCCGTTCAGGGAGTCTTTACGGACAAGGATTTCCGCCAGCCCCGCCCCCAGGTCGGAGTATTTAAACGTGACCGTGCTCTGGTTGAAATATACGGGGTCAGCCTCTGTGTTGCAGAATTCATAACAAGGGGCGGAAAAGTTCAATGAAGATATCTCCCAGGCTATCGCGGGCGGGGAGACCTCTATATGCAGAGTATGCAGTTGGTCTACGCCGCCGATTCCCTGCATTTCCCCTGCGGCGTTGCGGGTCCGCTCCAGCGCGGTGTTTATTGTGGTGCGTTCCGGGAGGATCTCAAGAAGGGCGTTCCCCGTAGTATCCAAGCTTTTCACCATCAGCCGCGCCTCCGGGTCAGGGCTGGCCGCTGCCTTCTCCTCGAGGCTGGCCACGTTGCCCAGCACAAAAGAGGCCATATAGGGCTGCGTATTAAAAAGCTGCAAATGCCTCAGCAGGGCGGCTTTCAGCGCGTCCTTATCCTGGTAGATCTTCTCAAGCGCCGGCTGCAGGCAAAAGGCGAAACCCAGGT
>JAUSCK010000197.1 GCA_030651035.1 Elusimicrobiota bacterium
TCTTCAGCTCCGAAACATCCGGCAGCCAGAAAACATAGGCGGCGCAGAGCAGCAAAAAGAAGCCGGCCAGCCCCGCCAGCAGCAGGAGCTCCCGTCCGCCGAAGAGGCGGAAGTCTTTTTTCAGCGGTTTGGATCTTGTCATGTCTGCGCTGCCGGCGGCGGCGTATTATCTTTTCAAGATCGCGGCGGCGGCTTCCAGGCCTTCCTTCACGCTTTCTTCCATGAAGGAATACTTCCACGCACCGTAGCGCCCGATGGAAAAGGCCTTCTTCGCCTTAAGCCAGTCGAAGATCACCGGCAGGGCTTCGGCCCGCTCGCGGTTGAATATGACATAGGCGCAGGGGACCTTCAGCCAGAGCTTTTCGACTATCTGTCCCGCGCTTTTAATAAGCCCGCAGGCCTTGAGCCCTTTTATGACGGCCGCTTCCGCGGAGGCCAGGTCCAGCGCGGACCCCGGGGTGGCGATCTCGATATAGAAGGAGGCGCAGCCGCGCGGGGCCAGGTCCTTAGAGAAATTCGTGGCTATGCCGGCGCGGTAGAAAGGAAAGCATTCCTCCGGGAAATAGCCCCAGTGCATGTCCGACTTCACGCCTTTTACGCCCAGGTTCAACACGTAGACCGTGTTGTGGCGCAGGCTGGCCGCGGCGCGCTTTACCGCGGCGGGCGCGTCCTCGGCGCGGGCGATGAACTCGTTCAGGGGGGAGGTGTTTACCAGGCGCTTAAAATGCACCGGGCCGAAATGCCTGACGCTGGCCACGCCATCCCCCAGGTTCAAGCTTTCCACCTCAAGCCCCAGGCGCAGGCCGCCCAGGTCCCTGGCCAGCGCGCTCGGCAGCGCGCCGATGCCGCCGCGCTTCGGGTAGCTGAACACGGTGTTATAGCCCAGCCCGACGGGCTTTTTGCCGTAGGCTCCCTCTATGATCTCTTCAGGCCTGGGCACGGGCACGAAGGGGGCGCACCATTCCGTGGTCAGCCGCCCGAGCGGGTACTGCCACAGTTTGGCGTTGTAGGGCAGCATGAAATGTTTTGAAATGCCGCCGCCGAACACGCGCCTGGTCCAGCGGGTGAAAACCTCCGGGGCTTCGTCCTGTCCGGAGCTTGCGGCCCGCGGCTGCCGGCGGTCGTTGTAGGCCTTCAGGAAACCGCTGACGCATTCCGATCTGACCTTGTCCGGCATGCCGGAGAGGTTGGCCTGGAACGGGTAAGGAGTCCAGCTCTTATGCGCGTAAATGCGGGCGTCGCGCCTGATGCGCGCGCAATTCTTCCCGAGGGCACCGAGGATAAACCGTGAGGTTTCCGGCCAGCGCAGGTGCAGCAGGTGGCCTGAATAATCAAAATGAAAGCCGCCCTTTGTCAGCGTGGCGGCCAGCCCGCCCGGGCGGTTCTCCCGCTCGGCTACAATATAATCTTTCTTCCCTTCCAGGGCTTTGGCGGCTGAAAGTCCGGCCAGCCCGCCCCCTATAATAAGTGTGTGCGTTTTGAGCATTATTTTACCGCCCGCCGCCCGAATATAGCTGCAGGAATTTCCCTGTTATGGTCTCCCAGGAAAAACGCTTCAGCGCGTCTTCCCTGCCGGCGGCCGCCAGTTTAAGGGCGGCCGGGTAATTATTCTTCACCAATAATATCTTCTCCGCCAGCGCCGCGGGGTCCCGCTGCGGCACCAGGTAGCCGGTTTCACCGTCGCGGATCACGTCCAGCACGCCGCCCACGGCGGAAGCTATTACCGGCTTGGAATGGTACAGGGCCTCGACCGGCGCAAGGCCGAGGCCTTCCGTATCGCCCCTGTCGTCTATTATGGAGGGGAAAACCAGTACGTCGCAGCCCGAGTACCGCAGGTCCAGCTCGGAGCGGCTCAGGCCGCTTACGACGGTGACCTTGTCTTTTATCTTCGCGTCGGAGATCTGCTTCAGCACCTCTTCGCGCAGGTAGCCGTCGCCCACCATGACCAGGCGCATATCTTCGCCCGCAGCCGAGAGGCGGCTGAAGGCTTCCACAAGGTATTGCGGGCCTTTCCTTTCTATAAGCTTGCCCACGTAGAGTATCGTGAAGGGCTTTCCCGGGGCCGCGGCCCCGGCCGGAGGGGGGATCTCCCCCGCGTCCATGCTTGGGCCGAAAGGGATCACGTTTATGGGACCGGTCACGCCGAAATCTTTTTCAAGCACATCTTTTGTGTAGGTGGAAATAGCCGTGACGGAATCGGCGAAGCGGGTGAGGAACCGCACTCCGGCGCGGCCCGCCGCGCTGCCGCGCAGCAGCAGTATTTCCGAGCCGTAAAAAACGAAAGACAGCCTGGCCCCGGTCAGCAGTTTGCCTATAACGCCGAAAAGCCCCTGCGGGACCGGCCAGTGGACCTCTATCACGTCGAAGCGCCTGAACAGGCACAGCCTGGCCGCGGCCAGCGAGCCGCAGACGAGGTAGGAAAGCAGGAGCACCTTGTAAAAAAAAGTGTGCAGGCTGGCGGGGGAGCTGTCTTCGTGGGTCAGCCTTTCCTGCGCCGCCGCCCAGTACCGGAACCGCTTAAGCTCCACCTCGCCTTTGTACGAGACCTGGCTGATTCCCCTGTAGGACGGGGCCAGCACGGACATCTCGTGGCCCCTGGCCGCGCATTCCAGCGAGAGCCTGTTAAGCCAGGGCGCGGCAAAGTCGGCGTCGTTCCGGGCGAAAGAGGAGGTGATAAGGCAGATCTTCATGACAGCCCTTTTTTTCCGCTGGCTAGCAGGTCCAGGCCGCGCTCGTCTTCGCCGCCTACCCGGAAAAGCCCGGTCCCGCCCGCCGCGGCGCCGCCCGGCGCAGCCCCGCTCCCGACGGCGCGGAAGATCAGCTTTTTTACCCAGCCCAGCCAGTTGAGCAGGGGCTCCGGCAGGCGCAGCGCCTGCACAAGGGTGGCTATCCGCGCCACCCGGAGCTCCATTTCGAACAGTTCCGGGGGGGCCTGTATGTAGCCGACCTCGCAGGTCTCGAATACGCCGCGCAGCAGGTTTTCCAGCTCCTCACGCGTATATTCCCGCTTGTGGAATTTGTACCAGGGCTTCTGCCCGGGTTTAAGGCGGTGCAGGCGGTTGGGGGTGGTCAGCAGGCAGGTCCCGCCCGGCTTGAGCACGCGCCGGAGCTCCGCCAGGAAAGCCCGGTCGTCGTCAGTGTGCTCTATCACCTGGAAGGCCACGGCCAGGTCGAAAGCCGCGTCGGAGAACGGGAGCGTGCGGCCGTCGTAAAGTCTGAATTCAAGGTTCCCGGCACTGTAGGCCGCCGCGGCGTGGGTGACGGCGCCGGAGTTGGTGTCCACGGCCGAGACTTTGCCGGCGACCCCCGCCAGGTGCCAGGCGCCGTAGCCCTCGCCGAACCCGGCTTCCAGCACGGACTTGCCCGCCGCAAGGCCCGCCGCGTGCTCGTACGCGAACAAGTGGCGGAGGTTCTGCAGCCTTTCGTACCCGGAGGCGGCTTCGCGCGGTATTATTCGCTCTCCGTCGTTAATGTCCATTTGCCGGCTTTAACCTTTCAATTCCCGCCACTATCGCGCTCGCGGCCAGTATGATGAGGTACGGGTCCAGGGGCACCCGGTAGCGCAGGGTGGTAACGAAAAAAATGTGCACCAGGGTGTAGGAGGCGAACAGCGCCGCGAACAGGGAGGTGTCTTTGAACCGCCGGTAAGAGAGAAAAAATCCGACGGCGGCCAGCGGTATATAAAGCCCGGAGGTGGCCATGGCCGCGTATTTCTGCCACTTGTAGGCCATCATAGGGTACAGGCGCCAGAAATGCATGAAGCGCCTGTGCAGCAGGTAGTAGAACTTGTCGGGGTTGGCCTTTATCCACGCCAGCGCTTTCTCCCTGCAGAGCCTGTCCCTTTCCGGCACCGGCAGGGAACGCAGCTGCTCCCAGTCCTTGGGTATGGCCGGCTCCGTCATCTTCGAGTCCATCGGGCGGTCGAAGGCGCCGGCTGTTTCCTGCCACAGCGCCTCGTCGCAGCTTGCTCCGTAGAACGACTGCCAGGGCGTCGAGACCGGCATCACGTAAGACCCGCCGTAAAAAATAGAGTTCCTGAACGTCCAGGGGGCGATGGACAGGAGCACGAACAGCCCGGCGATCAGCCCGGAGCGGAATTTGCCCGTCTGCCACCACAGCCAGCCGCAGGCGAGCAGGAAAAAGGGCAGCGTGGTGGACTTGGTGAGCCCGGTAAGGCCCATCAGCACGCCGGCGAAGGCGTAGTTCCGCGCCGAGGGCCGCTGCGCGGCTATGACTATGCGCAGGATGGCCGCGGAGAGCATGAAGGTAAGGAAAGTTTCCGAGATCGGGTCCCTGGTGTAAGCCAGCAGGTAGGGATAAAAACAGACCAGCGCGCCGGAGAGCAGGCCCGTCGCCCGCCCGAAGATCCTTTTGGCGGTGACCGCCGTGAAAACCACGGTAAAGGACCCGAGCAGGCACTGCGTGAGCTGCACGGCCAGCACCGATTTGCCCGTCAGCGAAAATATGCCGGCCAGGAAAAATGCGAAGCCGGGCGGGCGCCAGGAGCCCCCGAAGCCGTTGCCCGAGGCTATGGACCAGGCGGTTTCCATCCAGACGTAGGCGTCGGGGGAGAGGTTCTGCTGCCCGGAGCGGAGGACATAGGCCAGGCGCAGCGCCAGCGCGGCGGAGAACAGGGCCGGGAGGAAATATTTCTCTTCGGAAAGGATGTTTTTCATCTGCCGAGCCAGGCGCGTCGCGCCGGAAAAGCCATGTATCATATCTTAAAATAGCGCGCGCGGCCCCGGCCTGGTTTTCAGCTTTTGCGGTTCTTCTGCAGCTGGAAAAGGACCTTCTCCTGTATTTTCCTGTTTATGTATATCAGGTTGGACAGGACGCCCATCAGCAGCATGAAAACGCCCGTTATCAGGAGGGCGGTGCCTATGGTCAGCGACTGCATGTAGCCGGCGGGCAGGCCCCTCATCACCGTCAGGACAGCGTAGAAGTACAGGAAGCGCAGCACCAGGAAAAGCCCGGGCAGGCCGAACACGAAGGCGAAGAACACGAAGAGCTTGAGGGGGGAGTAGATATAGAAAAGCGTCAGGATGTCGCGGATGGAGCGGAAAATGTAATCAATGCTGCTCTTCATCAGGCGGGAAGTGCGCACGGGCGGGTTCACTTCCACCTCGATCACGGCTATGCGCACTTTCCTGCTGGCCAGCCTTATCAGGGTTTCCAGCGTGTAGGTGTAGTTGCTGCCTATCACGTCCAGCCAGAGCGCGGAGTTGCGGCTGAAAGCCCTGAAGCCGGAGGTGACGTCGGGGACGCTCTGCCTGCAGATGGCGGAGACGACCCTGCTGCCGGCCCGCTGGGCCAGCTTTTTCCAGTGGGAGAAATGGGCTATTCCCTCTATGTTGCGGCAGCCTATCACGAATTCCGCCCTGCCCTCCACTATGGGGCGTATCAGGTCCGGTATGCGGGAGGCGGGGTACTGGTTGTCGGCGTCGGTGTTGACGATTATGTCGGCCGACATCTCCAGCGCGGCCTCTATGCCCGCCATGAAGGCGACGGCCAGGCCCTGGTGGGTCGGCAGGCGGATCACCTTGGCGACGGCCGGGTGGCGGCGGGCGGCCTCGCTGGTGGCGTCGGAGCTGCCGTCGTCTATGACCAGCACCTCTATGCTGTCGACGCCGTCTATCCTGCGGGGCAGCGCGTCCAGCGCGCCGGCGAGGAACTCTTCTTCGTTGTAGCAGGGGATCTGGATAACCAGTTTCATGTGTTTATAACCCTCGTAAACGCCTTCCCACGGAGCAAATTATATCAAATATGCGCCGCCCGCCGGTTCAGCCGAACCTTCCCGCTACGTCACGGGCGCGCGTAAGGACCTGGTAAAAAAAGTTCAGGTACAGGAAAGCTATGGCCGCCGCCGAGGCCGCCAGCTTTCCTCTTATCCCCGCCGTGTCCCCGGCGCGCAGCCTGGCGAAAAGCCCGGGCAGCAGCATGGCGCCGTGGGCCGCCAGCGTTATCATCGCCGGTACCAGCGGGAGGCGCATCCTGGTGTTGGCCGAAAAAAGCGTGATAAAAACTCCCGCAAGGATGGCCACTATCATCGAGAAGCCGAAAGCGCCGCGGTCCCTGAAGGCGAAAGCCATGCCCAGCGCGCAAAGCGGGAACAGCACCATATGCTGCAGCAGGCTGAGCCCGAACATGAACTTCCTCGCCGGGTAAGGCGCACGGTAGAGCACGAAAGAGGTGGCGAAGGTCAGGTGCTTGGAGGCCCGCAGCAGGGTCAGCCTGAATTCGCTCAGCGGGTTGTCCCTGACGAACTCCCACGACTTCCGGAGGAAAACGCGGTTCTTTTCCACCAGCGAGAGGGAGGGGTCGGTGTAAAATTTGCCGTAGTCATGGTCAAGGAAGTCGTAGTCGCAGCCGCCGGTGGCGTAGGGATTGTGCCCGACGAAAACAGCCGAGGCCCAATGCGGCTCAAGCAGCACCGGCGCCTTGTAGACCATTACATTGCGCACGCTCCAGGGCAGAAGCGTGAGCAGCGCCGCGCCGGTGAAAACCGCGGCCCGCCTGCGCCAGCCGGTTTCCCTGTGGCGCAGGTAGATCCACGCCAGCAGCCCGGGGAGAAGGACCAGGAAAAGTCCTTTTGTAAGGCAGGTAAGGCCGAAGACGAACCCGTCGACCGCCGCGCTCCCGTCCCTGACGAAGCGCCAGGTAAGGAAAGCGAGCATGAAAACCCCGAGGTTTTCAGCCAGCAGCACCGAGGAGTACCAGACAGTGTCCACGTAGAAAACCGAAGCGGCCAGCGCCAGCACCGCGGTCTTTTTTCCGAAGACCTCCCTGGCCGCGAGGTAGGTGAACAGGCAGGTGAGGGCGGACAGCAGGGAGTTGACGCAGTTGAGGAGAAAATAGCCGCCGCCGAAAATCTTTGAAGCCAGGGCCAGCAGCGCCGGGTAGAGAGGCGTCCAGGGGGCGGTATAGGGCTGGCCGTGGAGTATGTACAGCCGCGCCTGGTCCCATTCCGCGGCGTCGTTCCAGGGAGGCAGGTCCGTGAAATAAGCGTAGGTTACCCGTATAGCCAGCGCCGCGGCGACAAAAGCGGCGACCCGGGCGGTTTCAGCGTCCGGCCTTTCGAATCTGTTCCTGATGCGCGGGCTTAGGGTCATATCGTTAATAGAATTACTACAGGTATTCTGTCTGCCAGAGGAAAAGTGAAACCAGGCAGGTGAGCTTGCGGGTATTGTCGCGGCGCCCCTCGCAGTGCTCCTTTAACAGTTTTTCGGCGAAAGCGTAATTGCAGAAGCCGGGGTTCTTGGCGCGCGCCGCGCTGATGGCGTCCAGGGTGAACCCCTTCAGTTCGCCCTTCAGCCACTCCCCGGTAGGCATGCTGAAGCCCTTCTTCGGCATTTTCAGTATTTCTTCGGGCAGGTACTTCCTGAGGGCCCTGCGGATTATGTGCTTGGTCGTAAAGCCTTTTATCTTGAGCCCGAGAGGGATCTCCTCGGAAAGTTCCAGCATCTCGTTGTCCAGGAAAGGCACGCGCGCCTCCTGGGAGTTGAACATCGTCACCAGGTCGGTGGCGTGCAGGGAGCAGTAGGGCAGGAAGACGTTCAGGTCCAGGTAAAGCAGGCGGTCCAGCAGGCGGCAGTCGGCCACGTCAGGCAGGTGCTGGGAAAAAACCTCGAAGGGGTCTGCGTGAGCCATGCCCGGCAGGAAATCCTTTATCTCTTCGGAGGTGAGTATTTCCTTGTACTTTAAATGCGCCATTTCCGGCTTGAAGGCCGCGCCGCGCGTGAAGGACTTTATCTTGAAATCCAGGCTGAGGCGCCGGGTGGAGACGGGGAGGCGCTCCGCGGCCGCGCGTATGGCCGCTTTCACGGGCCCCGGCAGGTACTGGTAAACGCGCCCGAACTTGGCCGCCGTGAGCGTCGGGTAGCCGGCGAAAAGCTCGTCGCCGCCCGCGCCCGTGAGGGCCACGGTTATATCTTTCCTGGACCGGGCGGAAACGTGCCCCATCGCGAGGTAGGTCCAGTCCCCGTGCGGCTCGGCGAAGCGGCTCACCGCCTTCGGCAGGCTCTCGATGATGTCGCGGGGGCCGAGCAGGCAGTCGTAATGCTCGGTGCCGTATTTCTGCGCCACCAGGCGGGCCCCGGCCAGCTCGTTATAGGTGCCGCCGTCCTCGTAGCCCACGGTATAGGTTTTTGGTTTAACGCCGAGCTTGGACATCATGGCCACTATGGCGGTGGAATCCAGGCCGCTTGAAAGGAAGACGCCCAGCGGCACGTCGCTGACCAGCTGGCGCCTGACGGAATTCAGCAGCGTCTCCTCGATGCGCGCCGCGGCTTCCTGCCCCGTCATCTTTTTCGGGCGGAAGCGGTAATGCCAGTACTGGCGTATTTCAGCCTTCTTGCCGCTGACCTTGATGTAATGGCCCTGCGGCAGGCGGCGGACGTGGCGGAAGATCGAGCGGGGGGAGGAGATGTAATAGAAGGACAGGTAGTTGGCCAGCGCCTGCTGGTCCAGGTCGCGCGGCATGCCGCTGAAGGCCAGCAGGGCCTTTATCTCCGAGGCGAAATAAAGGGAGCCGCCTATGTCCGCGTAGAAGAGCGGCTTCACGCCGGCGCGGTCGCGCGCTATGAACAGCTCCTCTTTGCGGGCGTCCCACACGGCCAGCGCGAACATGCCGTTAAGCCTGTCCAGGCACTTCTCGCCCAGCTCCTCGTAGAGGTGCACTATCACCTCGGTGTCCGAATTGGTCTTGAAGCGGTGGCGGCCTTCCAGCTCTTTGCGAAGCTCGCGGTAATTGTATATCTCGCCGTTGAGGATGACGGCCAGCGAGCCGTCCTCGCTGAACACCGGCTGGCGCCCGCCTTCAAGGTCTATGATCTTGAGGCGGCGCATGCCCAGGCCGCAGTGGCGGTCCGTCAGCACGCCTTCGTCGTCCGGGCCGCGGTGGAACATCTCGAAAAGCGGCCCCTTGAGTTCGGCCTCCCGCACCGGGGCTCTGGAGGAGTAATTTATCTTGCCGAGTATTCCGCACATTGTTTTGCCCCCGGTCCTTCAGCTGAAGAACCTTGCGCCGCACGTTCAGCTGCCGCTTCTTTCCGGCTTCGGAAGCCGGTTTAACAGTATAAGCTTGTTCCCGTGGTAATCGAAGACCTTCACGACGGAGAACCCCCCTGATGCGGAGAGCTCGTCCGCGGCCCGGGCGAAATCAGCTTCGACCCCCCTGAAAGGGCTGTACGGCAGCAGCAGATAATCATAGGCTCCGGCCCCAAAAATTTTCTCGGCCTCCGCGGCCGAGAAGCCCGGCGGCAGCCGTCTGTCCCAGTTAATTTTTCCCGCCTGCCCCGCCTTGGCCAGGTAAAAGTGGCTCGGCTCGACCTCCATCGGGGCGAATATCTTCAGCCCTGGCTTAGGCAGGTCCTTCAAATAATTCACCGCCTCCCAATAAGGGAAAGCGTTCGACGAGAAATTGAAAGCTGTTTTGCGCTGGTAAGGGTTCCTGGCGAAAACGGACTGAAAGACCAGCAGGGCCAGGATAGCGGAGTAGAGCGGGACCTTCGCAAGCGGGCGGGAGCGGGCAGCGTCGGCGGCGCACAGCGCCAGGAAAAGGACCAGGGCTATGTAGAAGGGCTGGGCGTGGCGTATATAACCGACAGCGGCGGTGGCGCTTATCATGAGATAGTAGGAGACGGCGAAATAAAGCAGCAGGGCCAGCTCAAGGCCCCTGCGCCTGTAAACGGCCGCCGCCGCCGAGACCGCCAGCAGCGCCGTTACCGCCGCCCCGGCCGTCTGGTAGACGTTCCTGAGATCCAGGAGCATCAGCTGCGGGTCCAGCAGGTTCGAGTAGACCAGGGCCGTGTTGCGTATCCCGAAAGCCCCGCTGAGCGCGATGAACGGCAGCCCGACGACAGCGGGGATAGCGAGTGTTTTTAAAGCGTAGGCCCAGTCCGCGCGCCGCTGCGGATAAATGAACCATAAAGCCGCCAGCGCGGGAACGAAGGAGAGCATAAGGCCGAGAAGCAGCTGCTTGTAGAAGAAACCGGCCGCGGTCCAGAAGGCGCATTTGAGGAACTGTTCCCTGTCGCCGGTCGCGGCGGCTTTTATGAAATGGAAGATGGAGGCTGTGAAAAAAAATACCGTCCCGGCCTCCAGCTCGGCGCTGGTGGCCAGGTTGAAGAAGGTGGGGAAAAAGGCTATCAGCAGATAGGTAAGGCGGGGCGGCGGGTCGGCCTTCATCAATTTCAGGAGGCGCAGCATGTAGATGGCCGCCAGGGCCATAAAAGAGAACTGCACCGCGCGCGGGACCGCCTCGTTAACGCCCAGGAGCAGGTAGGCCGGCAGATAAAGGAACTTCGAGAGCGGGGGATAACGCAGCACGGTTTCGTACCGGCCTACGGCGTCGGCCAGGCCGAAGCGCAGCGAGGCGAAGAAAAACAGGTTGCCGGCGGCGGCCAGCGCCAGCACGGCGGCGCCTCTCCCCGGCAGTTTTATCCCTTTTTTATGGAGCCGGACGGCGGCGGCGGCCGCGATCGCGGCGGCGGGCAGGAAAAACGCCGGCAGCAGCCGTATGTTCAGCCCCAGGGCGGAGGTTATGCGGCCTACCAGCCAGGCGGCCGGGCCGGCGTGGGACTGGTCGTCGGAGCCGGTGGGGATGGGGGTGAGCCAGAAAGGAAGGCAGACGGCGGCGGTCAGCAGGATCACCGGCCAGAGCTCTCTCAGCTCGGGAAGCGACGCGTCGAGCGTTACCTCGCCGAGCGGGCTGTAGAGCGCGGCCGCCGAGAGCAGGACAAAAAGGTTAAGGAGGGCCAGCTGCGCGGGCCAGGGCAGCGGCAAATGCCAGACGGGATAAAAAATATAGGAGGCGGCCGTCAGCAGGAAAAGCGCCCAGTTCAGTCGGATCTTCATTTTGTCGCCGTTATCAGCAGGGACCCGGCAATTTCACGCAGCAGCGGGATGCGCTCAAGGACGGCCCCGAGGCCGCCCGCGGCGGGAGCCAGCGCTCCGGGCACCCAGGGGTGCAGGAAATCGAAAGGTTCCGTGTTTACTCCGGAAAACCCGGAGTCAAGCAATATTTTTTTTATTTTTCCGCGGAAAAAAGCGGTTTCGTCGGGAGAGTCTCCCATCATGGCTTTAAGGAACGGGATGTTCTTCTGGAGCATTATCTGGGGGTTCAGCATGTTCGGTTCGGTGAAAACAAAAGCGCCGCCGGGCTTTAGTACGCGGAGCATCTCCGGGAGGGCCTTCGGCAGGTTCAGGTGATGCAGGACGGAACTGCCGTATACGCAGTCAAAGGAATTGTCGGGAAATTCCAGCTTCTCGACGTTCATCACCGCGTATTTTACGTTAGGCGACGGGTTCTGGGCGCGGGCCCTCTCCGCAAGTTCGGGGGAGAGGTCCACGGCGGTGATGTCGGCCCCGGTGCGGGCTATTATGGCGGTGAAGATGCCGGTGCCGCAGCCTATCTCGAGGGCTTTTTTCCCCGGCTGCAGGTCTCCGGCCGACTTGTACATCGCGGCCCTGCGCTCGGAGCGGAGCCGCCCGGCCACGCCGGACCAGCCCCAGTAGAACTCGGCGTTTTGGGAAATTTTACGGCCGTGGGCCAGTTCGTTATCTATCCTGTCCATTGTCGCACCCTTCGAGCAGGCAGCGCCCGCAGTTTTCGCACCTGTATCAGCGCAGTTTAAGTTTAATGAATGCTATGAAAGCCATCCTGAACAGCAGCAGGCCGTGG
>JAUSCK010000198.1 GCA_030651035.1 Elusimicrobiota bacterium
CGTGCTCTCCCACTCGCCCGAAGAGCCGTATGTGGTGACTTCCCCCAAGATCAGGCGCTACGGCGCCACCTGGTACCTTGCGTATACCGCTGGCAGGCGCTGGTTCCTGGGAGAGGACGGCCGCCCGGAGATCATCTACAAACTGCGCCTGGCAACTTCGGCGGACGGCGTAAACTGGGTAAAGGTAAACAGGGATATCGTGGAAAGCAAGCTGGGCGAGGACGAAGCCCAGGCCTGCCCGGACATCTTTTTCGCCAACGGCAGGTACCATATGTTCTTCTGCTACAGGCACGGCCTGGATTTCAGGGACAACATAAGCCGGAGCTACAGGATAGGCTACGCCAGTTCTGCGGACCTGCTGAACTGGCAAAGGAACGACTCGCTGGCGGGCATCGATGTCTCGCCGGACGGCTGGGATTCCGGAATGGCCGCCTACCCGGCGGTTTTTGAGCTGGACGGGAAAATATATATGCTTTACGCCGGGAACGGCAACGGGAAATCCGGGTTCGGCCTCGCCGAGCTCCAGGGGGAGCTTAAGTGATGAAATGGCGTAAGCTCGGGAAGATCTTTGACCCGTCCCGACATGTATTGGCGGAAGGGTGCTCTTCGTTCGCGAAATCGCCGCAGGCCCTCGTCTTCGACGACTTTGTACGGATCTATTTCTGTTCCCAGAAGAAAACGGGCAACGGGAAATATTTAAGCTGCCCGCAGTACGCGGATTTCAACAAGACATTCGACGCCGTGCTGAGGCTTTCGAAGGGGCCGGTAGTGGAGCTGGGGAAGCTGGGCGAATTTGACGAACACGGCATTTTCCCTCTTAATGTGTTACGGCACCAGGGCAAGGTCTTCGGGTATACCTCCGGCTGGAGCCGGCGCACTTCCGTCTCTATAGACATGAGCATCGGCCTGGCTATAAGCGGCAATGACGGGGTTTCCTTCGAAAAATACGGGCACGGCGGCCCGGTCATGGCCGCCGCGCATAACGAGCCCTTCCTGGTCGGCGACCCGTTCGTCCAGTACCTGGACGGGGCATTTCATATGTGGTACATTTTCGGGACCGGCTGGAAGCGGCCCGCTCCCGGCGCGGACGCCGAGCGGTTCTACCGGATAGCGCACGCCGCCTCGAAGGACGGGATAAACTGGAACCGCGACGGAGCTACGATCGTCGCCGCCAGGTCGGAGAACGAATGCCAGGCGCTTCCCACGGTTTTCCGCGCTGACGGGCGTTACCATATGTATTTTTGCTATCGTGACGCGTACGATTTCAGGAATAACAGGAACAAGTCCTACCGCCTCGGCTATGCTTTTTCGGACGACCTGGCCGTGTGGCACAGGGACGACGCGAATTCCGGGATCGACGTGACCGAAGGCGCCTGGGATTCGGATATGATGTGCTACCCGAACACCTTCAAATGCGATGGCGAGGTTTATATGCTGTATAACGGCAACGAGTTCGGGCGGGACGGGTTCGGGCTGGCTAAACTGACCGGCGGGTGATACTTCGCGCAAAAGGAAATGGTATGGCTGAAACAAGAGATTTTAATAAAGAGATCCTGGACAACGAAGGGCGCGAATATTTCTACGGTTTCGATTTCGATGTTATGCACCCTTTCATGATCAGGTCGTTCGAGCCTTTTTTCAGGAAAGGGAGCCTGCTTGAGCTGGGGAGCTTCAAGGGCGACTTTACTAAGAGGCTCCTCCCGTATTCCGGTGACATAACCTGCGTGGAGGCTTCGGATGCGGCGATAGGCGAAGCCCGGAAGAAGCTGGGCGGGAAGGTGAAGTTCGTCAATTCTGAATTCGCGAAAGCCGCGCTGCCGGCGCGCTATGACAATATAGTGCTGACCCATGTGCTGGAGCACCTGGACGACCCCGTGGCGGCGCTGAAACGCGTCAACGACGAATGGCTGGCCGCGGACGGCCGGCTCTTCCTGGTCTGCCCCAACGCGAACGCTCCCTCCCGGCAGATAGCCGTAAAGATGGGGCTGATCTCCCATAATTCCGCGGTGACGCCGGCGGAAGCCGGGCACGGCCACCGCCGCACCTACACTTTGGACACCCTGGAGAGGGACGCCGCGGCGGCGGGGCTGAAGGTGAGCCACCGGTCGGGGATATTTTTCAAGGCACTGGCTAACTTCCAGTGGGACAAACTGCTTAAGACGGATATCATCTCGAAGGAATACCTGGAGGGGTGCTACAAGCTCGGGCAGGAGTACCCTGACCTGTGCTCCAGCATCTTCCTGATGTGTGAAAAGGGAAAGTAATCACCGGAAATTATGAAATTAATATCTATCTGTTTCGCGGTTTACAATAACGAGGGCGCCTTGACCCCGCTCTACACCAGGATGACCGAACAGCTCAGGCTCCACTTCCCGCAGTACGATTACGAATTTCTGTTCGTGGACGACGGCTCAAAGGACGGGTCACTGGCCGAATTGGTAGACCTGAAAAAACGCACGAACGACGGCAGGATCAAAATCATCTCCCTGTCCCGGAATTTCGGCCAGATGGCGGCCATCAGGGCCGGGTGGCACGCGGCCAAGGGTGACGCCGTGATAAATATGGCGGCGGACCTGCAGGACCCGCCCGAGCAGTGCGTGCCGATGCTCAGGGAGTGGGAGAGCGGCAGCGACGTGGTGATCTCGTACAGGAAAAGCCACGGGACCCCTTTGCTGAATAAATTGACGTCGTGGGTGTTCTATAAGATGCTGCTGCCGGCTGTCCCTCCGGGCGGATTTGACTTCACCTTGCTGGGCCGGAAGGCTATGGACGCGATAAACTCGATGGAGGAAAGAAACGTCTTTTACCAGTACGATATCCTCTGGGTCGGCTTCAACGTCAAGTTCATCCCTTATGACAAGCGGGAGAGAACGATCGGGAAGTCCCAGTACAACTTCGTCAAGCGGCTCGGGAACTTCATGGTCGCTTTTATAAACGTGAGCTATTTCCCGCTGCGCTTCATGTCGTTCCTCGGCGTCGCCTTCGCCGCGGCGGGCTTTCTTTATTCGCTTAGTATCGTTCACGCGTATTATTACAAAGCCACCCCCTTCCAGGGCTGGGCGCCCATCATGATACTGCTGCTGATCATTGGTGGGCTTATTATGCTGATGCTGGGCGTCCTGGGCGAGTATGTCTGGAGGATATTCGACGAGGTAAAGAAAAGGCCCAGCTATATCATCAAAGATATCCAATAGGGTTTTGCTCATGCCGATGATGTAAATATGAAGCCAGCCGATAAAAAAGATAACTATGTAAATGCCATGGACTGGGGCGCCGACCTGGAGGGCTTTGAGCTTTCAAATTACCGGAAATACCAGTTCGACCTGATCGGAAAATACATCGGAAGGAATATTCTGGAGATCGGCACCGGTGACCGCAGCTTCACCAGCCAGATCGTCAGGAACGTCAAGGATATCGAGCGGCTGGTTTCTATCGAGCCCTCTTCGACTTTGTTCGAGCTGTATAAAGATAAATACCGGCTGCCGGCATTCGTCTCGGTCGAATGTGTCGACCTGTTCGACGTAACGCCCGCCACTCACGGCTTATTCGATACGATCGTCCTGACCCATGTGCTGGAGCATATTGAGAAGGATAGGGAGGCCCTGACGCATTTGCACACGCTGCTTCGGCCGGGCGGGAGGATACTCATCGAGGTTCCCGCTATGCCGTCTTTGTTTTCCGTGCATGACAGGAGCCTTGGGCATTATCGACGTTACAATAAGATAAACTTCAGGAGTGCCGTAGATAGTTCTCTCTTCAATATTAAAGACCTCTGGTTCCAGGACCAGATCGGCATGCTGGGGTCGTTCATTTTTTTCAAGATGAAAAAAATAGAATTAAAATCGGAGCAAGGCGCTTCCCTGGTGACGAAACAGGGCGCGCTATACGATAAATATGTAATTCCTCTGGAAAGATTTTATGACAGGTTCCTCCGCTTTCCTTTTGGCCTGAGCTTAACGGGTATTCTTGAAAAGCGTGAAGTGTAGGAGCAGAATTATGGATATTAATAAAGAGAATGTGGACCGCCTGCCGGAAGAGCACGGGCCTGTAACACCGCTCGCCGGGCTGAAAAACATCGACCTGGCGAGTTTTGTGGCAGTCGCGCTGCTTGGCGTTTTTGTGGTGACGCTTGTAACGGTATACTTCTACCCTATATATCCTGATGAGATCCAGGTGCGCTTCTGGCTGTCCCGCCTGCCCTACGATTTCCCGTACAAGATCAGCGGCGCGCCCGCCTGCATATCCACCTTTTTTCAATCCATCCCGGCAACGATGTATGTCCCGGCGCTGATCAACTGGCTGGTGCATGGGATGATAGAGACGGCTCCCGCTCTGAGGGTTGTGGGAATTTTTGTCGCGCTTTTATGGGTGGCGGCACTGACCGTATACTTGAATTACAGGGCTGAACAACACCTTATTTGTGGCCCCGACAGTGTTGCGCCCGCCCGCCAGCGGCTATATATATCCGGTTTTGTCATCGCTTTGTTCTCAGCGGGAGTTTTTCCCGTTTTTCTGACCTCTAACCGCAATGAACAGCTTATGCTGCCTTCCCTGGCCGCCCTGGCGGGGATATTCATCCTCAGCCGCCGGCTTGAAGAGAACGGGCGCGCCTGGCAGAAGGTAGCGCTGATGGCGGCCTATTTTATTTCGGTTTCCCTGGTCCTTTATGGGCACGCGAAGGGGCTTTTCTTCGTCCCGTTCTTCATCCTCGTGGGCTGGCAGGTATTCGGACGCGCTTACGGTTTTCCCGCATTTATCGCCGCGATGGCATTGTTAGGCTTGCATGTCGTTCAGGATTATTCCATTTTAAAAGCTTCTTTTAAATGCCCGGAAGTCCCGGCGCAGGAGGCTTTGTTCAGCAGTTTCTCATTCGATCCGGTATCGATATTTTATAGCCCCGGACGCTTTTTTGACCAGGCTTATCACAGTGTAAAGGAGTTTCCTAAATATGTCTATCAACTCGGATTTCAAGAGCGGACCGATATCGCTTACCTGCCCGGTCTGAGAGTCACCCCCGCAGCGATGGCCGCAAATTTGTTCATTAAGCTGAACTTCGCCCTTGTCTTTTTTATATTGCTGTTCCGCCTGCCATTTAACTACTACAAGCGCGACTTGGCCCTAAAGCGGTTTATAACGGCTAATTCGGCCCTGCTGGCGCTGTTCGCCTGCGGGCTGATAAGCGCAGTATTTAATCTCCCTAAGAATTGGTATGACGCCGGGTTCGCCTATGCCCTCCTGTTAATTATCCTTGTATTCTTTGTCGGTGAAAATTCCCCCGATGTATTCCAGAAAACCGGCGTAAAAAGGCTTTTCTTATATGTGGGGCTGGCGGCTTTGCTTTCGCAGGCGGTATTTATCAAGAGGAACCTCCCGATATTTTTAATCGGGTATGCCGGCCCCCGCGTTCCGATCGCAAAATATGACACAAAAAAGCTTGAAGCCGACATTCTTGCCGCGTCGCGTACCTGTAATATCGACCTTGTTCATAGTGAGAAATTGGTTGTAGACGACTATACCTACCTGTACCTGCGCAAAACCAAGTGGCCGATGGCGATCACTTATATCGTTTTGGCAAATACCTTTAAAGCAGTCACGGAGTTCCTTTCGAAGTCCGATTCCGACGGGATGATAGTAAACTGCAGCAAGTGGGTCGAACCATATAAGTTAGTCGTAAAGCGCGAGGGTGATATCTGCTGTATCCCCAGGGAAGGACTTAAAAAATTGCCGGCTTCGCGCTGAAATCAGCTCACAGACCCTCGATCGCCCTCAGTCTCTCCATAGCTTTCCCTCTCAGACTTAACCCGGCAAATCCCCATTTGCTACAATATCTATATTATAGGGAGCAGAAAACACAAAACAGCTAACCTGGTACCATAAAATAAAGCGCTGCCCAGGCGATAAAAAGCGCGCGATAGCTCAGTAAAGGCGTAATGGCTGATAAAATGAAAATATTCCTCACAGGCGGAGCCGGGATGGTCGGCAGGAACATCCTCGAACATCCCTCCGCCGGGAAGCACGAGTTTTTCGCGCCGGATATCCCGGAGCTGGACCTTTTCAGCTTCGAGGCCGTCAAGGCTTACATCGCGAAGGTGAAGCCGGACTTTATCATACACGCTGCCGGCCGCGTCGGCGGGATACAGGCCAATATGGCCAGCCCAGTGGCCTTCCTGCTTGAAAACCTGGACATGGGCCGCAACCTGGTGTGGGCGGCCCGCAGCTGCGGCGTTAAAAAGCTCATAAACCTGGGCAGTTCCTGCATGTACCCGCGCAACGCGCCCAACCCGCTTAAGGAAGAAATGATCCTGCAGGGGGAGCTGGAGCCCACTAACGAGGGCTATGCCCTCGCCAAGACCGTGGTTTCCCGGCTGTGCTCTTATATTTCCAGGGAGAACCCCGAGTTCAGCTACAAAACCCTTATCCCCTGCAACCTGTACGGGCGGTGGGACAAGTTCGGCACCGAGAATTCGCACATGATACCGGCCGTGATACGCAAGATTTACATGGCCAAGCTTCACGGCGATAAAACCGTGGAGATCTGGGGCGACGGCACCGCCCGGCGCGAGTTCATGTACGCCGGGGATATCGCGGACTGCATACACCGCGCTATAGCCAGTTTCGAGTCCATGCCGGAACTTATGAACGCGGGGCTGGGCGGGGATCATTCGATCAACGAATATTACCAGGCGGTGGCGGAAGTGGCCGGGTACAAAGGCTCGTTCACCCACGACCTGACCAAGCCCGCCGGCATGGCCAGGAAGCTGGTGGATACTGCGCGCCTGAGCGCCTGGGGCTGGACCGCCCGCACCTCCCTCAGGGACGGGATAGCCGCCTCCTACAAATTCTTTAAGACCAACTACGGAGATAAAAAATGATACCACTGATGAAGAATACCTTTCTGAACGAGTATGAAACCAAGAAAGAGCTGGTGGATTTCATCCTCAAGGCCAAAATACTGAGTATGGGCGAAAAATGCGCTGAGTTCGAGAAGGCTTTTGCCAAAATACAGGGCCGCAGGCACTGCATACTTTTCAACAGCGGCGGCAGCGCCAACCTGGCCCTGCTGCAGGCGCTTAAGAACCTGGGCCGGCTCAAGGACGGCGATACGGTAGGCTTTTCAGCGCTGACCTGGTCCACCAACGTCATGCCGATATTGCAGCTGGGCATGAAGGCCGTGCCGGTGGACTGCGAGGCGCAGACGCTGAACTGCATGGCCGCCAACCTCGCCGAAACCCTTAAAACGGTAAAGCTGGACGCGTTCTTCATCACCAACGCGCTGGGCTTCGCCGGGGACCTGAGCGCGATCCGCGAGGTCTGCAAAACGAACGGCGTGCTGCTTATCGAGGACAACTGCGAGTCGCTCGGCACCGCCCTGCCCGACGGGAAAACAGGCAATTTCGGCCTGGCCTCCACTTTCTCCTTCTTCGTGGCGCACCACATGTCCACCATAGAGGGCGGCTGCGCCTGTACCGACGACGACGAGCTGGACGAGATGCTCCGCATAACCCGCGCCAACGGCTGGGACAGGAACCTGAACTTCGCGGCGCAGCGCCGCCTGCGGGAGAAGCACGGCGTCAAGAGCGAATTCGAAGCCAAGTATACCTTCTACGACCTGGGCTTCAACCTGCGCCCCACCGAGATAACCGGCTTCCTGGGGCTGACGCAGCTGAAGTACCTTGAGGAGAACTGCAATGTGCGCCAGAAGAATTACCTGGCCCTCGAAGAGGAAGTCAACAACAACCCGGACCTGCTGCCCATACAGCGCGGGCATCTTTCCTTCCTGTCCAATTTCGCTTTCCCGGTGATCTGCAAAAACAGGGAACTGCGCGGCAAGTACATCGAGCAGTTCTCCGGCGACGGCGTGGAGATACGGCCGATAATAGCCGGCAACATGCAGCGCCAGCCCTTTTTCGCAAAGTATGTTAAGGGTGAGTGGAACCTGAAAGGCGCCGAATTCCTGCACGAGTGCGGGTTTTACTTCGGGAATTACCCCGAGCTGACCGAGGCGGACCTGGACATGCTCAAGAGCTGCCTGCGCAAGTATTGACGCCGCCCAGACTATGCCGGAAAAATTCGATAAAAAAATCCTTGCCGTCCTGATGGAGTGGGATTACTGCGACCCAAAACGCGGGCCCTCCATGGACAAGGAATATTTTTATAAGAACCTGGCGAAACTCGCCTCTAGCGTCGAGCCCTTCTGGTACGACCCGTACATAAACGACCTCCCCAGGCTCCAGGAAATGCTCCTGGAAAAGGCCAAGGCTTACGACCCCGACCTGATATTCTTCGTGCCGTACCTGGACCAGTTCACCCCCGAAACCCTGGATTTTCTGAAAGAGCGCTGGCCCACCTTCGCCTGGTTCGGGGACGACACCTGGCGCTTCGAGCTCAATTCCGCGAAGCTGGCGCCGCATTTTACCCATGTGGGGACCACGGACCCCTTCAGCGTTCTTAAATATAAAAAAATAGGCATTGCCCCGATATTAACCCAGTGGGCCGCGCAGCTTGCGGGCGCCGGCCCGGGCCCCGTGCCGCCCGGCTCCTGGGAGTATGACGTTTCATTCGTAGGCGGGTATAACCGGTTCCGCGCCTGGTATATCGAGCAACTGGCGAAAGCGGGGATAAAGGTGCATTGCTTCGGAGCGGGCTGGCCCGCGGGCAAGGTTTCCTTCGAGGAAATGGAACGGATCTTTTACAAGACTAAAATCAACCTTAACCTCTCAAACAGCGTCAGCCAGGATATCCGGTTCATCTTCAGCAGTTTCCGCTCCGTCGCGAACTATCTCCGCTCGCCCAAGAGGGCCGAGCAGATAAAGGCCCGCAATTTCGAGATCCCGCTGGCCGGCGGGTTCCAGCTTACGAATTACGTGGCGGGGATAGAGCGCTACCTGAAAATAGGCGAGGAGGTCGCGGTCTTCTCCTCGCCGGAGGAATGCGCCCTGCAGATAGAATATTACCTTGCCAACGAAGCCGAGCGCATCAGGGTACTCGCCGCCGGGAATAAAAGGGCGGCTAGCGAGCATACCTACCTGAACAGGCTCGGCGGGATACTGGCGGCCATATGGGGATAGGGAAATTCGCCCTCTGGGCCACCGGCCCCTACCTCAACGACGCTATCTTCGACCCCGCGGGGCCGCTGAACCGGGATAATTGCCTTTCTCCGTGGAGAAGTTTAAAAGAGCAACTTGCCGCCCGCGGCTGGGAATGTCATACGCAGGACGTCTACCTCAAGGCGGGGGAAACTCCCGGCATCACTTTGTTCCTGGATATCCCCGGCGAGCCGGTCGGGAAGCTTCTCAAAGACTGGGCCCCGAAAACCCGGAAGTGGGCGGTCCTTCATGAATGCGAAATAGTCATCCCGCGGAACTGGGACATGTCCCTGCACAGCCAGTTCGAAAGGATCTTCACCTGGAACGAGGCCTGGGTGGACAACAAGAAGTACTTCAAGACCAATTTCTCGAATCATTTCCCTGAATCGCTCCCGACGGAGATCCCCGGGAAGGAAAAGCTCTGCGTCCTTATTTCCATGCAGAGGAAGCTCGGCAGCCCGCTGGAGCTTTACTCGAAGAGGGAGGAGGCCATCCGCTGGTTCGAGCGCAACCACCCGGAGGATTTTGACCTGTACGGGCGCGGCTGGAACGAGTACGTCTTTACCGGGCCGAGGGTCGTGAGGGCGCTCAACAGGATAAAGCCGCTTAAGAAACTTCTTGCTCCGAAGTTCCCGTCCTACAGGGGAGAGGTGGCGAGCAAGCTCCCGGTCCTGGGAAAATACAAATTCTGCATCTGCTACGAGAACACCAGGGATATCCCCGGCTACATCACCGAGAAGATCTTCGACTGCCTGTTCGCGGGCTGCGTCCCGGTGTACTGGGGCGCGCCGGATATAGAGCGCTATGTCCCCGCTGCGTGCTTTGTAGACCGTCGCAAGTTCCCTACGCACGAGGCGCTTTACGCTTTCCTGAAGGGCATGAGCGGCGCCGACTACGCGGCGAAAGTAGCCGCCGGGCGGGAGTTCGTCCTGGGGAAGGGGCCTTACCAGTTCAGCGACCGCTATTTCGGCGAGACTATCGCCGCCGGTGTCGCCGATGACTAAAGACCTCGCCGTGATAATCGCGGGCAGGTTCCTCCAGGCGGTCCTGGGGATAGCCGCGCTGCGCGTCATGACGGCGCTGCTTTCGCCGGCGCAGGTGGGGAGCGTCTTCCTGGTCCTCTCCTTCGCCACGGGGTTCGCCTTTTTATTCATAAACCCGCTGGGCATGTATATCAACAGGAAGCTCCACGCCTGGCACGGCGCTAAGACGATAATTCCCCGCTTCTTCCTTTTCAACCTGTACGTGGCGGTGGTAGCCTGCGCGGCCCTGCTGACCACCGTGGCCGCCAAGAAAGTCCTTGGGACCGGGGCGGGTTTGCCGGACTGGTCATTCGCCGCCCTGGTGGCGGCTTACGTCTATTTCAATACCTGGAACATGACGCTGGTCCCGTCGCTTAACATGCTGGGCTACCGCGTTTCATTCGTGGCTTATTCAGTGCTTACCACCGGTTTCGGCCTGGTCTTTTCCGTGCTCGCCGTGAACAAGCTCTCCCCGACGGTCTTCTCCTGGCTTTCCGGGCAGGTGGCCGCGATGTTCCTCATCAGCCTGGCGGCCCTCTATTCCCTGTCCAGGAACACGGGAGAGGCCCTGGCGCTGCCCAAAAACCCTTTCAGCGAAGTAAACCGGGAGTCGGCGCGCGGCGTGCTTGATTTCGCGCTGCCGCTGTCCGGCGCCACCATTTTCATGTGGATGCAGAACCAGGGCTACCGCCTTATAGTGGAAATGAAGGCCGGCGCCGAATTCCTCGGCTACCTGGCGGTCGGCCTGGGGATAGCCGCCAGCCTGGCCGCGGTATCCGAGTCCCTTGTGCAGCAGATCTATTTCCCGGGGTTCTATAAACGCATCAGTTCGGGGGGGGCTGAGGAGAGGAAAGAAGCGCTGGCCGAGCTTTCGGCAAAAACGATACCGGTTTATGTAATACTGCTTTTCTTCACCGTTTCCGTCTCGGCACAGCTTACGGGCCTGCTGGTGGACCCGAAGTTCCATAACGCCGTTAAATTCGTGGCCTTCGGCTCGCTGGTGGAGTTCCTGCGCATGGCCGCCAATATAATCTCCTCGGCGGCCCACTCCGAGATGCGCACAAAGACCCTGATCAAGCCGTACGCCGCGGGAGGCCTGGTCACCTGCGCGGCCGTCTTCGCCGCCAGCGGCTCGCCTTCGCGGGAAACCCTCATCCCGCTCGCCATGATACTGGGGGGGCTTGTGACGCTGGCCGCGATCCGCCTGGAGACGGCGCGCGTGGTCAGCTTTTCACTGAACAGGAAGCTGGTGCTTAAGACCGTCGCCTGTTCCGCCCCGCTGCTGGTCTTTATCCTTTTCAGGGAACTGGTTTCCCCGGCGTGGTCTTTCGCCATTCTTTCCGCGGCCGGGCTTTATTTCCTTTTTCTCCAGTACCTGGTGGCGTTCCGCTGGACTCCCGGCCTCAGGGGCGCCGCCCCGGCCGGCCTGGAGGCCCCCGTCGCCGGGACGCCCGGGGAGTACGCCGCATAATGGCCGCTACCGCCAGCCCCCGGGTCTGCATCTGCGTGCCCGTTTACAATGCGGCGGCCACGCTGGCCGCGACTTTGGATTCTATCCTGTCGCAAACCTATAAGAATATTTCGGTTATTATCGTCGACAACGCCTCAACCGACAATTCGATGTCGATAGCGGACCGCTACGCGGCGCTCGACGGCAGGGTCCTCGTCCTGAGGCACCGCGAGAACGTCGGCGCGGAGGGGAATTTTACGCGCTGCCTGCAACTGGCTTCGGGCGATTACACGGCCATTTACCATTCAGACGACATCTACTCGCCGTCCATGGCGGAGGAGCAGGTCTCTTTCCTGGAGCTGAACCCGGAGGCCGGGGCGGTCTTCACGATGGCAGCTGCGATAAACGAGAACGGCTCCGTAGGCCGGGTCTACAGGCTCCCGAAGGAACTGCGCGGCAGCGCCGGCGGGCTGTACGGCTTTCCCGAGATCTTTAAGGCCATGCTCAAATACGGCAATTTCCTGTTCTGCCCCAGCGTCATGGTGCGGACGCCCGTGTACCGCGACTATATCCGGAAGTGGGACGCCGGGGACTACCTCTCGGCGGCGGACGGGGACGTCTGGCTGAGGATAGCGCTGCGCTACAAGGTCGGGATCATCGACAAGCCACTGCTGAAATACCGGATAAGCGACAGCAGCTTCAGCTATCACGCCGCGAGGAGGAAAACCGGGCCGCACGATATGTTCAAGCTCTTTGACGACTATCTAAAAGGCCCCGCCAGCGGGATCGCCGGCGAGAAAGAGCGTAACGATTACGCCCTGCTCGTGCTCAAAGACAATATCAACAGGTCCTATAACCTCCTGCTCCTGGGCAAAAGAAAGGAGGCGCGTGTTCTTCTGCAAGACATCTTCAGCACCGGTATCGCCGCCCATGCCCTGAAAAGCCTTACGCATACCAAGGTCATTCTTTACGGGTACGCGCTTTTCATTTTATCCCTTGTGCCGCTAAGCGCGGGTCTGAAAAAACTATTGTTCAGGCTCAGGTTTTAGCGTCTTTTCTTCCCGATCCCGCGCCGTACCCCGCTCTCCCGGCCCGCCCGCCCGAAAGATCGTGTCTTATCCCTTTATGGGACCCGGCGGTGCTTTGAGTAATTGTATAATGATAGTCAGGATTTCCGGCAGGGCGGTGAGAAAAGCGACAAGGGAAAATGAGAGATAAGCTGGTTTTCATCGCGGGCGCCGTCTGGACGCTTCTTTTCGCGGCCGGACTTTTTTATTATCCCGGTTCAAAGCTGGCCTACTTAATTTTTTCCGCTTCTTTCCTGGTTTTGCTGCTTTCAGGCTTTTATAAGCAGGCCTCCTACGGCTATATGTTCCTGGCTGTCTTCATGTGGCTCGGCTTCTGGCTTAAATTAACTGCGCACCTGGTCTTAAAATACGCGTATATAGAGCCTATCGGGCTATTCGACGGTACCCCCATGGCCTGGGACGCCGTTCTGAAAATATCATCGGCCGCCGGCATTGGCTTGATCGCCGCGCGTTTTGTTTATTCCTGGTGCGGCGGCGGGAATATGACTATGATCCCGAGCGAGGAATGCAGGGCTCCGCATTGGTATTTACCGTTTAGAAAACTGGTTTGGGCGAGCCTATTGGTTTTTGTGACCGGCATCGCGGTCTTTAATGCTTTTTTTAGTATTCATCAGATCGGTTTATACCCCGGGAAAATTTTCCCATGGCCGATCAATTCTTTGGTAGCCTGGACGCTTAATATAGGAGCCGCCATGGCTATAGCGACATTGATATATTGGGATATTGGCGCCAGGCAAAGCGTTATCGCTCCGATCTTTGCCGTGATCTTTGAAGCTTTCACTTCAACTGTATCAATAATGAGCCGTGGAACTTTTTTTTATCACGCGGTTCCCGTATTGTTAGGCGTGTTTAAAAACAGGCTGTCATTGCCCCTCTTTCCCGGTCGCAAGGTCGTTTTTGCTTTGATCTTTATTGTCTTGTCATTTTTTAGTTCATTCTTCATTGTTAGCGCCCTTAGAGATCACTATTATTCTGTACGATCAGACACTTTTGCGGGGCAATTAACCGGATTGATAGTTGACCGCTGGGTAGGGCTCGAGGGTGTTATGGCGGTATACAGTTATCCGGAAAAAAGTGTGTCAACACTCATCAAAGCCGCCGCAGAGAAAAGGACAATATCCGCAAAGCCGATGTATGAGAGTGTTTCCGCCTCTCAATATCAGCTTATGGATAAGAAAAAACATCAATATGGCAGTATTCCGGGCGCGGCGGGATTCTTTTATTATTCGGGCCGGATCCCGGTTGTTTTTACCGGTATATTCCTGCTCGGTTTACTTGTGTTTATTTCGGAAAATATAGTCTGGCGTGCGACCAAAAACCCGCTTATGTGTTCTCTTATCGGATTGGCGGCCGCAAATACAGTCGCCCAATTCGGTACGGCTCCGCGCCAGATGATCCCTCACTTTGTTATGATATTTATCGCGGTATTCATTATCAGGCTGGTTGAAAAGCATCCGCAGTTCACTGCCGGCGGTAAAATCGTCCCGGAAACGGCGGTTGGCCCCTCCTGAGGCCAAGTGAGAATCAGCTATGGCTTTGCCTGAAGAAAAATATACTACGGACGCCTACCTTCTCAGCAATCCCTCCTGGGACATTGAGGATTCGCCCTGGAAAGCCGCTGCGGCCGCGGGACTGCTTAAAACCTGCGGAGTTACCCCTGAGTCCGTCTGCGAGATAGGCTGCGGGGCCGGGAGGGTCCTTTTAGAACTTAAGAAATATTACCCCGGCGCGGAGTTCTGCGGCTATGAGATAGCGCCGGCCGCGGCCCGGTTCTGGGAAACATGCGCGGATAAAAGCATCCGCTTTATACTTGGAGATTTCCTGAAACATAATAAAGCGCATTATGACCTTATTCTGCTCCTGGACGTGATGGAGCACCTCGGAGACCCTTTCACTTTTCTGAACGGGCTGCATGGTTCCGCCGACTATTATCTTTTTCATGTCCCCCTGGACCTGAACGCCTTGGCGGTATTAAGAGAAGTTCCTCTGCTTACCCAGAGGAAGGAGGTCGGGCATCTCCACTATTTCACGAAAAACCTGGCTCTGGAACTTCTCCGGGAGTGCGGCTTTGAGGTTATAGCCTGGACATATACCGGGGCTTATTTGAACACTCCCCGGAAAACATGGAAAACACGCGTGGCGGCCCTTCCGCGGCTTCTGGCGTGTGCAATAAATAAAGATTGGGGCGTGCGCCTGCTCGGCGGAGAAACGGTCCTGGTCCTGGCCAGGAGCGCCGTGAAATAACCCGGCCTTGCGTAGTCGAACAGCGTGTGTTTTGGCACGTCTTTATATATATTTGATAGACTTTATGGCTGGTCGTGTAATAAATTTAAAATAAAAGCCGGTTTTCCGTTTGAGTTTCCCTGTTTCCGCCCAGCATTTAATAAGAGACTATGGATCATGCTACTCCTGTGTATTTAAATGCTGTAAACCTTTTAAAGGGCGCTTTATATTCTTTTATCGCTGTTCTAACGATCCTTGCCCTTGGCAAGTACCCCGGGGCTGCCCACATCTATATCTTATTTACCCTCGTGTTTAATCTTCTGCTTTTTGCCGGCTTCAGGAAAAAGCGCATATTCTTTGACACATTTACCGGTATGTTCTTGTGGCTGGGTTTTTGGCTTAAACTCTCGTTCACTCTTGTCTTTTTCGGGGGGCAATTCGGCGAGCCTGTCGGCAACTTCAGCTTTACCGGTCCGGCTTTCGACTTTGTCCTGAACCTGTCGTCCTGCGCGGCTTTAGCGTTATTGCTGGCTAGTCTGTTGAGGGAGAAGTTCTTTACATATTCTGTCCCGGGCGCGGGAAAAGAGCTGTCAGCGCTTGAGTCTTTCTAT
Source organism: Elusimicrobiota bacterium (assembly GCA_030651035.1). GTDB lineage: Bacteria > Elusimicrobiota > Elusimicrobia > Elusimicrobiales > UBA9959 > UBA9959. Next base: position 15,481 of record JAUSCK010000198.1, read on the forward strand.
TTTCGCTTCAGGACCCCTATCTGGGTCGTCTACACGGTTTCTGTCATTTTAATCTCGGTCAGCAACGCTTATTTCGGCTTTTACCAAAAGGGATTGCCGCCCAGGACCGTGTTGCCTTTCGGCCTGTCCGGGGTGTATACCCTGGCTATCCTCTTCGGTATGGCCTCAGTATCCGCGGTACTGTTGAACTGCGAATTTAAATTGAAAAAAACTTCTTATCTCCCTTCAGTTTTAGCGCTTATGGAATGCTTCTTTTCAAATGTCTCAATGCTTAGCCGCGGCATGATCCTTAACGGCACAGCCCTGCTGATAGGCGTTTTCGAAAATGCCCGGCTGCAGGCTATTCAGTTTAGTCTGCGTTTTAAAACCGTGATTATCTGCGCATTTCTGGGTTTATTTATCGGCTCCGTATTTACTGTTAATTATGTGCGCACTTATGCTTTTGCTGATTCAGCGGATTCAGGTGATTATGTTGATTCCGAGTTGCAGATCCGCAACATTCTAAAGAACAACAAAATCATCGCCACTATAATCAGCGCAACTCGCCTTAATTTGTTTATAAACCGCTGGGTAGGGGTCGAGGGGGTAATGAGCGTAACAAGTTACAACGGTCTGGGCTGGGATTTGTGGAATGCCGGCTGGCTCGAAAAATATAGTTCTTCAGGCACAAGCTTGTATGATAAAACTATAATCAAGGACAGCCCATATCTCCCTCAGAACACAAAGAGAAAACATTTTATTACATTGCCCGGGATTATCGCTTTTTTTTACTACCCCGGTTCTGTCGTCTTCCTGATCATTATGATGTTCGCTTTGGGCCTTTTTGGGGCATGCGTCGAAGTCGCCGTTTATAAATTATCCGGCGCGAATGTCGTTCTGTGCGCTCTGCTCGGCCAGGTGGTTGCGGGACGGTACGTGCATTTCGGATATGTCCCAAGGCAAAGTTATTTGCTTTTTGGCGGCATTTTTCTGATTTCCTTCTCACTCTTCGCTCTTAATAAGGCGATCCCTTTCATAACGACAGCTCCTTCGCCCCGTGATAAATAATGACGCTGTACCTGTTCCCGCTGAATTTCGCCTTTAACTCTTTTTCTCTTTCCCTGCTTGTCGTCATGGCCGGACTGTCCGGCCATTCTTCTATGGCCGCGGATCTGTCGCTCTCCCAGGCCGCGATGATAGCTATTTTTTTCAGCATGTCCGCGAACGCCCGTAATCTGATATTGAAATCCTCGGACGGCGCAATTGAAAGATCCATAGTGCAGATGCGCCTCTTAAGCGCCCCGGTCCTTGCTGTCGCGGCGGTTTTCGTCTCAGTCTATCTTTCCAAAGTAAATCTTCTCATTTCCCTGGCGATCGTTGTCCGTCAGCTTTCGGAGTGGTTTTCCGAAATAGAACTTGCCCGGATGGAAAGAACTTCCGATCATAAGCGGGCAAAGGTGTTCCTGGCTGTTTTTGTTTTTCCCCTGCTTGCCATAGCCGGCGCATTGCTTTTTGCCCCGCCTTTCTTCCTGCCGGCGCTGTATATCTGGGCAGGCTTGCCTTTATTGCTTTGTTCCGGAGGTATTTCCCGATCGCTCGCAACACTTTCCATGATTTCGATCGAGTGGGCGAAAATACTTCCTAACTGCGGGTCAACTTTTATAATCGGGATGACGGTGTTCTTTTTTCGGCTGCTGATAGCTGGGTTTGCGGGAAAAGATGTCGCCGGGCAGCTTTTTGCGGCCTTTGCGCTGGGGAGCATTGTCGGCTCCTTGTATGAGCGGACGATCGGGCCCAGTTTTAAAGTGTCGGCAGAGCTTGCAAAGGCCAGCTCCCTTATGTTCCGGCTTGCCTGGGTTTTGCCGGCCGCGGGGGTGGGGCTTGTTGTTATGGTTTGTTTCCTGGGAGGAACCAACAGCTATGTTGCCAGGAATGTCTACCTTCTGGGGGCAACGGGGTTTTCCCTGGTCGGCGGGTTTGTAATGCTCGGGGCGCAGACAATTAAGATCAACATTCTGCATTCAAATACCCGCGACGACGTTTTCATGGCGGATCTGCTGTCAAATTTTGCGATACTTGTGTCGGTCCCGGTTACTTTTCTTCTCTTCGGCG
>JAUSCK010000200.1 GCA_030651035.1 Elusimicrobiota bacterium
AACCGCGGACCTCGCCGACCACTATGCGGTCGGGCCGCATACGAAGGCAGTTCTTCACGAGGTCGCGGATAGTGACTTCGCCCTTGCCCTCGATGTTCGGCGGCCGGCTTTCGAGGCGCACCCAGTGCTCCTGCTCCAGCCGCAATTCGGCCACGTCCTCGACGGTAACGATGCGTTCGTCTTCCGGGATGTAGCTGGACAACATATTAAGGAAAGTGGTTTTACCGGTGCCGGTACCGCCCGAAATGATTATGTCCTTGCGCAGACGTACGCAGCCTTTCAGGAAGTCCACGCATTCCCTGGAGATACTCCCCTTCGTTATCAGTTCCGTATCGGTGAAAGGTTTGGCGGAGAACCTCCTGATGGTCAGCGTGGGCCCGGAAACGGCCAGGGGCGGGATGATGGCGTTCACGCGGGAGCCGTCCTTCAGGCGGGCGTCCACCAGCGGCACGGATTCGTCTATGCGCCGGCCCAGCGGGGCCACGATGCGCTTCATCACCTGCATTATCTGCTCGTTGCTGCGGAATTTATATTTGGTCAGGATCAGTTTACCGGCCTTCTCTATATACACCTTGTCGAAGGAGTTGACCATGATCTCGGTCACGGACGGGTCGCGCATCAGCTCTTCCAGCGGGCCCAGGCCCAGGATCTCGTCGAGCAGCTCGTTGATGAACTTCACGCGCTGTTCGCGGGTGAGCGGGGTGGCGGTCTCCTTCTGCAGCAGGCCGTTTATGATGCCGTCCACGCGCTTGCGCGTCTCCAGGTTCAGGGCGGGATCGTCGGAAATTTTTACGCGCTCGGTTTCCAGCGCGGTAACCACGTTGCGGTGCACCTTCATCTTGAGCTCTTCCCAGAAAGGCGGCACGTCCACCCGGGCCTCGGCAGCCTGGGTCTTGGCGGCGGACGGCGCGGCCCCGGTTTCCTTCTCTGTCTGGCGCCAGAGCATGTCGGAACCGTGGGAAAATTCGGCGGTCGTGACGTTCGACACCCACTGCTTTTCAGCGGGCTTGAGCTCGGCCAGGCGCCCCAGCAGCACGCGCAGTATGCGCACCCACTGGGTATTGGGCTGTTCGGCGATCAGTATCTTGTTCTGGTTGGCGTAGGCGGGGAGGGCGTCCTCCCAGGGCATGAAGGCGAGGATGTCCTTACCCATCTGCTTGTAAAATTTCTCCACTTCCTTCGGCCCTATCGCGCCGGGCATATCGAAAAGGTTCGCCACCACCTCGAACTTGTTCATCGGGAAGTGCAGCTCGTTTATCTCCCGGAAAATGCCGGCCGTGGCGTTGAGCGAGGAGACGTTGGAGTTGGAGACCCAGAACACCAGGTCCGAGATGTCGAAGGCGAAGACCTGCATGGGGAAGTAGGGGTCCACGTCTATGAAGATGTCGAAATTCTGCGACAGGCGCGAAAGCATGGGCAGTATGATATCGGGCGACATTTTGGCCACGTCCGAGCGGCGCTTGGAGAGCGGCAGCACCCCCACGCCCCACTGAGATATCGGGATCTTGCCCTTCAGGAGGGCGCCCAGCGCGCCCACGGATTCGCGGCCCACCTGCTGGATGATCTCCGCCATGGAGGGCGGGTTGAGGCCCAGCAGCTGGGCGTGCTCCGCGCGGCACATGGGGTCCAGCGGGAGTATCAGCACGTTGCGCTTCTGGTAGTTGGCCCAGGCCAGGGCCAGGTTCATGACAATAGAGGTCTTACCCACGCCCTCTTTAGGGCCCGAGAAGGTTATAACCCGGGGAGCAAGATCCTGTTCTTCCATATTCAAAATTCACTATTTCTCACACAAAGCCACTAAGCCACAAAGCCAAAGCACTACTTTTCTGATTTTATTTTCTATTATTACTTCGTGTCTCTGTGCCTTTGTGTGATTATTCCTAAATCCGCTATTTAATAATATCGAAAGTCACGAACAGGAACAGCGAGCTCTGCTCCTCGGTGATGTCGGTAGAGCTGAACAGCGCGCCTATCAGCGGCAGGCTGCCCAGTATCGGAACGCGGTTCTTGGCGACGTTGCGGTTGCTGCGCTTGAGGCCGCCTATCACCAGCGTCTCGCCGCTCTTAAGCTCCACCTCGGTCTGTATCTGGCGCGTTACCATCGAAGGGATGGTAGTGCCGGAGGCGACTACGGGCTTCGAGTAGTCGGGGTTCGAGACCTCGAGCTGTATCTGCACGTCCACGGTGTCTTTCTTCTCGGCGAGCACAACGGGCAGCACCACGAGGATCACGCCGAATTTCTTGAACTCGGCGCCCACGCCCTGGTTGTTGGAGTAGGGCACCGGGATCTCGCCTCCCACGGTGAAGTTGGCCTGCGTGCCGCTCTTGGTTATGATCTTGGGGTTGGACAGCATCTGCGCCTTGCCCTCGGTCTCCAGCAGCTTAAGCGAGGCCGCCAGCGCGGTCTTGCGCTCGAAGTCGCCAAGGGTTATTATGCCCGGGACGGTCTTCTCGCTGAAGTCGAAGAACTGGTTCCAGGAAAAGCCGCGCGTTTTCTGTATGGAGCCGCTTATCTCCACTATGTCGGCGCTGACGGCCACCATGGGAGTGGACTCCGCGCCCGCGATGGCGGGCAGGGCCAGCACGGCTAAGGAAAGGATCAGTTTTTTCATAATTATACCCTTATTTTATCAGCCGCTTGAAAGAGGCTATCTCCATCGGGTGCAGCTCCACGTCGCCGAGGCCGCGCACTATCACGGCTACCTCTCCCTGCTTGACCGAAAGGGCCAGGTACTGCGCCTCGTTGGGGTTAAGCGCGAGGCTGAGCGCGGCTTTCTCCGAGAAGGCCGCGTCGGCGGCTTCGGCCGCGGCCTTGTTCTTGGCCTGGGAGCTGGAAAGGCCCTGGCCGAGGTTCGAGCCCACGCCCAGCACCAGCACGTTCTGCAGGATCGTGGCGGTCACTTTTTCCTTGCGGTTGTCGCCCATCACGGCGTCAAAGGTCACAAGTATGTCCACGCGGTCGCCGGGCTTTATAAGGCGCAGCAGGTCGCTTTCGAGCGGCAGCACGCAGCCGCGGTAGCCGGGCGGCACCTTCACGCTCAGGCCGGCCTCGGGGCTGAGCGACAGCAGGGCCGACTCCGTTATCTGGTTGCCCTTGGGAATGCGGATAGAGGTCACCAGGTTGGTGACAAGTTTAATGTCCGACTGGCTTCTTACCTCGTAGGCGTCCTGCTCCAGGTACATGCGCGGGATCTCCCTGGTCTCTACCAGGTCCACGTTCATCTGGGTGCGGGCGGGCAGGTCGAAGCGGGCCGTGAGCACGGTGGCGCGTTCGTTCTGGGCGGCCAAGGCGCGCTCTTTAGAGGTAAGCACCCACCAGTAAATACCGGCTGCGGCCAGGGCCAGCAGCACGGGGACAAGCATGCCTTTCTTTTCCATAAGGTATATTCTCCAATTAAAATGTTAACTTCCCGTTAAATTTGTGTTAACTCTTAAGTCGTAAGGATTAAGTAGTAAGTAGTAAGTAGTAAGTTTTAATCCTTAATCCTTAATCCTTAAATCCTTAATCCTTCCGCTTACTGGAAGTATGGCTTCTCCACCGGCATGCGCACCATTACTATCAGTTTCGATATGCGGCTCCCCTTCGGCGGGTCCGAAAGGACCTGGCTGGAGACCGGGAAAATAAGCATGGCCGGGTAGGTCAGCGTTACCAGCAGGTCCTGCCCCATCTGGCCGGACTGCTGGTCTTTAACCGTATCCACCAGGTCGCAATCGACATTAACCCCTGGCGAGGAAGGGAACATCTTGCGCAGGGTATTGTTCATCGCCGTGAGGGCCGCTGTCCTATTGGCCGCTACGTTGGGTTGGCCGCCGTTCGGCCCGGCTACCATGGAGCCTATGCGGGCCAGCTCATACGCGCAGTGATGCGCCAGTATGGTCTGAAAACCCAGATTGCCCATCTCCATTATAAAGAACAGCAGCGTCATGAAAACCGGCAGCACCAGCAGCAGTTCGATGGTAACCTGCCCCGCACTTTTTGCGGCCGCCAGCAGTTTCCAAACGCCAGACCTGCCCTGCCCAAAGTGCGGGGCTGACCCTGCCCTTTTAATGCGCAGCATCAGGCCCAGCGGCCCTGCCGGGAACTGTTTCACGCTCATAAAGCCGCAACCTTTTCCGGAGACATAACCCGGATTGGGGAAAGGTAGAGCAAGAAACTACGCCTGCTATACCTCTACCTTTACCTGCTCTGCTATTGGTTCCCTGAGGAAGCGCCCAGTGTGCTGGCGGCTCCGTTTATCATGCCCTGTATGCTCCCGAAGAGCTGGGGCATATATTTCTTCAGCGCCACGCCGGCGATGAGCACCACGCCCACCACCACGGCGAGCATCAGCAAATATTCCACGGTGTTCTGGCCTTTCCTGTTTTTAAATAACCTGTTCATTTTGCGTTCCTCCGTAAACAATTTAAAATCCGGGCCCGCCCTAGGGGGCTTCCTTGTACATCGTTATTATCACTACGCCGCCGCGCTTGAACTGGTTGGCGAGCGCGAACTGCAGCGACTTAAACATCATCACAAAAACGAACAACAGCGAAACAGTGACCAGTAAATACTCTATGGTCGTCTGGCCTCTCCGCTTCATGCTCATATCCTTAGAACTGCACCCGGACGGCCAGCTGGCTGGCCTTGCCCAGCGCGCCGTAGGGCGCCAGGGTATAATCGAAGCCCATGCCGTAGCCCAGCGCCTGCGCGCTGAAGAGGCCCACGCCGAAGGACCAGCCGGAGGCCTCGCTCATCCCCAGGCTCTTCAGGGTTTTATCGGCGGTGTTCTTGCCGTAGTTATCCGCCGGGGTATAACCGGCGCGCAGCGACACGCGGCCCACCTGCAGCAGCTCCTCCGGGAGGCTGATCTCCAGGCCGCCCCCCAGCCGGCCCTTGCGGTCGGAATAGGATTTCTGCTCCAGCGCCAGGGTGACAAAAGGGTTGAATATGAAGGCCCCGCCCAGGCGGTTCACCTTAACCACCTGGTGGTTTTTGCCTGAAAAATTCTGCCCGGACCAGCCAAGCGAGATCTTGCGGCCCAGCCGCAGTATGGCGCCGAAGTCGAAAACCAGGTTCTTGTATTCCCTGGAATAGTTGTCCTCCAGCACCTCTTTGATGCTGGCCCCGACCAGGAATTTTTCCAGGAAAAAGCCCTTGGCGATGGTAAAGGAGCCGTAGCCGTTGCGCACCTTTACGTCGGCGCCGTATTGCGGCTTACCTTCGCTGTCGCGCACGTCAAAACCCTTTATGCCGTAGTAGGCCAGGTTCAGGCCTATCACGGACTGCCCGATGGGATGCACATAGGCCATGTACTGCCCGGAATAATCCTGTATCCAGCTGAGATGGGAGAAGGAAAGTTCGCGCATCTGCGCGGAGGCTATGCCCGCCGGGTTTATGCCCATAGCTTCGCCGCCCTCCATCAGCGAGACCCCGCTGTTGCCAAGGGCCTGCGCCCTGGGACTGCCCGTGGGGATCTTCATGAAGGCCGCGCCCTCCGTTCCTACCCTGGTGTCCGCGGCATAGAGAAGGGATGAGGTATGAGGGATAAGGGCTGAAGCAAAAAGAACCAGCCCAAAAACCTTTTTCCTGAAGTTTATTCTCTTCTTCATAAATTTTACCTTCTAAAAACCGCAGTTTCCCGCCGACTCCCGACCCCTAATCCCCGATCCCCGACTCCCGATTTCTTTGATCACGGGATCAGTATCTTCTTTATCGTCTGGCAGACGTCCCTGGTGCCTTCGGTGGCCTCGAAGCGTATCACCGCGAAGTAGACCCCGGGCGCCACCGTCCTGCCGTAGTCGTTCACCTTGGGCCAGCAGGCTTCGTTCGTATGCGTGACGGTGCACAGCTTGTCGCCGTTGATATTATTGCCGCCGTCGCGCGGGTTGTTGAGGTCGCCGAAGTTTCTCTTGTACACCAGGTCCCCCGCGATGTTGTACAGCTTCAGGCTCACCCAGCCGTTCATGATGACCGGTATCTTGAACCAGCCGCTGTCGCCGGTATACGGGTTCGGGGCGAAGAAGGTCTCGTTGATAAAATCCCCGCACAGGTCAAGCGTGCCGCCGCGGGTAACCGGGATATTGGCGCTCACGATATCGGGCACGCGGTAGGCTTCGTTGGAGATCTTGCCGGTTATGGTGCTTATGGCCTCGGTGACCGTGGAGGCGTAGAGCTTGAAAACATAGTTGCCGTCCGCCACCTTCGCGAGCGTCAGGTCCGTGCCGTCCCAGTATTCGGAGATCTGGGTGCGCGACGGCCTCACGCCGATGATCCGCTTCACCAGACCCCGCGGCGGGTCGTCGGTGCTGTTGAGCGGCAGGACGGTGCCCGGCTTGAAGATCTTCGTCACCACCTTCATGGGCTCCGAGATCTGGTAGGAAACCACCGCCATATTGTCCAGCGTCAGCGGCACGATGGACACGTCGTAGATGCGCAGCGGGTCCACGTTTATGGTCATCTGCACCGTGGCCATGGAGGTCAGCAGGGAGTCGACGTCTATGTCCTGGGCGACGACACGCACGTTATACTGGTGGTTGTCGCCGCTGGGCTCCACGAAGTTCCCGCTGTCGTCCTTGCCGTCCCAGAAGTCCTTGTAAAGGATGTCGCCGTCCCGCACTTCGCCTCCCGTGACGGTCGAGCGCACGACGCCGCCGTCCAGTATCTGCACCGTGACCTTCGACTGCCGGGTGACGGCGTAGTCTATCTCGTACGGGGGCAGCAGCACCGTGTCGGAAGAGTTGTACATCGTGGGGATGGTGGGGATGACGTCGAACATGGTGAAAATTATCTTGCCGCGGGACACGTCCACGTAGCCGTGGGTCTTGTCGGTGGCGTACATCACCTGCGCCGTGCCGGTGGTATAGGCCACCAGCGTGAAGGGGTAGCGCCCGTCGTCCACCAGCCTGCCGTTCGAGTTGCGGCCGTCCCAGTATTCGGTCACCCTGAAGCGGCCGGGGCGCATGCCCTCGACCGTATACACCGGGGTCGCGCCTATGTTCGGCGGCCACGCCGCGGGGCTCACCACCGTGCTCACCGGGTAGATGTTCAGCTTCATGTACATCGGCTGGGACATCTCGAACGAGATCCTGGCCATGTCGGAGGTCCCGCCCATCAGCGAGGTGGCGCGGACGTCCACTACGCGGAACATATGCACCGGGATGACGGCCGTGACGGTGGAAGTCTTCTGCGAAGCGCACAGGAAGGGGTCGACGGTTATCAGCTCGGCCAGGTAGGAACCGCTGGAGACATACAGCCCGTTATTATCCTTGCCGTCCCAGATCTCGCGGTTGGAGAAATTGGCGAAGCGCATCTCGTTGGTGACCAGGTTGCGCACTATCGAGGCCGCGGTGCCGGCCATCCTCTTTATGTTCAGGCTCACGGAGGCGTCGCGGACAGGGGTATAGCGGAAATAGAAGGGGTCGAGGCCGGCCACCTGCTGCGTGGAGCCTATCACCGTGGAGGAAGGCGCCATGAAGGTCAAAACGTTTCCGCGCGCCACCGGGATGTTGCCTATCTGCGTTTTACTGGTCCAGATCCTGCCGGCGACGCCCCTGGCGGAGGGCAGCACGGCATATAGGGCATAAACGTAGTCGCCGTCGCAGACCGGGCTGCCGTTATTGTCGCGGCCGTCCCAGTAGGTGCTTAGCGTTATACGACGGCCTTTCTGCTCCGTGAAACGCCTTAAGCAGATATCGTCGGTATCGCCGTCGCAGCGATTGACGCCGCCTACGAGCGGAGGGGACTGATTAACATCCGTAAAAGCGGTCCCGGGCGGGTAAATATCCACGTATACGGTAGCCGCTTCCGTAAGCAGGTAGCTTATGGTAGCCATGTCGGTAGAGGAAGCGCCGAGCGGCTTTGTGCCCACGTCCGTTATCTGCAGCGGGTCTAGTTCCATGTAGGTCGTAGCGCCGTAGGCGATATCCCGGCCGAAATAGTCGGACGCATCGGCATTTACAAACGCCACATAAACCCCGGAGGGCATCAGGCTGCCGGTATCGTCCCTGCCGTCCCAGGAATCACCGTTGGTAAGAGTACCGTCGGGGATGCCCTCGCCCACGCGCGGGACGTTGTTCACTATCCGGCGCACCGGGACGGCTGTGCCGGTCAGGTTGCCGACGTCTTCGTCCGCAAAGATCTTTATTGTGGTGTTGGCCCCCTTGCTCAGCCTGTACAGGATATTATAAGGCTGGGCGGCCACGCCGGTTATGCGCCCCACCACGGTGGGACTTGAGCGGACCGTGTGAACGTTGACCACGTCCACCTGTATAGGCATCTGGTTCTCGGCCGGATAGGCCGAGGTATGCTCTATCATGATATTGCCCGCGGTCGCGCTCACCTGGTTGGTCTTTACCTTGGCCCGGAAGCCGAACTGGCCGTTGATCTTGCCGAATAGGCCGTTGAGGTTCTGTATCCCGTCCCAGCCCGTGCAGAAAGGGCCGATCGTCTTCTCTCCCGGTGTCCCGGTAAGCTGGGCGCAGGTCCCGACATTGGATATGGCGATGGTTTTTATGGGCGGAGTGGAGGCCGTGTCCAGCGGGTTCGCGCCGGCGCCGAACTTGAAGATCTCGAAGGTAAGGTCGTCTATGCCGAACGTGGTGGGAGTGCTTTGGATCACGCATGCTACACTGCAGCAAAGCTTGAGGCAGCCGCCGGGATATGTGTTTAGCCCGGCGTTAAGGCGGGGGCGCTCCCATTCTATCTTGGCGGACCAGATGTTAGGCTCGACATCTACCGCGCTGACCTGCGTAACAAAAGAAACATTATTCTCGGCGGCGTCATACGGGCCTTCGCAGTAGTGGTCGTTCGCCTGTCCTGTCGGGTACATCACCTTCACATCTTTTACATAAAGCTGCTGCGCGGAGGCGGTTGAGTCAAGCCCCGCAAAAACAGCCAGAAGGCCGGAAATTAAAATCAGTTTTTTTAGCATAATCTTCCTAAGTATAGCGCGAAGCCGGCAAAGCCGAAAAACCGCCCGGCGGCAGCTAAGGGCTCGCGACAAAATAATATGACCATTTGTAGGCCCGTCTTTGAACCGGCTGCTGCGTTGCTCCTCTCTCACAGACCACCGGTATGCTCGTTCGTCGCGCCTTGCATCCGGCTCAAATCCAGACCTCCAAATAATCATCTTATTTCGTCGCGAGCCCTAATTCAAAATTCTGACATTTTATCCATAATAAATCAATATTAATTATATGTCTTCAGCGAATACCTGTTCAATTCAAATCCCTTTGCCAGTTCGCCGGACTTTTCCACGGTCCAGAGCGTGCCGCCGTCAACCCAGAACGCGGTGGCCGCTTTTTTGCCGAAAGGCTGGGCTGAAACCTTCTTGAGGGAGCCTGCCCTTAAAACGTAGCGTCGCAGCGTATTTACCCCGTCCAGGGTCCACAGCATGTCCCCGGCCCACTGCATGCAGACCAGGCTTTTTACGCCTTCCAGCAGATATGTGGCCGAAGCCCCGGACCTGGGGTCCAGCCCGTACTTGTAAAGCAGGCCGGAAGAGGCGTCAAAAGTCCACAGGCTGTAGCCGTCCCAGGCCGCGCCCTGCGGGGCGGCGCCGGGGGTCTTGACCGACTCGGTTATGGCGCCGTCGCCGAAGCCCTGCCTCACGTAGCGCAGCTGGGCCATATCCAGCGTCCAGAGCCCGCTGTCGGAGACGCTCAGCGCCCCCGGCCTCAGCGGCTCTCCGGCCGGAGCGGGCAGATAGCGCAAAGTGGAGAAGTCCTTGATATCCTTAAGGGCAATGCCCTTGTTCCAGTCGGCCAGCCACAACCCCTCTTTTGTCACCGCGAGGCCGGAGGGGTTGGGCAGGTCGAGCGGGGCGCTGGCCATAAGCTTGTAATGCGCCTTGGCGCGCCAGGCGTAGATCTGCCAAGCCGCGCCGGACATCAGCAGCAGGCCGGCAAGGCCGAGCGCCAGCACGCGCGAGACATTTTTGCGGGCGCGCAGAAAACCCTGGTCCGGCCCGGCGGACACAAAAACGCTGGGCAATTCAACGCCTTTAAGGGCGTAAAGCTTAAGCACCTGCGTCACCTTTTCCGACCACTGGCTGGATTCTTTCAAAACATTGGCGAGCCCGGCGGCGTTCTCAACGCCCTTGGACTCCTGCTCGCGCATTTTCATGGTCCAGGCCTCGCGCTCGGAGCGCAGGCGCTCCTCCCAGACGGCGAATTCCTGCCTGTGGGTCTCCCATACCGAGCGCTCCCTGTCCCAGAGCTCGCGCCACTGCGTCCTTTCCGCGTCCCAGTTGACCTTCCCGCTGTCGATCCGCCCGGTCAGCTCTTTTACCTGCCCCTCCAGGTCCTTCATCTTGACCTGGTCGTCGCGGCGGCTCTTGCGCTCGTTCAGCAGCTCGGCCAGCGTCTTTTCCACCGCCTCCTTGGAATCGGCCAGCTTCGCCGTGAGGCCGGCCCTGGCGTCGTCCAGGTCCGCCTTTTCCACGGTAAGCCCCGTAAATTTATTGCGCCACTCGTCCCGCTCGGAGCGCAGCGCGTCGACGCGGCCCTGCAGGCTCACCATCTCGACCTTGGTGCGCTCCAGCAGCTCCTTGAGGAGGGCTATTTCGCGGGCGTGGTTCCTCTTCTGCGCGTCAAGGAGCTTCTTCGCTTCCTCCAGGTTCAGCGCCGTGGCCAGCTCGTCGTTGAGCATTTTTTCGCGGGCTTCCTGGTAATGTTCCTTAACCTCGCCCAGGTGGACCTTCGTCTCTTCCAGCTGGGAGGTGAGGTCGCGCAGCTGGGCGTCCTTGGCCGCCAGCAGGATCTTCCATTCGCTTTCGTCTTTTGAAAAATTCTCGCGCAGGAAACGCATCGTTTCCATATTGGACTGGCGCACATCGGGGGGCAAAGACGGAGCCTCCGGGATGTATTCGCTCCCGGAAACTTTCTTCCAAAGGTCGTTCAGGTGCCTGTCTATTTCTTTGCTTTCCATAAGATCGGCCGGGCGGCTGGCTTCCCCTATGTTAGTTTAACAATGAAGTATTAACCGCAGGTAAAATAAATGTTAACAAAAGGTTACGGGATCAGTATCTTCTTTATCGTCTGGCAGATGTCCCTGGTGCCTTCGGTGGCCTCGAAGCGTATCACCGCGAAGTAGACCCCGGGGGCCACCGTCCTGCCGTAGTCGTTCACCTTGGGCCAGCAGGCTTCGTTCGTATGCGTGACGGCGCACAGCTTGTCGCCGTTGATATTGTTGCCGCCGTCGCGCGGGCTGTTCAGGTCGCCGTAATTTTTCCTGTACACCAGGTCTCCGGAGATGCTGTACAGCTTCAGGCTTACCCAGCCGTTCATGATGACCGGGATCTTGAACCAGCCGCTGTCGCCGGTATACGGGTTCGGGGCGAAGAAGGTCTCGTTCGTAAAATCCCCGCACAGGTCAAGCGTGCCGCCGCGGGTAACCGGGATATTGGCGCTCACGATATCGGGCACGCGGTAGGCTTCGTTGGAGATCTTGCCGGTTATGGTGCTTATGGCCTCGGTGACCGTGGAGGC
>JAUSCK010000205.1 GCA_030651035.1 Elusimicrobiota bacterium
AGGCGCGAGCTTTGAAAATGACCCGTTAGGCTATGTAGATTGGCCGGCGATAGCCAGCGCAAAATCCGGCCTTTGGTCCGCTCCTTCCACCTGGGATTATGGAGTGGTGCCCGCCTCCTTTAATTCAATAATAGTTTCCTCGGGGCATGTCGTTACTATTGATATTCTGAACGCGGTTTCGTCCACCGCCACTATTTACGGAACCCTGATGGCCAGCCGGGCGACAAGCTCAAGCTGGACTTTGACGGGGGGCGATCTTAATGTTAACGCGGGGGGGATATTGGATTACGGCACCGAGGCCTCGCCCATCCCGGCTATCTACATCGCCCACCTGGTACTTTCCTCCGGCACTTATGCCGGGCAGTACGGGCTTATTGTCAATAACGGCGGCAACTTCACCGTGCGGGGGGCTGCCAAGGCGCCTTACTCGTTCGCTACCGCCAATATCAGCGGGACGGACACGCAGTTGACGGTATACGGCTCCACCTCCACCTACGGCTGGCAGGCGGGGGATGTTATTACCATCGGCCCGACCGCAGGCTCCGGAACCGGAACCACTTCAACCCGCACAATTACGGGCGTCGAACATAATACGGGTTCCAACATCGTCACCTGGTCGGCAACGGAGCCGCTGGGCACTGCCCGGACGCTGTCCTCCACCAGCCCTATCATAATCGCCAACCTGACGCGCAATGTCCTGGTGCGGTCCTCGGGAACCGCTACAGGTTCAAACACGGCGTATATACAAAACCTTGCGCAGAACGCGACTAGCTTCTCGCTCACCTACGGCGAATTCGCCTACCTCGGCGCCAGCCTGGCCTCCACGTACGGCATCACGTTTGACGGCGCCCTGACGAGAGGTTTAATATCAAGTTCCACAGTCCGCAACGGCTACATCGGGATATTCCTCAACAGCTCCTCCAGCAACACCTTTATCGGGAACAATTCCTACTCCAACTCAGAAACCGGCATTTCCCTCGTCAGCTCCTCCAACAACACCTTCACCGGGAACAATTCCTACTCCAACTCAAACACCGGCATTTACATCATCATCACCTCCAACAACAACACCTTGATCGGGAACAATTCCTACTCCAATTCAAGCCACGGCATTTACCTCGAAAGCTCCTCTAACAACAGCTTGACCGGGAACAGTTCCTACTCCAACTCAGGCCCCGGCATTAACCTCGCCAGCTCCTCCAACAACAACACCTTGACCGGGAACAATTCCTACTCCAACTCAAACTACGGCATTTACCTCAACGCCGCCTCCAACAACAACACTCTGACCGGGAACAATTCCTACTCCAACTCAACCTTCGGCATTAGCCTCTATAGCTCCTCCAATAACACCTTGACCGGGAACAATTCCTACTCCAACTTAAGCTACGGCATTTACCTCAACGGCTCCTCCAACAGCACGTTCGCCGGCGGTAGCCTAGGCTATGACGGGGCCGGCAGCAGCAAGCCAAACAATGCGCCAGAGATATACTTTGAGCCCGGCAGCAGCATTGAAACTCTCACACTCAAGGGAACCCGCGTGAACCCGGCTTTTGGCGTTTCCACCGCCGGCTTGAATACAGCCGGCAGCTACCTCCTCTCCTATAACCAGGACGCGGACACCGGCACGGTGCGCATCTGGGGCAATTACAAACTGGCTGGCTCCACTTTAACTTTGGACTACGCAACGCAGCTCTACGCCTCAACCGCCACGGCGCCCAAACTGATGCGCGGCACGGGACATTCCATCACAGATATTCAGCTCTATAATACGACCCCTTCCGAGCTTGTAACGGTTAAGCACGCCGGCGGTAATGTCTGGACGGTCACGGGCTCGTCTTCAGGCTTCCTGGACACGGTGACCTGCGCGGCCGGCAGCACCAATAATTTTTCCTATGCCAGCCTCAGGTTTACGTTGACCGTTGGGGGTACGCTGAATTTGGGCGATACGCTGGATTTTGTGACTATGGCGGCTTCGAACGACGCTAATAAGCAGAAGAAGCTTCTGTTCGGGTATTCCGCGACCGGCTATAATAACGGGCGCTCCAAGCTTGAGATAGCCGACACCGGCGGCGTGGTGCTGAAAGGAAACCCCGACGGCACCGCAAATACCCTTATAGATACGATAGCCGGGAACTCAACTTACTACCTGTTCGTGGACTCCGGCGCGTTCACGGCTTCTTATTCCTCGTTCACCAATATGGGCCCGGGCGGCATACAGGTAAATGGCAATAAGGGCTTCTCACTGGGGTACTCCAATTTCGATTACTTCGGCTTCACCGACGCCAGCAGCACCAACAGCTACATAACCGCGCGCGACCTGACCGTAAATACGACCGTTTACAACACCGTCTTCGGGCTGTCGCGGCCCGCGCCCGCGGGAAGCGCTGCCTGGAACGTGCATGTTGAGGGGGCTGATATAATCGGCGGTTTGTATTTCCGCGGCATAGCGGCGGAGCTGGGTGCGCGCTGGGGCGAGAGCTATGACGACGAGTTAGGCGCCTCGGATAAAGTAACCTGGGTGGATACCGCCTGCGATCCGCGCACCAGCGCGGGGGGTGGCGGGCTGTGGTCCGCCGGCGCCACCTGGGATACCGGCTTTGCGCCCACCTTCTGCAGCTCGGTCACCATCCGCTCCGGTGATGTGGTCACAATCAATACGCTGAACGCGGTTTCATCAAATACGGTAATAAACGGGACCGTGATGGCCAGCCGGGCGGTGAGTTACAGCTGGACGTGGACGGGGGGCGATATCAAGGTGAACGTGGGGGGGGTATTGGATTACGGCACCGAGGCCTCTCCCATCCCGGCGGCCTACCTCGCCCACCTTGTGCTCCCCTCTGGCATTTATGCCGGGCAGCACGGGCTTATCGTCAACGACGGCGGCAACTTTACCGTCCGGGGTTCCACCAAGACGCCGTACTCGTTCGCGACGGCCAGTATCGGCGCGTCGGTCAATAGCCTGACGGTATACGGCTCCACCGCCACCGACGGCTGGCAGATAGGGGATGTGATTACCATAGGCCCGACCACTGGCAGCGGGGCAACAACCACCTCAAGCCGCACTATTACGGGCGTCGAACATAATGCGGTCTCCAACAACGTCACCTGGTCGGCTGCTGAGCCGCTGGGCACGGCCCGGACGCTCACGGCGGACACGCCCATTATAGTAGGCAATCTCACGCGCAATGTGCTGGTGCGCTCCTCTTCCAGCGTCAATAGCGCTTATATTCTAAACCTCGCGCAGAACGCTACAAGTTTCGCGCTGACCTATGGAGAATTCGCTCACCTGGGCTCCTTCTCCTCCGGAAAATACGGAATAACCTTTAAAGGCTCTCTGACAAAAGGTTCAATTTCAAGTTCAACCATACGTAACGGAAGCTGGCAAGCGATTGGGATATTTCTCGAAAACTCTTCCACAAACACCCTGGTCGGAAATAATTTCTACTCCAATACCAGGGGCATTTACCTCCTTAACTCCTCCAATAACATCTTAACCGGTAACAATTCCTACTCCAATTCAGACTGGGGTATTTACCTCGATAACGCCCCCAATAATATCCTGGCCGGGAACAATTCCTACTCCAATTCACACTACGGCATTTACATCACTGGCTCCTCCCATTACAGCACTCTGGCCGGGAACAATTCTTACTCCAATTATGTCGGCGGCATTCGCCTCGACACTAATTACAACACCGTGGCCGGTAACAATTCCTACTCCAATGGCGCTTCAGCCTATGGCTTTTATGTTGGTGGAGGGTATAATACCCTGACCAGGAACAATTCCTACTCCAATACAGGCGGCGGCATTCTTCTCAGCGGCTCCAATAGCACATTGCTCGGGAACAATTCCTACTCCAACGCAACCTACGGCGTTTCTGCCATAGTGTCCAGTAATACCTTTATCGACGGGACTATTGGTTATAATGCCGCTGGCGACACTTTGATGAATACTACCGCTGAGATAAACTTTTCGCCCGGTACCCCCGCTACGCCTGAGGCCCTGGTACTTAAAGGCACGCGCGTGAATCCGAGTGTGGGTATCTCAACTACGGGCATGGATGTGGCGGGGGCTTCGCTTATCTCTTATAACCAGGACTATGATACCGGCACGGTGCGGATCTGGGGCAATTACCAGGTGGCGGGCTCCACGCTGACGCTGGACTACGCTTCGCGGCTATATGGTTCCGCCAATACCACACCCAAGCTGATGCGGGGGGCGGGGCATTCCATCACGCTTGTTACGACTAACGATGCTGCTACGCTTTCGGAACTTATAACGGTTAAGAACACAAGCGGCAACACCTGGACCGTCACGGGTTCATCTTCAGGCTTCCTGGGTACGCTGGACTGCGCGGCCTACTTCTCGAACGGTTTCGTCGCCAGTACCAAGGTCGGTTTCTTGTTGACTGCCGGCGACACGCTTAATGTGGGCGATACGCTGGATTTTGTGACCATAGCCGCTTCAAGCGACACCAACAGGCAGAAGAAACTGCTGTTCGGGTATTCCGCGGCCGGCTATAACAGCGGGCGCTCCAAGCTTGAGATAGCCTCCGACGCCGGTCTGGTGCTGACGGGAAACCCCGACGGCACAGCCAACACCCTTATAGACATGATAGCCGGGAACTCCACATACTACACCTTCGTGGACTCAGGCGCCTTCACGGCCGCATACTCCTCGTTCACCAATATGGACCAGGACGGCATACAGCTTGTGGGCAACAAAGGCGTGGCTATTTCCTCTTCCACCTTTGACTACCTGGGCTTTGCCTCCGGCGCCAATTCCTATATCACCATGCGCGACCTCACCACCGGCGCCTCTTTCTACAATGTGGTCTTCGGGCTGTCGCGCTCTTCAGCGGGCTTCTCCCCCGTCTACAATGTGCGCGTGCTGGGAACTGATTCCTGGCTGGCCCCCGTATTCCGGAAGACAGTGCCGTTCCTGGGCCCCCTTTGGGGTGAGCGCTACGACTACGACCCGAACGCAAAAGTGAAATGGAGCGCCGATTTCCCGGCCATCCCCGGCTGCGGCACGGGCCTCACCGTCTCGCAGGATGAGAGCAGCGACTATACCACCATCCAGGAGGCGGTCTATGCCCTGCCTATAAACCTGAGCACCGATACCTGCGTGGTTATCCGCGACACCCAGACTTATTCCGAGCAGGTTACGGTGGACGGCTTCACCAACAACGGCTACAGGGTGAAGATAATGGCCGACCCTACCTTCGTAAGCTCGGCGCCCGCCGTTAATCCGTGGGCCGGCGCCAGCGCGGCTTTCCTTATATATAACGACAGCGTCACCGTGCAGGGGATAAATATTATCTCCACCAATACGGCGCCTTACGGCATCTATTCAATTGCATCGTTTTTGAATATCTCGAGCGTGAACGTGATCTCCGGCGGGAAGATCACGGGCGCCGGTATACGGATCTCGAGCTACAGCGCGGTATCCTATTCAAGCATTACCGTGCAGTCCGCTATCGGCTTGTATCTTACCGACTCAAACAACGAGGTGTCTTTCAGCAGCATGGCCAGTAATAATTCCTCCTATTCCGCCCTCTACCTCATCAACTCCGACTCGAACACCGTCACTCGCTCCTACATCTCTAACCCGTCAGGCAACGCCGCGGCCCTGTCTGTCGGCGCGGATCACAATACTATTTCCTATTCCACCATGACCAGCGACAGCGATTCCGGAACGGGGCTTTATCTGTACGGCGCGTCGTCCAATACGGTTTCTAACTCATATATGTTAAATTCGGGCGGAACCGGCGCAATTGCGGATTTCCATTCCACCAATAATAATATAGTCTTCAGCACGATGGCCGGGTACGGCTATGCAGGCCTTTTTGTCAAGGATTCCCTGTTAACTACCGTTTCCAACTGCTACATGCAGGGCTCGGCCGTAGGCATAGAAGTCGCGGGCTCCACCGGCACGATGATCGGCGGCAGCGTTCTTGTTTCCACCAATGCCAACGGCGTCACCTTTGCGGAGTGGGCCGGCAGTCTGAATTTAACTTTGTCCTCCAGCACCCTGGTTTCCGAGGCTCAGGGTTGGGGTATCTGGCTTGGTGACGACAATTCCGGCGCGATAGATCTTTCTTCCAATACCATACGCGGCGGAGAATTCGGGTTGAATATAGCCACTCAGACCGGCGGGGCCGCGCTTTCAATTACCAGCATGACCTTCCAGGGCCTTGCCGTAGGCGCTACGGCTTTCAACTTTCTGGGCGGGCTGTTCGTCGCGACCTTTACGGCGGTGGCGTTCAACAGCGCAGATATGGCCGTGAACGTGAACGGCAGTTCCCTGACCTTCGGCTCGCGCATTACCATGCACCAGGCGGCCGGGGTGAAGTCCGGGCCGGACTATGAAAGCGACATCTTCGGCTATGTCGATTGGGACGGCGTAAGGGCCGCGCTGGTCGCGCCCGCAAATGATGCTCTCGGGATTTCTCAGAGCCCGGGGTTGCACGCCAGGGTTCTGGACGCGGCCGGGCCGGTGCAGTATAACTACCAGCTGGATACGATCGAAGCCATGAATTCGCAGGGCGACCAGCCGCTTCATAATTTTAACCAGAGCGTGACGCAGGTCTTCGGCGTGGGCGCGTTCTCGGGGCAGGACTGGACGATCTTAACTTCGAGCGACTCCTATTTATATAACAGCACGGCCACGCTTGCGTTCTACAGCATGGGGACCTCCCGGCTGAGCCCCAATACGCTATATTACTGGCGCGTCCGCGCTAAAACGGCGGATACAGGCTATTTCGGGGTATGGTCCGCCACCGCCAGTTTCATCACGGGCCAGGCCGCCGCCGCTGCGCCGGTTAACAACCTGGCCGTCACAAATGTCTCGCTTTCAAGCGCCACGGGCCTGGGTGTGACGGTCAATTTCACCATAAGGGAGAACAATGTTTCCACCGGCACTTCGCCGGGCGGCGGTGCGTACAACACTGCGGATTGGATATTTGTAAAGTTCTCCACGCAGGCCGGCGCGAACGGAACCTGGAACCACGCCACTTTGGCCGCCGGCGGTGCCGGGGCGGGCGGCGCGCTGACCCTGGCTTCCGACAAGAAAGGCGTGTTTATAAACCACACGTTGAATTACACGCTGTGGCAGGCCACCGCAAGCGTAGTTTGGAATTATGCCGCGGACGGCGTGAACGCCTCCAACGCCCGGGTAAAAGTTTTTGCTATTTCTATGGTGCGCGTGCCGACCGGCAGTTTTGTGTACAACGCGGGTGATGCAAGCGGCAATGGGTGGAACACCTACGGCGGCGGGGCGCAGGCAACGGTAGCGAACGCGGCAAGCCTGCCTACTGGCGCGCCGACGGGCTGGCCCAACGGCTACAACAGCTTTTACATGGGCCGCTACGAGGTAACACAGGGCCAATATGCGGATTACCTCAACACAATAGAGTCCGCCACGGCGGCCGCGCATCACTATAGCGGCGGAAATGTCCCAGGGCAGAATATGGTTTACTTCTCAACCAACCCCTACGGGTCGCGTTATCTCACCTCAACCCCGAACGCCGCCAAAGCCCTCCTGCCGATGTCAGACGCCTGGAGCTACTTGAGCTGGGCGGGTGTGCGTCCGCCTACTGAAATGGAGTTCGAGAAAGCCGGGCGCGACATAAACGGCGATACGCGCCAGTTCCCCTGGGGGGATACGCAGCCTGGCTTAGTCCTCTATACCCCGCCCAATGAAGGCGGCACTTTTGCGCGCAAATACCTTAATTTTAATCACACCGGTGTCAGTGGGTCTGAATATGTCGCGGGAGTGCTGGATGTGGGGCGGTATATGAGCGGCGATGTTTACCGCACCACTGAGGAAACGGGGGCTTCCCCGTGGGGGATCGCCGATTTATCAGGCAATTTGTCTGAGTACGTATTTAACTGCAGCTACACCAGCGTGCCTTCCAATGGCAATGGCACCCTGTCCTGGCCTGCCAACTGGGCCGCCGGCTGGAATCTGCCACCTGGTGCGTCCAGCTTCGGTTCAACCGCTAATGGTTTCCGCGGCGGTTCCTGGTTTAACACTTCTTCCTCCAATGGTTGGAACTTCGCCATTTCCGGCCGCCCGTTTCCGTCCTTTACCTACAACCACTACTACACCGATATAGGCGTGCGCGGCGCCAGGGGGCCGTAATAGAGGAATGGGGGAATAGGGGGTAGGGGTCAGGTCTTGATTTTTAGCATTGGCGGAGTCAGGAAGTTAAGAAGCCGGGAAGAAAAAACGTGGTAGCGGGCGCGGGAATTATGAAGACGCTTGGGTTGAATAAATTTATTGCGCGCCTCTTTAAAAAAGAGGGTGTAAGAGGGCTTTTTGCCGTCATGTTGGCTGCCGCCACGCTTGCGTCGGCCACCTTGGCGCGCGCGGCGGATCTGTATCCCGGCAACGGCTCTGCCATGAGCGCGGCAAGCTCGGATCTGCCGCTTCCCGGCACCGCGGCCCTGATCTCCACTCCTACCTGGCCTACGGGGTATATAAGCACCGGGTCGTTTACTTTTAACTGGGCCGGGCCGAGCACCACAACCGTGGCCGGGCTGGGCGCGGGTTCGTATTTCGCGCTGGAGGTCTCAAGCGGGGATGCGGCTTTCGGAGAGGTCAACATAGTCATCCGCGTTTCCACCCCGGCCATGATCAACCCTGTCCTCTCCACCATAGACGGGGCTTATTCTTCAACCGCCGCCCTGGCGCAGAGCACCACCTATTACTGGCGCGTCAGGACGGTGGACGGCGTCCTGCTCAGTTCCGGCCCTTGGTCGCAGGTTTACAGCTTTGCGACCGATTTCTCAAGCCCGTCGGCTTCCGGGTTCGTAGTCAAAGATTCCGCCGGCAGCTCGTTAAATGAAGGTCAATTTGTAACGTTGGCGAACGGGGTTACTGTGCAGATAGGAGTGCAGGACTTGATGTCGGGGCTTGCGGTTTCAACTTCAGCCCTGTGGGGCGGCAGCAACGGCCACGACTGGGGCGACCTTACCGGCGGGTACAGCGTAAAATATACTACCAATGCCGGGTCCAATTGGCTGGAGGGCGCTGGTTGGGTAGATTCAAACGCCGGCGACCCAGTAACTATTGGGGCGACATGGGTGCAATCTCTTGCCGTTTACAATGGGAAGCTATACGCGGGAACCACTAGTGGCAAGGTAGCTGTATTTAACGGGACTGTCTGGACCACCGTTATTGACAATAATGTGGCAAGCCCCAACGCTACACAGGTGCCGTCGCTTGCTGTGTACAATGGCAAGTTATATGTGGGTACCAACAGTAGCGGAAAAGTTGTGGTGTTTAACGGGACAAACGCGAGCGCCACTAACAACAATTTTCCGGTAGTACAGGGCGCTTTAGGTGTGCAGTCGCTTGCTGTGTACAATGGCAAGTTATACGCGGGAACCTATCAAGGCGGCAAGGTGGCTGTATTTGATGGAACTACCTGGAGCGTCGCCAATAACAACATTGCGGTAATAGAGGGAGCTACAGAACTCCGGTCGTTGGTTGTGTATAACGGCAAGTTATATGCGGGAGGCGGTAACGGCAAGGTGGCTGTATTCGATGGAACGGTTTGGAGCCTGGCTAATGGCGGCAGTGTGATAATCCCCGGGGCATCAAGTGTGCAATCGCTTGCAGTTTACAACGGCAAGTTATACGCCGGAGTCCCTCCCAATGGCAAGGTGGCTGTATTTGACGGAACCGCTTGGAGCACCGCTAATGACGGCAACCCGGTAATCCCAGGGGCATCTTGGGTTGAATCGTTTGCTATGTACAACGGAATGTTATATGCGGGAACCGATATCGGCAAGGCGGTTGTCTTTGACGGAATAACCTGGAGCGCCGCCAATGGCGGCAGCCTTGTGAGCGACGGAGCGACAAGAGTCTTGTCGCTAGCTGCTTATAACGGTAAGTTGTACACAGGAACCGCGCCCGCCGGCAAGGTGGCGGTAATGTCGCCGTTCAGCGCGACTCTTATCGGGGCCGACGGTACGAACGCGGCGCAGACGCTGTCGGCTTCACTTAACTTTGTACGGTCCACCAATACTACCACCTGCAACGGCAGCGCGCCGTGCGGCGCTACGAACCAGGTGATCTTCAACGCCTCCGATATGGCCGGGAATGTCCACACCGCCGGGCCGTATGCGGTTCTGGTGGATACTTTGCCGCTACCAGCCGGCTGCGGAGTCGGGGCAAATGTCGGGAAGAACGGCGTTGCCCCTTATGACTCTATTCAGGCCGCGATCAATTCGCTGCCGGTGAGTTTAACCACCACCACCTGCGTGGTTATCCGTGACACGGCCACTTATTCTGAGCAGGTAACGGTGCAGGGATTCACAACAGGTGGCCACCGCCTTAAAATAATGGCAGACCCGACTTTCGTAAGCTCCGCGCCGGTTGTGAATCCACCGGCTGGCTCTACTGCGGCATTTCAAATAATGAATGATAGCGTGACCGTTCAGGGGATACATATCGTTTCTACGAACACGCTCTTCTATGCTATTTATTCTTCTTCGTCCTACACACAGTTAAATTCGGTGGCTATCATCGGCGGGAGCAGCGTTTCCGTCGCCGGCGTATGGGCATCAAGCTTCACTACCATAAGCGGGTCAACAATATCCGTGTCGTATTCCCCATACGCTTTAATGCTGACCGGCTCTTCCAATACAGTGGTCCAGAGTTCAATCACCAACTTCGGTTACGGAACCAGCCCTTACGGCAGTACGACATTACCCGCGACAGTTCTGGCGATATATGGAAGCAATAATGAAGTTTCGCTGAGCACAATTACGGGAGGAAACGGGAATACCCCTAGTGCCACTGCTATAGGCGGCGACGCACGTGCCGTTTATATTATCGGGGGTTCCGGTAACCGGTTGCTGACAACCCGCATCATTCCTGGAGGAGGAGGAGGAGGCAGAAATGCTGGAAATATAGGCGGTGCTGGTGGCGGTGGTGGCGGGGGTGGTGCCGCATATGGGGGGCGTAACGGTGGCAATGCTTATGGTGTGTACTTGGCGAATAGTTCTACTAATACGCTTTCACAAATTACGATTTTTGGAGGCGGTATTGGTGGCAACTATTCAGGAACAGGTGCTGGTGGTGGCGGCGGCGGCAGTGGTGGTGGTGGCACTACCGGTGGCATAGGTGGCAGTGCTTATGCAATATATCTAACGAACAGTTCTACTAACACTCTTTCCCAGATTACACTTTCGGCAAGTGGAAACGGTGGAAATGGAAACTACGGCGGTGGTGGCGGTGCTGGTTTTGGCGGCGGTGGCGGCGGTGATGGCGATGGGGGAAGCGCCTATGTTTTATATCTGGCGAATAGTTCCTCTAACACGCTTTCAGGAATTTCAATTACTGCAAATGGCAACGGCGGGTCTGTTTCCTCAAACCGTGGCGGCGGTGGAGGTAGCAGCGGCGGAGGTGGCGGTAGCTATAACATCGGTGGCAGTGCCTACGCAATCTATATCCAGGGTACAAATAATGTGCTCCTTCAGAGTACGGTTACAATCAGCGGCGGTGCCGGTGGCGCCGGCGCTGCTGGTGGGGGCGGTGGCGGAACTGCAGGTGGGGGCGGTAGCGGTAGCTTGGCAGGAGGCGGCAGTGCCTATGCAATCTATATCCAGGGGACGAATAATGTGCTCCTTCAGAGTACGGTTACAATCAGCGGCGGTATCGGTGGTAATGGTGGCAATGGCGGTGGCGGCAGTGGCGGTGATGGCGGTAGCGGTGGAGGAGGAAATGGTGGTGCGTCCTACGCAATCTATATCCAAGGTTCAAGTAATGCGGTTAGGGAATGCCCGATTACAATTTACGGTGGCACATCAGG
Source organism: Elusimicrobiota bacterium (assembly GCA_030651035.1). GTDB lineage: Bacteria > Elusimicrobiota > Elusimicrobia > Elusimicrobiales > UBA9959 > UBA9959. The sequence continues at coordinate 11,829 of JAUSCK010000205.1, forward strand.
CTCCGGCGGTGCCGCCGGATTAACCGCTACAGCGGTTATCTCTTTAGTAAATGCGTCAAGTATCACGCTTTCAAATATTACGATGAGCGGCGGCAACGGTATTTTCATCGATTCTAATTCCGCCTATAATTCAGTTAGCTTCAGCACCATAACAAGTTTGACTAGTAATGCGCGGTATTCTGGTTATTACAGCAGCGGCTCATACAATAGCGTGACTCAGAGCAATTTCTCCGGTTATTTCGGGGCTGTGCTGGCTGGCAGTAATGCTAAATTTAACAACATCAGCTACAGCACCATGTCCAGCGCGTCCGGTTTGGGGTTTTACGTAAATCAGGCCTCCTCCAATACCGTTGTTAATAATTATATCGCCGGGCCCACCGCTGTTTATGTTAACGCGTCAACATTCACGTTTATCGGCGGCAGCATTCTCACAGCGGCAGATCCCGCCGGCTTCGGGTTGTATCTCACGGGGGGAAGCCGGGGCCTGTTCCTAGCTACCAGCACGCTCTCTGGCGGGATTAACGCCTCGGCTATTTATCTGGGCGCATATAATTCCGGCAAACTTGAGCTTTCCTCTAATAATGTAACCGGTGGAGGATACGGCCTTAATATCGCCACGCAGGCGGCCGGGGTTGAACTCCAAATTACCAGCATGACTTTCAGTCCCCTCACCGCCGGGACTACTGCGATTAATTTCCTGGGCGGGACTTTTGTTTCTACCTTTAGCGGGGTTAGTTTTAACTCTTCGAATATTGCCGTGAATGTGGACGCAAGCCGGCTGGATCCGGCTTCGCGGATCACTATGCTCGCGTATTACGGCAGCAAGGCTGGGCCTTCAGCGGAGAACGACCCGAACGGCCTGGTGGACTGGCCTTGCCAGCTCATAACCAGCGAGGGAACGGGAAACTGGTCCGACCCGGCGATCTGGTCGCAGGGCTATGTGCCTATGACCTGCAGCCCCGTGACAATTACGGCCGGGAATACAGTCATTTTGGATGCAATGAATGCTGTCTCATCGGGCGCGGTCATCAACGGGACATTGACGGCCAGCCGTGCGGCGAGTTCAAGCTGGACTTTAACGGCAGGCGATATTAATGTGAACCCGGGGGGGACATTGGATTACGGCACCGAGGCTTCGCCCTTACCGGCCGGCACCACGGCGCACCTGGTGCTTTCCTCCGGCTCGTTTGCAGGGCAGTACGGGCTCATTGTTAACGACGGCGGCAACTTCACCGTGCGGGGGGCCACCAAGACGCCTTACGCGTTTGCCACGGCGGATTTAACCATCGGCCAGACAAATCTGACGGTATACGGCTCCACTTCGGTTGCCGGCTGGCAGTCGGGCGATGTTATTACTATAGGCCCGACCACAGGTAATGGTGTAGCTGCCACTTCAAGCCGCACCATAACAACCATTGATACCGCGGGCTTGGTTTACATTATAAACTGGACCGAGGGGCTGGAAACGGCCAGGACGCTTACAGGGGACGCGCCCATCCTAGTGGCTAATCTTACGCGCAATGTGTTGGTGCGGTCCTCGGGAACCGACGTAGCCGCCAATAGCGCCTATATATCGAACCTGGCACAGAACGCGACAAGTTTCTCGCTCACCCACGGCGAGTTCGCTTACCTCGGCGCTAACGCCGCCGGGAAATACGGTATAACCTTTGATGGAGCCCTTACAAAGGGTTCAATTTCAAGTTCAACCGCTCGTAACGGCTACGCTGGAATATATTTCAACAACTCCTCCAGCAACACCCTGACCGGGAACAACTTATACTCTAATTCAGGCTACGGCATTAACCTCTATAACTCCTCCAATAATAACACCCTGACTGGGAACAATTCCTGCTCAAACATAAACTTTAGCTACAGCATTTTACTCGACAACTCCTCCAACAACACCTTGACCGGGAACAATTCCTACTCCAACTTGTGGTCCGGTATTTACCTTTATAACTCCTCCTCCAACAACACCTTGACCGGGAATAATTCCTATTCCAATTTCTACGGCATTTACATCTATAACTCCTCCAACAACAACACTCTGACCGGGAATAATTTCTACTCCAACTCAGGCTACGGCATTTACCTCTGGAGCTCTTCCTCCAACAACACCTTTACCGGGAACAATTCCTACTCCAATTCCTACGGCATTTTCGCTGAGAATTCATCCGACAACACATTTATTGGCGGCAATATGGGCTATAACGCTACAGGCGTCAGTTTGAAGAATAGCGCCGAGATAGGCTTCGCATCCGGCGGCGACGTTGAGACCCTGGTCCTTAAAGACGTACGCGTGAACCCGGCCGGGACCATCAATACTACAGGCATGAACACGGCCGGATCGGCGCTTATCTCTTACAACCAGAACTCGGATACCGGTACGGTGCGTATCTGGGGTAATTACCGGGTGGCGGGGTCCACGCTGACGCTGGACCACTCCAGCCCGCTTTACCGCGCCTCCAATACCGAGCCCAAGCTTATGCGCGGCACGGGGCATTCCGTCACCGTGACCGACCTCAGCGACACTTACGCGGTTTCACAATTAATTACCATTCATTTCCGCCCGCCCGGGGTGTGGCAGGTGGATGGCTCTTCCAGCGGTGCGAACATGCAGTCTTTTTCTGCGGGCGGACCCTGGAGTGTGCCGGGTAGCAACCCCCAATTCAAGATTACCCTTACCGAAGGCGGTTCCCCTCAGTTCGGTGACTCACTGGACTTCGTGCTGACCGGGTGGTCAAAAGACAGCGGTTTCCGGAAGAAACTGCTGTTCGGCCCCGGAGCTGCCTCTTTCAACCAGGGCCGCTCTAAGCTTGAAGTGGACCCGACAGGCGGCATAGTCCTGCGCGGTATGAGTGACGGTTCGGCGAATACGCTTGTGGACTGGCTGGGCGCCTCCTCCACCTACTACACCTTTGTGGACTCCGGCGCATTCACGGTCGAATACGCCTCTTTCACTAACATGGACCCCGGCGGCATACAGCTCTCGGGTTCGGGCGGCGTGGCTATTTCATCTTCTACCTTCGACTACCTGGGCTTCGCCTCCGGCACTAATTCCTATATATCCGCGCGCGACCTTAATTCGAACGCCACGTTAAACAATGTGACCTTCGGGCTGTCCCGCTCTTCGGCGGGTTTTGCTTCAGCCTATAATGTGCGCGTGGAGAACCCGGATGCCGGCCTTAACTGGTCCTTCACTAACCCGTCGGGCTTCCTCTGGGGCGAAAAATACGACAGCGATCCTAACGGCAAGGTCGCCTGGATAAATTGCGGGGCCCTTACCAGCGCCCAGACGGGCCCCTGGTCCGACCTTGAGACCTGGAACCCGGCGACCGTCCCTTCAGCCTGCAACACCGTTACGGTTGCCGCTAACCATGTCGTAACCGTTGATATGATGACCGCGGTTTCGTCCACCGCCACTATTTACGGAACCGTGCAGGCCAGCCGGTTGGTGAGTTCAAGCTGGACCTTGGTGAGCGGCGATATTAATGTGAACGCCGGCGGGACGCTGGATTACGGCACCGAGGCCTCGCCCCTGCCGGCCGGCACCACGGCGCACCTGGTCCTGGCCTACGGGGCCAGCGCCGGGCAGTACGGGCTTATAGTCAACAACGGCGGGAATTTGACCGTGCGCGGGTCGACCAAGACGCCGTACTCGTTCGCCACGCAGAGTATTTCCGCCGCCAACTACTTCACGGTTTATGGCTCCACCTCTACCGAAGGCTGGCAAATCGGGGATGTGATTACCATCGGTCCGACCTCGGGCAACGGCGTGACCAGCACCTCAAGCCGCACAATTAAGGATGTCACACATGGCGCGGGTTCCAACACCGTCGAATTCTCCGGGGCGGCCTTAAGCAGGACGTTGACGTCGGAAACTCCGATCATAGTAGGTAATCTGACGCGCAATGTCCTGGTGCGGTCCTCGGGAACTGCCGTAACCGCTGGGGGCAACAGTGCTTATATATTAAATTTGGCGCAGAACGCGACAAGTTTCGCGCTGACCTACGGTGAATTTGCTTACCTCGGAGTTGACGCCATGGGAAAAGAGGGCATAACCTTTAAAGGCGCCCTGACGCATGGAACAATATCAAGCTCCACTATTCGCAACGGCTACCGGGGCATAGACCTCTGGAACTCCTCCAACAACATCCTGACCGGGAACAATTCCTATTCCAACTTAAGTGTAGGCATTCTTATAGAATACCTCTCTAGTAACAATACCTTGACAGGAAATAATTCCTACTCTAATTCAAGCCACGGCATTTACTTCAGTGACGCTTCCAGTAACACTCTGACCGGGAACAACGCCTACTCCAACCAGCAACACGGCATTACACTCAGTGGATCCTCCAATAACACCCTGGCCTGGAATAGTTCATACTCAAATTCAAGTGACGGTATCTCCCTCAATAACTCATCCAATAACAACACCTTCAGCGGGAACCGCTCATATACCAACGCGCATGGGCTGTTCCTTGCCGCGTCTTCCGGCAACACTTTGAACGGGAATAATGTTTATTCAAATTCTGCTGCCGGTGCTTTTATAGAACCCGGCGCTAATGGTACGGTCTTCCTCGTGAATAATTTCTATTCCAATGGCACCTACGGCTTGCGCCTTTTTGACTCCATAAATAACACTTTCTCGGGTGGAAATATCGGCTATGACGGTACAGGGGCGAGCAAGCCGGACTCTTTGTCGGAGATTTATTTCGAACCGATCGGCAATGTCAAAACTCTCGTACTTAAGGGCGCCCGGATTAACCCGGACCCGGGTATTTCCCGGGACGGTATGAACAGGGACGGCACTTCACTGCTCTCCTATAACCAGGACGCGGATACCGGCACGGTGCGTATCTGGGGCAATTACCAGGTGGCGGGCTCCACGCTGACGCTGGATTATGCCGCGCAGCTTTATGCCTCTACCGCCACCGCGGGCAAGCTTATGCGCGGAACCGGGCATTCCATCGGTATTACCATAACTAATGACGCGTACACTCTCTCGGAGCTGATCACGGTTACTTATAAGGGCAGTTCCGAATGGCGGATTGAGGGCTCAAGTTCCGGCGTCCTGAATGATTCCTTCTCTTGCCCGCTCAACACGACTGTCGGCTTCACTCACAATAAAGTTAACTTCGGACTGACGGCGGGTCCGGCCCCTGCGGTCGGCGATATGCTGGATCTTGTGACCATTGCCGCCTCAAGCGTCACCAACAGGCAGAAGAA
>JAUSCK010000209.1 GCA_030651035.1 Elusimicrobiota bacterium
GGCGCCGTTTTTTCCCAGCAGGTTATTCTTTACGGAAAATCCTTCGCGCTCTATTACCGCAAGGCCGCAGGACGGGCATACGGTATCCTGACCGGCGGCCCCGCGTGTATTGCCGCAGTAAACATAGCGATTGCCGGCGGCGCGGTCTATGTCGCGGTCGCGGTAAAGCGTTTCCTGCGGAGTGGGCGGGGTGCCGGTCATCAGGTGGTCGGGGTGGAAAGCCGTAAGGTGCCAGGGGATGTCTTTTGAAAGCCCGGCCAGGAAATCCGCCATCGCGCCCAGCTCCGCGTCCGAGTCGTTGAACCCGGGAATAACCAGCGTGACAACCTCGACCCAGAAGCCGGCGGCCAGTATTATCCGTATCCCTTCCAGAACCTTTGAAAGTTCCGCGCCGCAGACCTTGCGGTAATTCTCGTCGCTGAAGCACTTCAGGTCCACCTTCCAGAGATCGAGCACCGGCCTGAGAAAAGCCGCAGTCTCGGGCGTCGCGTAGCCGTTCGAGACAAAAGCCGTGCGCAGTTTTTTCTCTTTCGCGCCCGAGAAAACGGCGGCGGCCCATTCGGCGGTTATCAGCGGCTCGTTGTAGGTGGAGACGACGACCCCGGCCCCGATCGCGAGGGCCTCCGAAACCAGTTCAGCCGGTGAAGTCTCAAGCGGCTTCAGTCCCCCCGCGGCCTTTACCCCGCCACTTTGGCCGGCTTCCTGAAAAAGTGCGGGGTTGACATCCGCTATCTGCCAGTTCTGGCAGAAGCCGCAGTGGAAGTTGCAGCCGAACATGCCGAAAGAGAGCGTGCGCGCGCCCGGCAGGACGTGAAAAAAAGGCTTCTTTTCTATGGGATCGGGGGCGGCGCTGGAGACATAGCCCCAGGGCGCCTTAAGGACTCCTCCCTCGTTGAACCGGACGCCGCAGCGCCCGCAGCCTCCCGGCGCCGTGAGGCAGCGCTGTGCGCAGGCCTGGCAGCGCACTTTGCCGCCGCCGAGTTTTTCGGCCAGTAAGGCCTCGCGTGCAAGTTCCGGCAGAAAAGTCATATAAAATAATTCACATCGATGAACAGGATAAACAGGATAAAACGAGAAACAAAATCCTGTCCATCCTGTTTATCCATGTTCGATCTCCCTTGCGGCGAACTGGTTCTTATTTCCCCTGCAGGCTTGGTTTGGGGGCGATAACCCTGAGGGCTGACGGCAGGGCCGTGAATTGAAGTTTCCCGTCCTGCGAATAGAAGTCCTCGCCGTCAAGGTGGTACCAGGAGCCGCCGCCGCAGTCCAGCTCTATAATCTTACCCTGGAAGGTGGAATAGATGTCGGGGTGCTTGTGCAGCGTGCCTCCGAAAAGGGCGGGAAGCGCCGCCAGCAGGCGCGGCAGGGAAGCCTTCTTGACAGAGACCAGGTCCAGCAGGCCGTCGTCGATGTAGGCGCCCGGCGCCATCCTTGCGCCTCCGCCGTACTGCACGCCGTTGAGCACCGCGTTTACCAGCGCCAGCAGCTCCAGGCGGCGCCCGTCCACGCGGGCCGCTACTTTCTCCGGCTTGTAGGAGAGGACGCGCTTGGCCGCGTGCCAGACGTACGGCAGTATGCCGCGCCGGTCGCTGAGGGAATTGAAATCGTGGGCGACCTCGGCGTCCAGGCCCACGCCGGCCGCGCAGAAGAAGGGGCGCCCGTTGGCAAGCCCCGCGTCAACCAGGCGCGGGCTCCATTTTAACAGGCCCTCCAGGGCGGCGTTGAAATTAAGCGGGATATAGAGATTACGCGCCAGGCCGTTGCCGGAGCCGCATGGCAGTATGCCGAGCGCGGCCTCCTTCCCTATCAGCGGGATGGCGGTTTCGCGTATGGTGCCGTCCCCGCCGGCGGCTACTATCCTGGCAAAGCCGGCCAGCGCGGCGCGGGCGGACAGCTCCGACGCGTGCTCGCGGGCCTTTGTAAACTCTATCTCAAAGCGCAGCTTCCTGCCGGAGAAGAAGCGCTCAATGCGCTCGCGGATATCTCCGTACTTGCGTCCGGCGTTGGGATTAACAATAAAGAAATAAGACATAGAGTTATTTACATGGATGGACAGGATATTCAGGATAAAGAAAACAGATCCTGTTAATCCTGTTCATCCATGTTGAAATCCTATTCAACCGCGCTGAGCCCGGTGGCCCAGGCCGCTTTTCCGCCTGCGGCCGCTATCGCCAGAAGGGTATTACCGGAGGCCGTTTCGCCCTTCCCGCAAAGGAAGCGGACCTTGTATACGTAGCCTATGCGCAGGTCGGGTTTCTCTCCCAGCAGCTCCGAATCTTCTACGTAAAGGTAATCTATTTTCCTGTCCGGGCCGGAGTAAACCAGGTTCACGCGCCAGCCGGGCGGGGACTTTTTCGCCGTTATCATCTGCAGTTCCAGTTCCAGCTCCCGGCCCAGGTAGGCCGCCGGGCTCTTGAAAAAAGCGCTCTCTTCGCCCTTGGCCGCGGGCCGCTTGGCGCCGCGGCTCTCGCCGGGCGTCGCCGCGGGCTCAATAACCAGCGCCTCCGCCTTGTCCTGGGCGGGGTCCTCGCGGGGAACTGAAGGCCGGGGGGGGTCGGCTGCGGGCAGGGGGCCGGCGGCGTCGTTTTCAGCCTCCTGCACCGGATAGGGTTCGTCGGCGGGCTCTTCGGCTTCCGGGCGGGCCGCCGGGAGCGCCTCGGCGCGGCCGGAATAGGAAGCCTGATAGTCGGACTGGGCGGGCGCCCTGGCAGCCGGGTAAAATCTCTCTTTCAATATAAAGCCCAGGACTATCCCTACCAGGAAAAACAGCAGCGTGTTTATTACCCTCAGCCGGAAAAAATTCATACTTGATTTTATAATATTTCTCCCTAATATTGTATATTTATAGTATATTTGGAAAAGATTAGGAGAACCGATGAAAAAACTATTATTGGCTTCGGCGCTGCTCTGCGGCGCGCTCCCGCTCATGGCCGGGGAAACAGGCTGCGTCTATGATTTAAGCGGACCCGTTGAAGTTATGAAGGCGGGACAGGAGAATTGGCAGCCGGCCCTGAAGGGCCGCCCCATAGCTGAAGGCGACAAGATAAAGACCGGGGCCAAGGCCTGGTGCGAAATATTTTTCAAGGACGGCACCTTCATCAAACTGGAGGAAGGATCAGAAGCCGCCGCGGAGGCCCTGAAGGCCACGGCTGAGGTACGGTTTTTCTCATTCTCCTTCCTTAAAGGCAAGGCGCTCTGGATGGTGGCCAAGCTGAAAGGCAAGGCCGCCTCTAAGTTCTCGGTGCGCACGCCTACGGTGGTCTGCGCGGTGCGCGGCACCGACTTTTCCATGATAGTCTCCACAGCCGGGCAGACAACGATAGGGCTCTTTGACGGGAACGTGGCCCTTTCCGGAGGCAATACGGAGAAGGAGCTCCTCTCCGGAGGCGAAGCCACGGCGGACACCGGCGGGCTCTCGGTACAGGCGGGGCTCTCGAAACAGATGAAAACGGAAGAGAAGCGCTACTCTAAAGTGAAAGACAGGATAGAAAGGCTCCGCAAGCGCCTGCAGGAGCGCGACGACTTCATCGACGATTATATAAACCGCCAGCAGAAGAAGCTTTCCGACTTCGACGCCCGCCGTGCGGAAAAGCTGAAAAAGCGTTAGGTTCGGATTCACCGCAGAGGCGCAGAGGTCGCGGAGTTCGGAAGAGAGAATATTAGTTCGTATTTCAACCCTCTTCTCACTCTGTTCTCTGTTCTCTGCGACCTCTGCGCCTCTGCGGTGAACTTACTCCCCCAATTAAAAGCGGCTGAGAGTTATTCTCCCAGCCGCTTTCTTTATACCCTATTGTTATTCTACTGCAGCTCCGCGTCCAGGTCGTAGGAGGAGGTGCGGTTTATTTTTACCGGCCGCTTGGAATTCTTCATCAGCAGCTGCGACAGGTCCGCCGCGCCGCCCTTATGCATGGCCACGTCCAGTACGGCTGCCCCGCCGCTGAAGCCGCGCACCCAGGAGGCCCGGACCGCGGGGATATTGCGCAGCAGTTTGGTGAAGTCGCTCAGGTCGTTCATCGTTTTCACGTTGGCCAGGTTCAGCCTGACGATCGACTTTTCCCTCAGGGCGGCCAGCACCTTCTCTTTGAGGGGTTCGGCGGCCTTCTTGGCCGCGTTTATGAGGGACGCGCGGGCGGCCGCGATATCATTGAGGTCTATCCCGCCGGCAGACTCCTGCACCGAGGCCAGGGTCTGCAGCGAGCCTTGCTTGACGCCCGAGATGGAGATGCCGGCGCGGTAGGACACGAAACCGCCAAGCCCCTCCCGGGTATTGAAAGAAGTCTGGGCCTCGCCCTTTATCACGATATCGGCCTTATCCTTCTCCCCCGTTATGAAGCCCGCCTCGGAGAACTTGTTCTTTATCTCCAGCTCGGCGTAATTTGTCTGCTGCGGCTTTGAGTCCACCGACTCTTTTATATCAAAGCCCACGACAGGATTGCCCAGCTTCTGCGGCTCGGTTTCCAGGGTGCGCAGCTTGGCGGCAAGGTCTTCCTTGCGCACGTGGGCGCGTATGCGGGTCTTGTAAAACTCGCCGTCGCGCCACTCTTTCAGCGTCTCGTATTTTTCTATGTAGCCTTCGGTCTGGGAGGTGATGCTTTCGTCTATCAGGATCGACTTGGACACCAGCGCGTCCTGGGAGACGTAAACCCCGACCACAAGGCCGAGCGCGTTTTTCATCGCCTCGCCCAGCGCGGTCTTCCGCGCCCCCTCAAGGTTACCGTCAACTACCGGCGCCATGCCCTCCGCCTCTACCACTTCGGTTTCATAGGCGGGGTTGATGGAGGTTTTGCGGGTTCCCCCGCAGCCGGCGGCGGCAACAAGGACCGCCGCCGAAAGCGCTAGCGTAAGGCTTTTGATCATTTAATGCGGGCTCTTATTCCGCCAGCTTCATGCCGGCTTCCTTAAGGACTTTTTTGGACAGGCGCAGCACCACTATGCAGCCGTCGTCGGAAGTCCATTCGGTGCGCACCACCTGGGCGCCTTTTATTAGAGCGTCGATCTTGGTGGCGAGCACGGAGTCGGTTTCAATGGCCTTCTCCACGGTTATGCCGCCTTCCAGGCTGACGCCCTTCACGAAGGAGAGCATATTGTACTGCCCGTTCACGATGGAGGCGTTGCGGGAAGTGGCCATGCGCTGGGTTTTATTTTCCAGCGTCTGGTCGGCGGCGCCCATGCCGCGCGCAAAAACATAATTCTTGGTTACGCCTTCCTCAACCCACTCCCTCTCCACTTCGCCGGACTTGGACACCGTGCCCTTTTCCGGGGCCGAGGCGCAGCCTGCGGCCATCAGCGCCGCGAACGCAACAAAAAGTGCTTTTTTCATAATAAACCCTCCATATAGATACTGTAGCTAAATTGTATAAACAAAAACCGCAGGTGTCAATTTAACGGTGATTTTCCCGGATTAGTATATCCAGAAGAAGTCGGAATCCTTTTTCTTTTCAGGGGCGGTCTTGGCCGGTTTGCGCTCCTCCCTGGCGGGCTGCCTGGCCTTGGCCGGGGCGGCTTTCTGCGTCTCGGCGTCCCTGTAGTTCACTTTCTTGCGGTATTCTTTTATGGTTATGCCGCTGAATCTGTACGAGAAAGCCAGCTGCGAGGCGTTGTAAACCTCGTTGGACATGCCGCTTGAGTAATCCAGGGACATGTCGCCGTAGTGGAGGCCCAGGCCCATGGTAAAGCCATTATTGTCCTCGGCCGCTTTATAGCCCATGCGGAGATTGAAAATTTTCTCGAAATGGTATTCTATGCCGAAGCGCAGGCTTTTCATCGCTTCGGCCATGTAGAAGTCCCCCTCCGCGGCCAGCAGCACCGACTGGTCCATTATGGTGGGCCGCTGCCAGGAAGCGCCCAGGCGCAGTATGGAAGGCAGCTTGGTCACCTCGGTGCCGTATTTAAGCCCGGCGCCGTAATTCGCCAGCGAGGCACCCAGGGTAATCCCGAGCTTGGGCTCCATCATAAGCCAGCCGCCGTCAAAGGCCACGGCGGAGGGCGGGTCTTTATCCTCAAGCATTGTAGACCTTATATATTTTATATTCAGGCCCAGGTATTGCTCTATTTTAGCGTTATACCCCTCCAGGTTCACCTCGCCCGAATAGACCTTCTCGCCGTAGCCGAAGGTGAGCGCAAGGTCCTTCTGCGCGTCGTAAGACTTGGAGAAAACCGAGCCGTCCCCGTTTATGCGCCTGTAGTCGAAGTTCCCGGCGTCGGCCAGCAGCAGGGAGATCCCGAAGCCCGGCTTGGCCAGGCCGGACAGGCCTATGAACGGCAGGGGCAGGCCCACGGAGATATGGTTAAGCGTGGAATCATCAAAGCCGGCAAGATACATAGCCGAGGCCTCGGGGATATAAAGCTGGCCCAGCCCGGCCGGGTTGTAGTCCAGCGCGTAAATATCGTCCGCCACGGCCACAAAGGCTCCGCCCATGGCAGCGGCGCGGGGGCTCATATCGCTTTTAAGCACCTGCATGCCGGCTGACCCTGGCCCGCCCGGGTAAACAGCGGCCGGGGCAAAGGCCAGTAAGCCCGCGAGAAAAACGGCGCAGCCGGCAAATTCACGGGGTGATCTCATGGCACTGATAATTGTGTTAAAGAAACGCTTCATAAAGTTTCCAGATCTCACGTCTTCAGCCTTCGGTCTTCAGCGCTTCTGCCCTATCTTACCACCGCGATTTTAACTACCTTATCCAGGCCGGGCCCCTTCGTCTTCACGAAATAAATGCCGCTGGCGGCCTTCCCGCCTACGGAATTGGTGCCGTCCCAGTCCCTGGTGCCCTTGCCGGCGGGAATGGGCCCGTCGTATACGGTTTTTACCAGCGCCCCGGTCTGGGTATAGACTTTTATCGAAAGGCTTCCGGCCGACTGTACGTCGTATTTAATTATGGCCGCCCCCCCCGCCGAAGTTATTATATTGTTGTAAGCCGTAACCGCCGTCTTGTCGGAGGAAAGGTTAAGGGAATTAGAGATGCCGAGGGAAAGCACGTGGCCCAGATGGTTCCGGCCGAATACTTCAAGGTAAACGGTCCCTACGCCGGGATACCGGGCGGAGAAGCCCGGCTGCAGCTTCACGCGGCCGCGGAGCAGGATCCGGCCCAGGGAGTCGGTGTTTGTATAGTTTAAAGCGGAAGGGACATTCAGCAGGTATGAACCCGCCGCGTTGGTGCGGGTCAGGCTGATGGGCTCGTAGTTATGATTGCGCAGCTGGGCGTATTCAAAAACAAGCTCGGCCCCCCCCGGCGGCAAGCCGGGGTTGACGGTGGAAGAGGACACTGAGCCGACCATATGGAAATCCGGGTAAGGCACCTCAAAAGCTATCTCGTCGCTGTCGAAAATGGGGGTTTCCAGGGACGCGCTGGCGCTGCCCTGTGGCGCGCGCGAAAGCGTCAGGCTGTATGGCGTGGACGAGTTGGCCTCCGAATTGCCGGAATACTCGTTGAGCCCGGCGGAAACGACCAGGTAATAGCGGTCCCCGCCCGCAGGCACCGCGAAATCCATAGTAACGGAAGGAGAAAGAGTGTAGCAGGGCCCGCTGATGCTGCAGGCGTCCGAACCTGTGCCGTATACCGGCGGGTAGGCCTCGGTAACGTACTCGCGCTTTGAATCGAAGATAAACATCGAATAAGCGTGGTAAATACCCTCGCTGGTGGCGGCGGGCAGGTCAAGCCTCACGCTGAAATTCCCCTTAGAGAGCGGCAGCGAGTAATAGTCTACGTCGCCCAGCGGGTATATCGTGGCGGAAACCGCTGAAAGGTTGCTGATATCCGAGGCGCATTCCGGCCCGTTGTTGTTTTTGCACATCCCGGAGGTTGCGCTGGTCTCATAAGAATCCCCGCCTCCGAGGCCCGCCGGACCTATGCCGTGGAAGTCAAAAGCGCCGCGGATCTTGAGGCTTGCCGCTGAGTCGCATTGCCCGAACCACCTGGTGTTAAACTGCGCGCAGGCGTCCTGCATGGCTTCGTAAAAGTTGCTGTAGTTGTCGGGGAAATAGAACAGCGCCGCGTAGGTCAGGACGTCCGCCTTGGCCTGGCCGCTGAAATAGCCGAGGCTGAAAGTGCCGAGGTCCTTGTTGGAGGTGCTGGGCGTGCTGGTGCGCAGCATGTAAAGCGCCTGTGAAAGTATCATCCCGTCTTCATGCACCTCCCCCCACCAGTCGCCGGGCATCGACCTCGGGCCGGTCGGCTTATAGGTGGCGGAGAGGTCGCGCGCGGTGCTGGGACTCACATAATTGCCCAGGGTTCCCTGTTCAGGGCGGCCTTCCTTCCAGAAAGAAGCCAGGGCCAGATAGTCGGCCACGCCCTCGCTCACGGCGCCGAATTCGCCGAAATTTATTATCGGGTAAATGCGGGCCATCACCTGGTGGATGTACTCGTGGCGCACTATGGTGCCGTCCAGGGCGAAGGAGCGGTACTTGTTGTTGACGTCCATCAATCCGTCGCCCATTACTATATAGTCCTTATCAAGGTCATAATACGCGTTCATCATCCCGACGCAGGAGTTGGTGCAGGCGGCCAGCACATCGGCTTCGCCGTTGGCGTGCACCATGACGGGCACCTGCCCGGAGAGGTCGGCGGCGGCCACGCCCGGGGCGCTCAGGTTTATGGGGTCGAAGTAGCGGTGGATCGCGTTAAGGTGGTAGAAAGCGTTTACCTCCGACAGCGCGTTGGCCATGCCAAGGCCGCGGTCCAGGTATACCGTGGCCGTGGTGGTGGACCAGGTGACGGTTCCTGTTCCGTTGTTTGCGGTGTCGGGGTTGTTAGTGAGCACGAGGTAACTGGAGATGTCTACCGTAAAACCGTCGGCAGTGCCCGCTTCGTCGGCTTCCAGCGAGACGGTAAAAGAGGGGTTTTCCACCGCGGCCCCGTAAAAGGGCGAGGTCCGCCTGCCTATATAGGCGCCCAGGGTGGAGCCTGCGTTCTTTACATAAACCTGGTCCGCGTCGTTGACCGACCCGGTGTTATCCAGCGACCCCGCGTTAAAAGCGGAGAACCTGGGCATAGCCTTGGCAAAACGGTATCCCGCGATGGTCCAGTTGTCAGGCACCGTTATGGGATAGGAATACGACCCCGAATTCGAATAGGGATGAGGCGTCTGTGCCGGGGTCGCGGCCGGAAACCATTCGCCGGCGCCGTTATCGAAGTGAGCGCTGGGGCCCCTGAAATTAGTTACCGCGAAATAGGGCCCCTTCAGCGAAGAAAAAACCTTTCCGGACTTTTCCGTCTGGTAAACCCCGGACGCGTTGGTGACGGTCATGCTGGAATAGCCGCCGACCCAGAAGTACTGGTCCCGCAGCGGCAGGGTTACGGGGACGGTCCAGTAGTCGTTCTCAGCGAAGCTCATGCTGTCGACGTTGTAGCCCGGCAGCGGAGAAACGGGGTAAACAGTGCCGTAGGAGGCGCCCGAGGTGGCGTAGACGTAGCGCAGGTCGTCGTACTTAAGGAGCACTGCCCCGTCCGCGGCGTTTATATAGTAAACCCAGAGGCCGTTGCCGCGGCCGCGTATTTTCCAGGCAAGCTTAAGCGCGCCGTCGCTTTCGTCGGGAAAGATAACCAGTTCGGTCCTGGAGACCTTAAGCTGGCGGCCCAGGTCCGCCCTGGCGGCCATTACGGCGGCCTCGCCGGAAATGCCGGGCGCCGTATTCACGGTTATTTCCGGCTCATACTTGCCCTGGTAGCCGGAGACCTCTCCGGTTTCGGAAACGTGCACGCGGGCGTAGGAGAACTCGACCGGCAGGCCGTCGCTGTACTGCTGGTACTGCAGGTGGGTAACCCCCATAAATTCTTTTTTCACGGTCAGGCGCAGCACCGAGGGCTCGACTTTAAGCAGTTCTTTGTTGTCTTCAAAGAAAGCGGCGGCGGCCTGCTCCGGCGTGCCGGGGTAGCGCGCCGTGCGCCCGCCGGTCAGGGCTTCGGGCAGGGCCGTGCGGGGATTATAGCGGATCTTCCAGCCCTTGCCCTGCTTCATGGAAAATTTACGGAAGGCGTCCCGCGCGGGAAGGGAGGGCGACTTGCGGACCTTTCGCATCGAGTCCGACAGCGGGGAGGGGCTGCGCTCGCGGGTTTTGGGGGCGGCAAAAAGCTGCCCCGCTCCGGCTGAAAGCAGGAAGATAAACGCCAGTAAGATCAATTTCCGGTTTGCCATATTATTCTTTCTTCGAAGCCCTTCTAAGCGTCTGCAGGGCGCCCGCCAGCTTCACGTTCATGTCTGGGTCGTCCAGCGCCTGGGCCAGCAGCGGCAGGGCGTCGGCATCGCTGAAAGCGGCCGCCACGTCAATGGCGTCAAGCCTTATCTCCGGGGTTGCCGCGCTCATCGCGTCCAGCGCGGTCTTCACATCGGCGGGGGCGCCGGACAGCATCAGGCCTTTCTGGGCGGCTATTTTGATCCTTATGTCGGCGGCGCCGGAGGACAGGGCGGCCAGTTTTTCTTTGACTTTGGCGTCCTTTATTCCGCCCAGCGCGGAAACGGCCTTGTATTTAATGGTCGGGTTCGTGTCGTCCGTCAGCTTAATGAGCACGGCGGCGGCTTCTATCTTTGAGGGGGTGCACTTAAGCGCGTCAAGCGCGGCCATGCGCACCCTGACGGATTTTTCGGCAGCCAGCAGTTTCGCCAGCGGCTCAGCCGCGGAAGAATGGCAGATCTTCGACAGGACAGAGGCGCTTTCGTAGCGGATGGCCTCGTCCTCTGCGCCGAGGGCCTCGGTAAACTGGGCGAGCTCCTCGTCGTGACCCAGGCGGGCCAGCTCCCTGGCTGCGGCGTCCCTGATGGGCCCGTAATTGTCGTTTTTAAGTTTGTAGAGCAGGTCCGCGCCCTTTTCGCCTTTCAGCCAGGCGTAGGCTTCGATGGCTTTAGCGCGTATCTTGTTCTGTGAAATTATCTTGAGCTCCACCAGCGGGGTATTTGTGACGGCGATGGGGCCCTGGGCCGGGGCGTCGTTTATGATGCCCAGCACGACTTTCATGCCGGCGGGGCTGCCGAGCTCCCACAGCGCGCGGGAAGCGGCTATGCGCACATACTTATCCCGGTCCCCCAGCATGTTTTTCAGCATGCCCGCGGCGGCCTTGTTGCCGGCCCCCCCCAGTATTTCCGCCGCCTGGGCGCGCACGTCGGAGTCGTCGCTTTTCAGCTGGTCGACGACGGTCTGCAAAGCCTTGCGGCCCAGTTCCTTCTTGGAGAAAGACTGGGCCTGCCCCGGCAGGGCCGGAATAATAATGAGAATAGCCATTAGTAACGCAACCATGTATAAATTCTAATCTTTCCTGTTTACGGTAAGGTTAAGTTTTGATTACAAAATAGTTACGTAAATCGTGCCCCCTGCAGGATTTGAACCTACAACCTACTGCTTCGAAGGCAGGCGCTCTATCCAGTTGAGCTAAGGGGGCGGTTGTTAAACTATTCATATTATTATAGAATTTATTTAGCCACGGTCATAATCGCGGCAGGCTTTATTGAAATTCGTCGGGCGGATTTAAGGAGTTTACCATGGGCGGACATTCTCACTGGGCCGGGATAAAGCACAAGAAAGCCATAACAGACGCCAAAAGAGGCAAGGTTTGGACCAAGATCATCAAGGAAATAGCCATCGCGGCCAAGGCCGGCGGCGGGAATCCCGACGATAATCCCCGCCTGCGTTCGGCCATACAGGATGCGAAAGGCAGCAACATGCCGCTTGAGAACGTCAAGCGCGCCATCAGGCGCGGCACGGGCCAGGAACCCGGCATAATTTACGAAGAGATCACTTACGAGGCCTACGGCCCGGGCGGCATCGCTATAATCATCAACGTCACCACCGACAACAAGAACCGCGCCGCCAGCGAGATCCGCAAGCTTCTGGACGTCCGCGGCGGCAACATGGGCTCCACCGGATCCGTCGGCTGGATGTTCGAGCAGAAAGGCTACCTCTCGGTAAAGAAGACCGACGCCAAGGAAGACGAGCTGATGTCCCTCGCCCTTGAGATAGGCGCCGACGATTTCCGCTCGCCGCCCGATTCGGACGAATACGAGATCATAACCTCCCCGCAGGAATTTTACTCCGTTAAAACGAAGCTGGAAGAGAAGAAGGTCCCGATCGTCCTCGCCGAGATCACCATGCTCCCCAAGAACGTGGTGGACATCGGCGCAGACAAGGCGGAGCAGGTGCTCAAGCTGATGGACGAGCTGGAAGACCATGAAGACGTGCAGAAGGTATACTCCAACTTCAATATCCCCGACTCGGTAATGGCCAAGATGGAAGCCGCCGGCTGAAACGCGGGGCCGGGGGCTGCCTTTTTCGCGGCCCCGGCCCGTTTTATTTTAAATGAAGATACTAGGCATAGACCCCGGGCTGGACAGGACCGGCTGGGCCGTACTTGAGAAAGACGGCGCCGCCCCCCCGAGGCTCGCCGTCTCCGGCCTGATACATACCCCGAAGAACACCCCGCTGGAAAAGCGGCTGGCGACCATCTTCGACGAGCTCTCAGACCTGATAAGAACGAATTCTCCCGACGAGGCTGCCATCGAGGAAGTTTTCTTCTCAAAGCGGGCCGACACGCAGGCCAACACCACCCACGCGCGGGGAGTCATCCTGCTGGCCTGCGAAAAAGGCGGCGTGCCCATAAGCTCCTACAATCCCAAAGTCATAAAGAAGACCATCTCCGGCAGCGGCTCCGCCGAGAAGAAGCAGATGCAGCGCATGGTGCAGCTAACCCTCAACCTCGTCTCCGTCCCGGAGCCTGACGACGTCGCCGACGCCATGGCCGCCGCGCTCTGCCACCTCCGCCTGGCCCCCCTGGCCAGGGCGGTGGCCAAAGCGAAAGCAAAAATGGGGATCGCATGATAGCCTACCTGCGCGGGCGCATCGTGCTGAAGAGCTCCGCGAGCGCCGTAATAGAAACCGGCGGCGTAGGCTACGAGGTCTTCCTTTGCGACCCCTCGCTCGAGGCCCTCGGCCCCGAGGGCGGCGCGGCTGAACTTTTTATCGCCGAATCAATAAGCATGTACGGCGGGACCGCTCTTTACGGCTTCCGCTCAAAAGAGGAAAAGAACCTCTTCGACCTTTTTCGGGACGCGGTGCCCAATACCGGCGCGAAAAAAGCGCTGGATTACCTCGGCAAAGCGGTCAAATCTATGCCGGACTTTACCGGCGCGGTGGCAGCCAAAGACTTGAAGCGGCTTACGGCCATCTTCGGCTTCACGTCCAAAACCGCCGACAAGCTGATCTCCGCGCTTAAAGACAAACTGCCCGCGGCGGGCCCCGCCGCGGCGGCGGGCTTAGGCGCCGCCTCCGGCGCCTATATCCAGGCCATGAACGCCCTGACCGCGCTGGGGTTCAGGTCCGGCGAAGCCAGGGCCGTGCTTGAAGAGGCGGCAGCGGAAGCCGGCCCGGGCTCTTCGGCTGAATCGATAATCAGGCTGGCCCTCAGACGCCTGTCCCCGAAGTAATTTATGAACCGGTTTCCTCATTTAAAGATTAAACATGGATAGACAGGATATACAGGATTTTATTGATTTCTTATCCTGTCCATCCTGTTCATCCATGTGAATCTATAACAAAGAGCCCGTCAGCACGAAGTGTTAATTTAATATGCCTAAAGACGACGAAACACTTTCAGCCCGCCCCGCCGCCGGCGAAACCGCGCGCATGGAGTCCGCCCTGCGCCCGAATTCCCTCGACGAGTTCGTCGGCCAGGCGAAGCTGAAGGAGAACCTCAAGGTCTTCATACAGGCCGCCCGCCAGAGAAAGGAATCCCTGGACCATTGTCTTTTTTATTCTCCCCCCGGCCTCGGCAAAACCACGCTCGCGTATATCCTGGCCCGCGAGCTGGGCGTCAACATAAAGGTGACTTCGGGCCCCGTGCTTTCCAAGCCCGGCGACCTGGCCGCCATGCTCACCACCGAGCTGGCCGAGGGCGACATACTTTTTATAGACGAAATACACCGCCTTAACGCCGCGGTCGAGGAAGCCCTTTACCCGGTAATGGAGGACTTCCTGTTCTTCATCAACACCGGGCAGGGCCCCGGCTCCACCACGCTTAAGCTGGCCGTGCCGCGCTTCACGCTGGTCGGCGCCACCACGCGCAGCGGCCTGCTCACCGGCCCGCTCCGTGACCGCTTCGGCATAGTTTTCAACCTTGGCTTTTACGGCGAGGACGAAATAACGCAGATACTGGTCCGCTCCGCCGGCATACTCGGAAGCCGCGCCGAAAAACCCGCGCTGCAGCTGATAGCCCGCCGCTCGCGCGGCACGCCGCGCATAGCCAACCGCCTGCTGAAGCGCGTGCGTGACTTTGCCGACGTCAGGGCCAAAGGGATAATAACCTGCGAAGTCACCGAAGCCGCTATGACCTCGCTGGAAATAGACCCCGAGGGGCTGGACAACCTGGACCGCCGCATACTGCTGGCCATAGCCGAGAAGTTCGGCGGCGGCCCGGTGGGCATAGAAACCCTGGCCGTCGCGGTCTCCGAGGAGCCCGACACGCTGACCGACGTTATAGAGCCTTTCCTCATGCAGGCGGGCTTCCTTAAGCGCACCACGCGCGGCCGCGTGATAACCGCCAAGGCCGCCGCCCACCTGGGCCTCAAGCTGCCGCGGCAGGCCGAGCTTCTTTGATACTACTTTCCAATGACACGCCTCCTGGCCCTGCTCCTTCTTTTCATCTGGCCCGCAACGGCCCGCTGCGCCGACGGCGCGGCTGAGAACGGCCCGCGCATAAGGGTGGCCATCTCGCGCGGCGTCTCTTCGCTCAAGCTTAAAACCTCCTCCCGCATTTACGCCCAGGAGGTGAAAAGCGGCCAAAAATACCTGCTGCTGGAAAACGCCGCCTACGAGGTGCGCCCCCTTGGGAAAGGCATCGCCGTCGCGGGGCAGGAGCTTTCTTCGCCCATCAAGCTGCTGGCCTCCGACGGGCGGGAGCGCATACGCCTGGGCGGCAACCTTTACAAGGGAGACATCCTTATAATGGCCACCCCCGGGGGGAGGCTGGACATAATAGAATGCCTTTCGCTGGAGGAATACCTCTACGGCGTGCTGCCGTCGGAGATGAGCCCCGACTGGCCGCTGGAGGCGCTCAAGGCGCAGGCGGTGGCCTCGCGCACGTACGCGATGAAGTTCATAAACCCCGCGCGCGATTACGACATCACCAACGGTGTCGAGATGCAGGTTTACAAAGGCACTGAAAGAATAAATTCCAGGATAATTGAGGCCGTGAATTCGACGCGCGGCGAGGTCCTTAAATACAAAGGCAAGCTGGTGACCGCCTTCTTTCACGCCTGCTGCGGAGGGCACACCGCCAGCGTTAAATCCGCCTGGGGCGAGGACGTGATAAAGCCGCTCTACGGCGTGCCGGACCCGTTCTGCTCCCCCTCCCGCCACTACCGCTGGGAGTTTTACCTTCCCACTCCCGACCTGCTGAAGTTCATACAGTCGCAGGGCTCCACTGCGCTGAAGATAAAGAGCATGAGGATCGACAAGAAAGACCGCTCCGGCCGCGCGGCCTCTTTCAAGTTCACCACCGACAGCGGCTCTACGGTGGTGCAGACGACCGACCTGCGCAAGCGCTTCGGCACTTTTGAATTCCGCAGCACCTACATTACCGGCGTTGCCGCCGTTAAGGGCGGCTATGAACTGGACGGGCGCGGCTGGGGCCACGGCGTCGGCATGTGCCAGGAAGGCGCCAAATACATGGCCATGAAGGGCAGGCCTTATAGAAAGATACTCCGCCACTATTATCCTAGCGCGGCCATAGTAGATTATGAGTAACGAATCCCTTAAAGAATTTTCCTCCCTTGAGATCGAGCCGCTGATAGCGGACCGCCCCGCCGAGCCGCGCGACTCTTCGCGCATTATGGCGGTCTGCCGGGCGGACGGGGCGCTGCTGCACCGCAATTTCCGCGACCTGCCGGAGCTCCTGGGCCCCGGAGACATGCTGGTGCTGAACCGCAGCAAGGTCTGGAAAGCCCGTCTCTGGGCTAAGAAACAGACCGGCGGCAAGTCGGAAATACTCCTGATGGCCCCTTCAACCGGTGACAGGACCGTCTGGACGGGCCTGTGCCGCAAGATCATCGACGGGCAGGTCCTCGCCTGTCCCGGCGGCGTGACCGCCGAGTGCCTGAAGCGCAATACTGACGGCAGCTTCAGCTTTAAATTCTCAGCCCCCGTGGACGAGGCCTACCTGGCCGCGAACGGAGAGGTTCCGCTGCCCACTTACATACTTAAGGCCCGCAAGCGGAGAGGCGTCGAGAGCCCTCCCGACGAGCCCAATTACCAGACCGTCTACGCGGCCGAGGCCGGCTCCATAGCGGCGCATACGGCGGGCTTCCATTTTACTCCGGAGCTTTTAGCCAGGCTGGCTTCCTCGGGCGTTAAGACCGCTTTCGTCACTCTGCACATCGGCTGGGGCACCTTCCGCCCTGTACGCTCGGAAGACCCCGCGTCCCACGTAATGATGGAAGAGGCCTGCGAAGTCTCGCCCGGGGCCGCCGCCGCCATAAACGCGCACAGAGCCGCCGGCGGCAGGGTAATCGCCGTAGGCACCTCTTCCATGCGCACCCTCGAAACATTCTCCGACGAGAACGGCGTGGTCGCTTCAGGCTCCGGTAAAGCCGGCCTCTTCATCCGCCCTGGCTACAAATTCAACGTGGCCGGCGCTTTCATTACCAACCTGCACGTGCCGGAATCCGCGCCCCTCTACATGACCGCCGCCTTCGCCGGCCGCGAACTTCTATTCAAAGCCTACGCCGAAGCCGTAAAAGAAAAATACCGCTTCTACTCCTACGGGGACTCTATGTTTATATGTTAAAAGACAATAGAGGACCGCAAGATGCGAAGTCGGGGCGGCAAGGGTGTGGGCCCGGCGGGCGCGCTATCGGCCACACCGTGGCCGCGCTCACCCCTCGGCCTCCGCTCTTACGTAAGCTCCGGCCTGCGGGAAGGCCCGCCGAACCCACACCCTTGC
>JAUSCK010000211.1 GCA_030651035.1 Elusimicrobiota bacterium
CGGGTTTGAGCTGGTGGACCTGAAGATGGCCAGCCATAACGGGAAGCCGCTGCTGCAGCTCTTCGTGGACAGGGAAGTCGGCGGGGTGAACCTCGACGATTGCGCGGACCTGAGCGAGAAAGTCGGCGCCTTCCTGGACACGAACAATTACTACGAGAACGGCTACTTCCTGGAGGTTTCCTCCCCGGGCGTGGACCGCGTTCTCAAGAAGGAAAAAGATTTCAGGCGCTTCGCCGGCCGGCAGGCCATGGTGCGCCTGAAGCGGCCGGTGAACGGCTCGCGCGTCTATTACGGCGCCATCGAAGGCTTTGAAAACGGGCAGGCTCTCCTGTCCGGCGGTTTAAAATTCAGCCTTGAGGATATCGACGAGGCCAGGCTGCACCCGGCCGACGACGAGATCTTCAAGCGAAAATAATACAGGGGAAAGAAAATGACTACTAACAAGGAACAGAAGAACAAATCGGACCTTTTGCTGGCTCTCGAGCAGCTGGAGCGGGAGAAGAACATAAAGCGCGAGGACGTCTTCAAGACCATCACGGACTCGCTGGTGAGCGCGCTGCGCAAATATTTCGGCAAGACCGCCCAGATCATGGCCGGCATAGACCCTGATACCGGCGAGATGGCCGGCTTCCTGGTGAAAAAGGTGTCCGACCCCGTCGTCACCCCGGAACTTGAAATAACCCTGGCAGAAGCCCTGAAGCATATGCCCGAGGCCAAACTGGGCGACGACGTGCATATCCCCGTGCCGATACAGGATTTCTCCCGCATAGCGGCCCAGACCGCCAAACAGGTGCTGATACAGAAGATACGCGAGATCGAAAAAGTCCGCGTTTACGACGAGTACAAGCCCCGCGAAGGCGAAGTGGTCACGGGCCTCGTGCACCACGTGGCCGGCCGCGATATCTTCGTGGACCTGGGCAAGGCCGAGGCCATCCTGCCCTTCTCCGAGCAGATCCGCCGCGAGCATTACAGCGTGAACCAGCGCGTGCGCGCCATCATCCACCGCGTGGACAAGGAGAACAAGGGCCTGCAGATAGTGCTCTCCCGCGCTTCGGGCGCCTTCCTCAAGGCCCTGTTCGAGGCCGAAGTCCCCGAGATCTCCGAGAAGGTTATAGAGATAGTCGACGTGGTACGCGACCCCGGCTTCCGCGCCAAGGTGCTGGTGCGCAGCAATTCCCCCAAGGTGGACCCGGTGGGCGCCTGCGTCGGCATACGCGGCTCGCGCATACGCGTCATCATGAACGAGCTCGCCAACGAGAAGATAGACCTGATCCCCTACATCGAGGACACGCTCACGATGATAGCCAAGTCTTTCTCCCCCGCCACGGTCAGCTCCGTGAAGATACTCGACAAGGAGAACAAGCGGGCCCAGATCATAGTCCCCGACGACCAGCTGGCGATGGCCATAGGCCGCGAGGGCCAGAACATACGCCTGGCCAGCCGCCTGACCGGCTGGGAGATAGAGGTGAAGTCGGAGGGCCAGCGCTCCGAAGATAACAAGCGCACCACCGACATGGCCATGCAGGACCTCCTCAAGATCGACGGCATAGGCGCCAAGGTGGCCGAGACCCTGATAACCATGAACGTGCTGGATATCCGCACCGTGGCGGGCCTCACCGAGGAGGAGCTCTGCTCCCTGGAAGGCATAGGCGAGAAGACCGCCCAGAAGATCATCGCCGGCGCGAAAAAATTTCTTGAAGAGAACCCTAACTACGGACAAGCCGCCGCGCAGGAAGAAGCTCCCAAGACAGAAGAGGTAAAAAATGAGCCTGAAAAAACAGAAGGAAAATGAAAATTTAGAAGAAAAAAAGGCTGAGGCCGGTCCTGAAGGCGAAGCCAAGGCGGCGCCTAAGGCTAAAGTTGCGGCCAAGCCCGCGGGTCATTTGCCCGCCAAACAAACCGGCGGGTCCGCCACTGGCGGAAAAGCCCCCGCGAAGCCCGCCAAACAGGCCGGCGGGTCCGCCTCCGGCGGAAAAGCCGCGCCCAAAGCCAGGAAAGCGGAAGGGGAAGTCCCCGCCGCCGTGCCGGGCGTAGCGAAGCAATCCGGCGTTCCGAAGCCGGCCAGGCCGAAAAAGGCCAAGGCTGAAGAGCCCGCGCCCGAGCCGGAGCTGCCCAAGAAGCCCGACCTCAAGCGCTTCATGTTCTCCCATTCTACTGTAGAGGGTACCATCGCAGCCGGCCCGACAGGCCAGAAAGAAGAGCCGAAGCCGGTAGAGCCTCCCAAGCCCGCACCTCTGCCCCCCGCTGCCGCCGCGCCGGCTAAGCCCGCCGCGCCCCCGGTCTTTAAGCCCGGCGTTACACCCCCTGCCAGGCCCGGCGCGTCCCCCGCTTATTTGATTAGGCCGGCAATCCCCCCGCTAAGGCCGGCCGCCCCCGGCCACAGGCTGGTGGTCCCCCCTCTCATAAAGACGTTCGCCCCGCCCCGGCCCCCGGCCCCTGTTTCCAGACCCGCCGGGCCCGTGCCGGCCCGCCCGACTTTCGCCGCAAAGCCCCCGGCTCCCAAGCCGCCCGCCGCTGCGCCCAAGCCGGCCGCCCCGGCCCCGCTGCCGCTGGCCGAAGGCGAAAAGGCCGCGCTGCCGAAGCTTAAGGTTTCCACCAACGTGATCGTGCGCGAGCTGGCCGAGAAGATGGGCGTGAAGACCACCGACCTCATAAAGAAACTGATGGGCATGGGCGTGTTCGCCACCATCAACCAGCGCCTCGACGAGGACGCGGCCATGCTGATAGCGGCCGACTACGGCCACGACCTTGAGCTTGTCCCGATGTACGGCGACGAGGAGCTTAAGGAGGAGATAGAGCACGAGAAGCCAGCGGACCTCAAGCCCCGCTCCCCCATCATCACCATCATGGGCCACGTCGACCACGGCAAAACCACGCTGCTCGACGCGCTGCGCGAGTCCAACGTGGTGGACTCCGAAGCCGGCCAGATAACGCAGCACATAGGCGCCTACATGGTTAAGACCCCGCGCGGCAACATAACCGTGCTGGACACCCCGGGCCACGAGGCGTTCACCGCCATGCGCGCCCACGGCGTGAAGATAACCGACATGGTGGTCCTCGTTGTCTCCGCCGTCGACGGCGTGATGCCGCAGACCCTGGAAGCCATAAACCACGCGAAGGCCGCCGACGCGCCGATCATCGTGGCCATCAACAAGATAGACCTTCCCACCGCCAATACCCAGCAGATCAAGCAGCAGCTCTCCAACCACGGCCTGAGCCCCGAGGAATGGGGCGGCAAGACGCCTATGGTGGAAGTTTCCGCCAAGAAGCGCCTGAACCTGGACAAACTGCTGGAGATCGTCAGCATCCAGGCCGAAATGATGGAGCTCAAGGCCAACCCCGACAAGCCCGGCCAGGGCATCGTGATCGAATCCCGGCTTGACTCCAAGAAGGGCATTGTGGCCACCATCATAAACGTGACCGGCACGCTGCGCGTGGGCGATCCGTTCACCGTGGGCGCCGCGCACGGCAAAGTGCGCGCCATCGTCGACGACCACGGCAACAGGCTCCAGGAGCTCAAGCCCAGCCAGCCCGCTGAGGTGCTGGGCATAAGCGGCGAGCTTCCCACCGCCGGCGACGTGCTGAAAGTAGTGGAGAACGAGAAAGAGGCGCGCCACGTGGCCGACAAGCGCAAGCTTAACCGCCGCGAGGAAGCCATTTCCCACCAGAGGCACGTTACCCTGCTCTCCCTCAAGTCGCAGGTGGACCAGAACCTGCTGCGCAACCTGAACGTGGTGCTTAAGACCGACATGTTCGGCTCCATGCAAGCCATAAAGGACTCCCTTGAGAGGATGAGCACCCACGAGGTGGCCATACGCATGCTGCACACCGGCATAGGCAATATCAATGAATCCGACGTGCTGCTGGCCAAGGCCTCTTCCGCCGTCATCCTCGGTTTCCACGTGGAAGCCGACTCGAAGGTGCGGGAGGCGGCCAAGGACGCGGACGTGGAAATACGCAGCTACCAGATAATCTACGACCTGCTGGAGGACGTGCGCGCCGCGATGAGCGGCCTGCTCGCCCCGGAGGTGATAGAGACCGTGGCCGGCCGCGCCGAGATACAGCAGATCTTCGACCTGAGCTCCGGCAGGGTGGCCGGCTCCCTGGTGCGCGAGGGCAAGCTGGTGCGCAACCAGGTCATGCGCCTGGTGCGCGGCAAGGAGATCGTCGGCACCGGCAAGATCAGCGGCCTCAAGCGCTTCAAAGAGGACGTGAAAGAAGTGGAGAAGGGGATAGAGTGCGGCATCCTGCTGGAAGGCGTCAAGGACTTCCGCGTAGGCGACCTGGTAGAGGTCATAACTAAAGAGGAGCGCATCCGGCGCATCGCGGCGCCGGGCGCCTAGCTCTATGGGCTCAAAACGGAACGAAAGGCTGAAGGAACTCTTCCTGCAGGAGGTCAACGCGGCGCTGCGGAATGTCAACGGCATCAACGCCAACGGCATTCTGACGCTGACCGGGTCTGAGCTCACGAAGGACAGCAAGGTCCTCTACGTCTACTACTCGGTGCTGGGCACGGACGCGGAGCGCCAGCGCAAGGCGTTCCTCCTTAAGGCCAATGCCCGGGACATCCGCACGCAGCTGTACAAGCGCCTGTGCCTCAAGAATATCCCGGAGCTGGTCTTCAAGTTCGACGAGACCCCCGAGAAGGCCGCGCACATAGAGGGCATCTTCAAGCAGATACGCGCCGAGGGCGGAGCGAAGCGGGACGATCCGGCGACAAATGATAAACCCGATGAGAACCCTGGACCTCGAGACTGAGTTTAAGCGGCTCGAGGACCTGATAGTTAATTCCGAAAGTTTTTTCCTGGCCGGGCACCTCAACCCGGACGGAGACACCATAGGCTCCATGCTGGCCATCGCCTCGGTGCTTAAGCGCCTGGGCAAGAAGGTGCGCATGTTCTCGCAGGACCCGGTTCCGGAAAACCTGCGCTTCCTCCCCCAGGCCCGCAGCATACGCTCCCGGGTGCCCGCGGGAAAATTCGACGCGGCCATACTGCTGGAGTGCTCCAACCCGGCGCGCGGCGGGAACCTTGAACCGGTGCTTAAGCGGGCCGCAAAGGTGGTCAACATCGACCACCACAAGACCTCCGAGTTCTACGGCGACATCAATATCGTCGAGCCGCATTCCTCCTCCACCGCCGAGATAGTCTACCGCCTTTTCTACAACATGAACGTGCACGTGACCAAGCGCGAGGCCGCCTGCCTTTATACGGGCATAGTCACCGACACCGGCCGCTTCCATTTTCCCGCCACCAGCCCGCGAACCCTGGAGATAGCCTCGCGCCTGCTCGAGACCGGCTTCAAGTTCTCCCGCGTTAACGACCTCCTTTACGCCACCAAGTCCTTCGAGGGGCTTAAGCTCCTCGGCCGGGCGCTGTCGAGCCTTGAGCTGAAGTCCGGCGGCAAGCTGGCCGTGCTTACGCTGAAAGCCTCCGATTTCAAGGAGCTGGGGGCCCGCCCCGAGCACACCGAGAACGCTATAAATTTCGGGCTGATGCCGCCCGGAGTTAAGGCCGCCGTTATGTTCCGCGAAGAGGAGGACCGCGTCAGCGTCACCTTCCGCTCGCGCGGCCACCTGGACATGAGCGCGGTGGCAAAGGCCTACGGCGGCGGCGGACACCGCAACGCCGCAGGGTGCCGGATAAAGGGCCCCCTGGAAGCCGCCAGGGAAAAAGTCCTGTCCGTCCTTACGCGTCTTTTAGCCTGATAAATAGCTACCCATGATCCCCACCCACCCGCAGCCTTCCGGCCTGTTCCTTTTTGACAAGCCGAAAGGCATAACCTCGCACGACGCGGTAGAGCTGCTGCGCCGCAAGCTTTCCATCCAGAAAATAGGCCATACCGGCACGCTGGACCCCATGGCCACCGGGCTGCTCATCTTCATGGTCGGCTCCGCCACCTCCGGGCAGTCGGAAATGCAGGGCCTGGTCAAGATCTACGGCGGGACCATCATGTTCGGCTCCGAGACGGACACCTGGGACGCCGAAGGCAAGGTCACGGCTGAGGCCCCCGCCCCTGCTTTGGACGAAAATAGCGTCGCGGAAGCGGTTAAACTATTCAACGGAAAGGTAATCCAGCAGATCCCCCCTTATTCCGCGGTGCGTCTTAACGGCAGGCATATGTACAAGCTGGCCCGCCGGAACGTGGCCATGCCGGAGGTAAGGCGCGAAGTGGAGATCCGCTGGCTTTCCTGGGCGGTCAGGCCGCCCGCGCTGGATTTTGAAATAGAATGTTCCGGCGGAACCTATGTGCGCTCCGTTGCCCATGAAATGGGGCGTGCCCTGGGTTCCAAGGCCCATCTTTCCGTCCTGCGGCGCCTGTCCATCGGTTCCTGGAGCGTCAAAGGTTCGGTTACCGCTGAAGAGCTGGTCGCGATGCCGCGCGAGGCCGCGCTGGCCAGGCTTAGCCCGGCGCCCAAAGGCGCACATGCTTAACCTCCTGGCCATAGGCACTTACGACGGCGTCCATCTGGGGCACCGCAAGATCATACGCGCCTCCGTGCGCGAGGCCCAGCGCCTCGGCATGAAAAGCCGGGTAGTATTTTTCCCCTTCCCCCCCAAGTTCTTCTTTTCAGGCGAGGCGGACGACTGTCTCATCACGCTGCCCGAAGAGCGCGAAAAGCTTATCTCGGCGCTGGGCCCGGACTCGGTTGAGGCGCTGGAGTTTAATTCCGCGCTGGCGTCGATGGGCGCGGAGGATTTTTTTTCGCGGGTGGTCCTGGGCCGCTTCCGGGCGGGCGGGCTCTGCGTGGGGCCTGATTTCGCGGTGGGCAAGGGGCGGGAGGGGCACCTGGATTTCCTCCGGAAGGCCAGCGCCGGGGCAGGTATAGCTTTCAAGGCGGTGGCTTTCGCCCGCCGGGGCGGGCACAAGATCTCTTCAAGCCTTATACGCGCCCACCTGCGCGCCGGCGCGGTCGAGGAAGCTAACCGCTGCCTGGGCTGGGACTACACCGTAAGCGGCCCCGTGATAAAGGGCGCCGGCCTAGGGCGCAAGCTCGGCTTCCCGACGGCAAATATAGGCGCGCACCCGGCCAAGATCCTGCCGCCGGGGATCTTCGCCGCCCGGATAAAGGTCGGGCATGAAACTTTCAACGCGGTCCTCAACGCGGGCCGCCGCCCCACCGTGGAGGCCCCCGGCGGGAAAATGGTCCTGGAAGCGCATATATTGGATTTCTCCCGCATGATCTACGGCAAGACCATCGAAGTCTCTTTCCTGAAGCACCTCCGCCCCGAGCGCAAGTTCCACTCCCTGGACTCCCTCGTCGCCCACATCAAAGCAGACATCTCCGCCGCAAGAAAGTTTTTTAAATAATAGTTTTGTTTTATTAGAAGACCGCGAGATGCCCAGTCGGGTGCGGCGGCGGGGTTCCCTTGCGCTCCGGGACCGGGTTTTAGAAGAAGACGGCCGGGGTCTTCCGCCGGCTGCGGAACTCGGCTCGCACACAGTGCTCGCCTCAAACAGTCCTCGCCGTTTCTAATGATAGAAATACGCTCCAGACCCCGGTCGTAAAACCCTAGAATGGAGCGCAAGGGCACCCGCCTCCGCACCCTCCCTCCTACGCAAAAAACCGCCGGGCTTCCCCGGCGGCAAATGGCATCGTGTAGTGTCCCTTATCTTCACCTATTTAAGGCGTGCTTCTATGTATGAATTGATATCGCTCATGCTCCGCATCATCAATAACAGACCCAAACTCTATTATTCGTATCCCCAACACTACAGCCCCAGCTGCAATGGGAAGAAAACTATCCTTGCTTTTAAGTTGAGTGCTGAGTAGGAAGTAAGATCCAAGCCCGAGTAATGAGAAGAT
>JAUSCK010000212.1 GCA_030651035.1 Elusimicrobiota bacterium
TGAGCAGGAATTCGACGAAGCCTTTTATGGCGCCCATCGGGTTGCGCAGGTCGTGCGTGATGGAATGGAGGAACTCGTCCTTTATGCGGGCCAGCTCTTTGTCCAGCGTGATGTCGTAAAAGCCGATAAGCCTGCCCAGAGGCTCTGAATGCCCCGGCGCGATGATGGGCATGGCGAAGCACTTGAAGAAGCGGGTCGACTGCTGCTGCGAGATCTCGATCTCCCGGAAATAGTTCTCCTTGCGGTTCACGAACACGTCCATCACGGGCTCTTTTATGGTCTCGGACGCTATCAGGCTGTCCAGGGGCTTCCCGTCCACCGCCCCGTGCTGGCTGATGCCCAGCACCGACCTGGCCTTGCGATTGGCGACCTGCACCTTGCCCGCCATGTCGGTCATGATTATGCCGTCTTCGGTGGAAAAAAGTATGGCCTCGGTGTTTTTCTGCTCGCGTATGATGCGGTCCACCTGCATGTCGGAATAAGACTTGAGCTGCGAGACCATCTTGTTGAAGGTCTCGGCGAGGTCCTTCAGCTCGTCGGAAGTGTTCACCTCGGCCTTGCGCGAGAAATCCCCCGCGGCTACGTATTCTGCCGCTTGCGTGAGCACCGTTATGGGCTTGGTGAGGCTGCGGCTCAGGAACCAGCCCGCCGCCACCGCCACCGCCAGGAAAAACAGCACCGCGTAAACAGCCTGCTTGCGCATGAACATAGCGTAGCGGTAAGCACCCTCCTGCGGCTGGCTCACGACCACGGCGCCGCCCAGCTCTGAGATCGGGGAGTAGGCGCCCAGCATCTCGCTCCCGGAGGCGTCCAGGAACTCGGCGGAGCCGGAGGAAAGGGCTTTTACGGCGTTCTTTGAGATCTCCCAGCCGGCGGCGGCGGCGGCTGTTTCCGCGGGCAGGTCGCCCGGCCAGGCTATGGGGGTGCCGTTGGCGTCCAGGATCACGGGAAAGCCCTTGCCGCCTATCCGCTTAAGGTCGAGGGAATCAATAAATGAAGGCAGGTCCAGCTCCGAGCGCAGCACCATGTCCTTGCCGAACGGGTAATATAGGACCGCCAGGCGGGTCTTCTCGTCTACGGAGAGGTGGCGTTTGCCCGCCTTGGCGGCCTTGAAGCCGGCGGTCCCGTGATATTTTTTAAGCGCCCCGCCGCCCCCGTCAAAAGGAGAAAAAAGTTTTATCACCTCGGAGCCGTCTTTCAGAAGCACGGAGAGCTGCTTTATTTCCCTGCGGGTCTCAAGCAGGGCGGCAAGCATGATCTGCTTGTTTTCCCAGTCCATCCGGGCCATGGCGTTCATAGAGGAGCGCAGCCCCGCGTCCGAGCTTTTTATAAAGGCGTTGAATTCCGAGGAGATCTTGTCCGCCGTGGCGAGGTGGAGCTCCATTATCGCGGTGCGCACCCCAAGCTGCCCCATGCTTATCAGCCTGTAGCCCAGCAGCGCCATCGGAAGCACAGAAACCAGCGCCAATACGGCTATAAATTTATGCAGGAGCCTTAATTTCATAGTTGCATCTTTCAAATTATAGCATTCTTAATTGAATCACGATATTGAACGGCCGGGAAATCCGGCGGTCAGGCGGCCAAGCGCAGCAGTTCGGGGAGCAGGCCTTTCAGCGCCAGCGCCCGGTGGCTGACGGAGTTCTTTTCCTCTTCCGGAAATTCTGCCAGCGTCCCGGGCCCGCCGTCGACCTCGAAAAGCGGGTCGTAGCCGAAGCCGTTGGCGCCGCGCGAACCATCCGTTATCCGCCCTTCAAGCGCCCCGCGCGAGACCTTGACGCCGCCGGACGGGGAAGCCAGCGCCACCACGCAGGCGAAGCGCGCCAGGCGCTTTTCGCGCGGCACCCCCCCGAGCGCGGAAAGCAGCCTGGCGTTATTTTCGGCGGCGGAGGCTTTTTCTCCGGCGTAGCGGGCCGACCTCACCCCGGGGCCGCCGCCCAGGGCGTCCACCTCCAGCCCGGTATCGTCGGCCAGCGCCCACAGGCCGGTAAAGCGCGCGGCGGCAAGCGCTTTTTCGACGGCGTTCGCCTCAAGCGTGGCGCCGTCCTCCTCCGCCGGCACGGCGCCGGGGAAATCAGAAAGGGCCTTAAGCGTGAGCGGCAGCGGGGGAAGGATAGCGCGGATCTCCCGCAACTTGTGCGGGTTAAATGTCGCTACGACCAGTATTTTTTTCATTTAAATATATTAGAATATAGCTATGGCGGATATCCCACCGAATCTTAACATTTTTGAAGGCGCGCCGGCCTCGTTCCGGGAGGCTCTGCCGCTTTTTTCCGGAGTGGCCGGGGCGGCGCTGCCGGTGCGCCAGGAGGCCGCCGGGACGGTACAGCTATATACCCTCTCCCCTGTTTCGGAGGAAGGCCAGCCCGCGCTGCCCGCCTTCACGGACGAAAAGCTGCTGAATCCGCCGCTTATCCAGAAGAGCCTGGCCGATACCGCGGCGCTTTTTTTTCACGCCCCCGCCCACGAGGTTTTTATTTTCAACCCAAGCCACCCGCAGGCCCGCTACGACGCGGCGCCCCTTAAAGCCTCCCGCCGCGACCTCTCCCTGCTCGCGGGATTCGTACGTATGGGCGGGAGGAAAGACCCGCAGCGCGACCCGGCCCATTTGGCAGCCGGGGAATTCGCGCTCGGGAACCTGCACACGGCGCATTACCTCTACTCGCTGGCGGCGGCGAACAATCCGGCTTCCCGCGCGCGGTTCCAGCTCGGCGCCGTGCTCGTGGAACTGGGCCTCCTGCAGGAAGCTTACGACTCGCTTAAAGCCGATACCGACCACGAGGCCCTGCTTTGCCTGGCGGTGATACACCGCAAGACCGGGAACGCCGCCCTGGCCAGAAAAACTTTAGCCGCCCTGGGCAACGACACGCAGCTCAGCGAGCGCAGGGAGATAGAGTCCGCCTGGCTGGACCTGGAGGAAGGAAAAGAGGAGGAAGCCGAGAAGACTTTCCAGCGCCTCTCCTCGGCGGCCTTTGACAAGGTAGAGGCGCTTTCAGGTCTTGGCGCTGCCATGGCGAAAACGGCTTTCAGGACCAAAGACCGGGGCAGGCTTGCGGCCGCGGCCGCCGCGCTCAGGTCCGCGCTGACCACCCCCTCTGCGGCTTCGGTGCGCGTTTTTTTCCAGCTCGGCAACCTTTATTTCCGCTCCGGAGACGCGGCGCAAGCCGAGACCTGCTACAGGCGCTCCGCCGCCCTGGCCCCGGCGGTGCAGGCCCTGGCCAATCTGGCCCTTACGCTTATAAGAACCGGCAAGCAGGCGGAGGCCGCCGCGGTCACCGCACAGGTGGCCCTTACCGACATCGCCTCGGCCAGCCGCCTTGTGGCAGAGTTCCCGAAAGACGGCCTTTCCGCGCTGTTTCCGCCGGTTGCGCCCCTTCCTGCACCGCAGCCCGGACCGGCAGCCGGGCAGATCGAACGCTTCACAAAGGCGGAGCCGCAGCCAGCCCCGGCTGCCGCGCATATAGAAACCGCGCCCCCCCCGATGGAGCCGCAGCCGCAGCAGCAAGCCGCGCCTGAAACCCCGGCGCAGGCGCCCATCCCGGCGCCTATCCCGGCGCCTATGCCGATGCCCGTGCCGACAGCGCGCGCCCCCGCGCTTAAAAACTCCGGCGCAAATTTTCAGTTCATAAACCCCGCGGCATCCTCCCCGCCGGCCCCGGTAACCGAGGTGAACCCGCTTGCCCCGGCGCAGCCGCAGGCGTCCAGTATTTCCGGCAGGAAAACCGCGGCCGCCGAGCAGGCGTCGGGGCTTCAGATAGAGACGCTGCGCGACGTGATGGCTTCAGGCACTCAGCTCACCGAGGAGGAAAGCCGGAAGGACGACTTTATCTCGCGCGCCTTCAGGCTGGCCTCGGAACTTGAAGACGAGCTCGGGCGCAAAGTCTACTATAACCTGGACGGGCTGAGCGAGGCAGAAGGGAAGCTGCGGCGCAAATTCATAAAGCCCGCGGCCAACCCCCAGGGCAACCTGGAGACGGTCAGGGACTGCGCGGCCTTCCTGTGCTATTTCCTGCAGGAGAGGCACAAGGGCCGCCTGATCAAGATGACGGATTTCGACCCCTGGGGCTGGCCTATGGTTTTTGAGCAGCCCGGGCTTAAGATCACCACCTACCCGGTGCAGCGCGCCTGGCGCCTGCTCTGGGGAGAGACCGTGCCGGAACCGGGCTGGCTGACAAAATATGCCAACTGGGTCGCGGACAGGCTTAAGGAAACCTCCCCGCCTGCCTGCGGCGCGGCCGCGGCGCGCGAGAAAGCGGCGAGCCACCCGGAAAGAATTATTGACGCCCAGACCGAGCACAAGCGCATGCTGGTAATGGTCTCCTCGCTGAGCGAGACCTCCGGCATAGAGCTGGGCCGCTCCGGGCTGGTGAAGCTGGAAGACTCGATAAAAAGGAATTTCAAGCCCGGCATCCCCCCCACGGCGGACGGGTGGAAGCTGCTGCGCTGCTACGGCCACCTGCTGGCGGCCATCCTGGCCAAAGACTTCAAGGCGGCCTGGTACAACGTTGACGGCGACGACGGGGGCTGGTCCATGCGGCTGCCCTGGAACACCTTCGTCTTCCCCCTCGGGAAGGTTTACAAGACGGCTTCGCTCCACGACGACCTGGACGCCTATTACGGGGTCCTCCTCGCTGAAAAGCTCAGGGCCCACGCCGGGCCTAAGTAAGCCTAGGACCTTTGACCTTGATTAAGCCGGTCTTTTCAGTAATAATCAATATAGTTCAGTCTTATAGTACTCAGGAGCCGAACCATGATTCTATCTTTTCTCTCCTCTCTGCTGCTGGCCTCGGCCGGCGCCGCCCCCGCGATAGACGCGCTTTCCGCGCAGGCCGGCCCTTCCGCCACGGTATCGGCGCCCGAACCCGGCCGCCCGCCGCTCCGGGAATGGACGGTGATGGTTTACATGAACGGCAAAAGCAATATCGAACCCTTCGCGCTGAGCGACCTGAACCGTTTTGAAACCGTCGGCTCCAGCGAAAAAGTGGCGATAGTGGCGGAAATAGGCCGCTCGAAAGGCCTGGACAACGACACCACCGCCGACGGGGACTGGGCCGGGGTGCGCCGCTACTACGTAACCAGGGACGCCGACCCGGACCACATAGCTTCCCCGCTGCTGGCCGACCTGGGAGGCCCGGACATGGGCGACTGGAAAGAGGCGGCCGCCTTCCTCAAGTGGGCCAGGGCCGCGTACCCCGCGAAAAAATATTTATTCATTATCTGGGACCACGGCTGGGGCTGGCTGGACCCCGTTAAGCCCGGCGAGAACCTGCTGGACGGCGCCAAATCCATCTCGCACGACTTCGTGACCGGCAACTACATAGGCACGCGGCAGATGGGCAATATCTTCAGGGAGGCCGGCAAGGTGGACATGTACGTGTCGATGGCCTGCTTCATGCAGATGGCCGAGGTGGCCTACGAGATAAAGGACGGCGCCGAGGTGATAGTGGGCGCCGAGGAAGTAATACAGCTCCCCAGCCTGAACTGGGAGGGCTTCCTGGCGCAGCTCGAAGCCAACCCCGCCGCCGGCGCCGAGACCGCCGGGATCTACATGGTTGACACTTTCAAGGAGATGTATTCCCGCCCGGAGATGCAGGAACTCCTGACGCAGGGCGGCTACGGCACGCAGCTCTCCGCTATACGCGGCGCGAGGATGCGGGACCTGGCAAAGAAGATCAAGGACTGGTATCTCCTCGCGATGGCCGCCGGCGACAGGGCCGCGCTGGCCAGGGCGAAGGCCGATGTGGTACGCTTCGAGATAGGCGACCCCGCGACGGACCCCGACAAGCGCATCGCGTTCTACGGCGACCTGCACAATTTCGTGGAACTGGCCGCGCGCAGCGCGGACAAGTCGCGCCCCGGCGCCGCGGAGGCGCTGGCCGCCGGAGAGAGGCTGAACAAGT
Organism: Elusimicrobiota bacterium; assembly: GCA_030651035.1. GTDB lineage: Bacteria > Elusimicrobiota > Elusimicrobia > Elusimicrobiales > UBA9959 > UBA9959. The sequence continues at coordinate 5,898 of JAUSCK010000212.1, forward strand.
TCATAACCTCCGAGCTGGTCATAAAGAACGCAGCGGTAGGCAAGGACCGCACCGGCAAGGAGTTCTCCGCGGTGAAGGGCCTGGCCATCAACATCCCCGGCAGGCCCGGCGCGCTGATAGAGTTTTACCCGACCTATTCAAAGCTCTTCTTCGCGCAGGACAGCGGCTGGGAAACTTTTATGAAGTATCTGGACGGCATAGAGAACAGGTAAATGATCCTGAGTATAAAGGCTGCATGAATAAGCCTTATGAAGCGGGCTCGTCGTTCAGGCCCGCTTTTTTATTTTTAAGAAAGGACCAGCGCAGGGCGCTTTCGGCCTATTACGGCTTCGCCCGCGCCGTCGACGACATTGCCGATGGCCCCGGCGGGACCGCCGGAAAGGCGGCGCAGCTGGAAGCCTGGCGCGGGTCCATAGGCCGGTTCTTCTCCGGCAGGACTGCGGAAGACCCGCTTGAGACAGAGCTGGCCCGGGCCATGAAATATTTCCCGCTCGGACCGGAGCATTTCCTGCCGGTCCTTGAGGGCGTGACGCAAGACCTGGTCCCGGAACCCTTTCCTGCGATGCCGGACCTGGAGCGCTACATGTACCGCGTGGCCTCGGTCCCGGGCCTGGCCTGCCTGGCCATCTGCCGCTACGAGGACGGCAAAGCGCGGCTCCTGGCCGAAAAAATGGGCTACGCCGTGCAGCTTACCAACATACTGCGCGACGTCGCCGAAGACTACGCGGCGGGACGCGTCTACCTGCCCGCGGAGGACCTGGCGCGTTTCGGCTGCGCGCCGGCTGACCTGGGAGGTTCCAATTACCCGCCGAATTTTATAGAATTGATGAAATTCGAAGCCGCCCGCGCCAGGAAACTTTACGCCGGGGCGCTGGCCCTGGCCGCGCCCGGGCTGAAGCGGCGGCTGGCGCCCGCGCTGGCGATGTGCGCCCTTTACCGGGAGCTGCTTGAAAAGATAGCGCGGCGGGGATTCAGGGTTAAAGAAGGGCGGGTGCGGCTTAACTCCGCGGAAAAATTCATAGCGCTTATTAAAGCCTGGAGAGACTATGTTAAAATCTGACGCCTGGATACGGGAAATGTGCCGCAAGAAGAAGATGATCTCCCCCTTCGTGGAGGGGCTTGTGGCGAAGGGCAGGGTTTCCTACGGCCTCTCCTCCTACGGCTACGACATCCGGGTGGCCGACGAGTACAAGGTTTTCACCGACGTGCACAACTGCGTGGTGGACCCCAAGGCTTTCAACGACAAGTCTTTTGTCGACATAAAGGGCCCGCACTGCATAGTGCCGGCGCATTCCTTCGCCCTGGCCCGCTCGGTCGAATACTTCAGAATACCGCGCAGCGTCATAGGCCTCTGCATCGGCAAGAGCACCTACGAACGCTGCGGCATAGTGGTGAACATCACCCCGCTGGAGCCGGAATGGGAAGGCAACCTGACCCTAGAGATCTCCAACACCACGCCGCTGCCGGCCAAGATCTACTCCAACGAGGGCATCGCCCAGCTGGTCTTTTTGGGATCGGACCAGGAGTGCGAAACCTCCTATAAGGACCGGAAGGGTAAATACCAGGCGCAGCGCGGCGTAACCCTCCCGCGCATTTTAAAACCCAGATGAAACTATTCCGCGGCTCAAAAAAACTTTTAGCGGCCGGCGGCCTCCTCGGCGCCTCGCTGTTCCTGCGCGGGGCGGCCGGCGCCGGTGAAGAGCTCAAGCGCGCCCACGAGGCGGCGGCGCTGGGCTCCGAGGCCAGGGCTTTCGACATAGCCATGGACGGACTTAAGACGCTGCCGCCGGACAGGGAGCTTTTCCTCTATGCGGTGGAGCTGCTGCCGGAGAGCTCGCCGGGCCGCGCCAGGGTACTAGCCACGGTAGCCGGCGCGATGCTGGAGAAGAAGAGCGAAGATTACGCCTGGCACCTCGGCATCTGCAAAGCCATGCGGGTTTCAGAGCGCGCCGCGGAAGCCCTCTCAAACTGCAAAAAAGCCCTGGAGCAGGACCCAACGGTCTACCCGGTTTACCGCGAACTCGGCCTGACTTACGCCGCGGCCGGCAATCCCCGCAAGGCGGCCGAGACCCTCGCGCAGGGCGTCGAGATCTCTTCGTCGAGCTACCAGGCGCACTACTACCTGGCGAAACTGCTGGAAAAGCGCGGGGATTCAAGCCGGGCCTCGGCCTCCTACTCCAGCGGCCTCGCCCTGGCGAAGCGCGACGCCAGCCTGGACGCCGGCTACTACCGGGCCCTGCTGAAGGCCGGCCTGAAACGGACGGAGCTGAAAAAAGAAAAAGCGCGCCCTAAAATCCCCAAGCCGGCCTCCCCCGGAAACAAACAGCTGGCGGCCTCCTGCCTGGGCAAATTCCGCGAGGAATTCCTCAAGGACAACCTCGGCATGGCGCTGGCGACCAGCGACGGCTGCCTGAAGTTCGCCCCCTCGGACCCGCAGCTGGCGGCCGAGCGCGCGCCGCTGATGGTGCGCCTGGGCAAGTACGAGGGCGGCGTGAAGGAATACGAGCGGGCGGCCTCCCTGTACGGCGAGAAGAACCCCGCCTCAGCGCTTTACAGGGTCAAAGCCGCCGAGACCTGGATCAAGCTGGGCAAGCCGGAGAGCGCGCTGGCGCAGTACAGGCTGGCGCTGAAGGCCGGCCCGCGGGACATGAACGCGCTGAAGGGGCTGGCCGCGGCGCTGGAGGCCCGCTCCGATCTCAGCGGGGCCATCGAGACTTACGAGGCGATACTGAAGCTGGAGCCCGGGAACGAGAGAGCGCGCGCAAGGATAGATGAGCTTAAGTCCGGCACGCTCACCAGCGCGCAGATACTTGAGGAGCTTGTGCTGCGCCGGGCCGCGGATAAAAAAAAGGCGGTCCTGCAGCCGGCGGATATAAAACTTTTCAAGGCCATAAAGGCCGCGGAAACAGGCGGCGCCGTGGATTACCTCAAGAGGAAGGTCCCCTCCGCGAGGGGCCTGACCGCCGAGCGCAAAACCGGGGATGGAGTAAAGCTGCTGCTGACCGGGGACGGCTACAAGGTCTATATTTTCCACGCCACGCGCGAAGCAGTAAAGTTTTTCGAGGCGGAGGGCGTGGGCCTGAGGGAGGTCTTCAAGCTGCGCACGCTGGCGGGCGCGCCGATCTTTGACCCGGGCGGCAAACTTACCCCCGAAGGCGAGGACCTGTGGAGGAGATTATCCCCCGGAGACAAGACCTGGCTGCTCACCTACGAGCCGGTGCCGGCCAGCCCGCAGGCCCAGCAGGCCAATAAGGATATAGCTGAGGCGGAAAAAAGCGGCTACCGGGAAATCTCCGAGCCGGAGTACCTTTGGCTGCTGCGCGCCACCGACTGCCCCGAAGACGTGCTTCAAAAAGACCCGGTCAATCTTAAACTGATAAGCGACGGCGCCAGGGTGCGCTATATGCTTTGCTACGTTCAAAACTCGTTCTGCATGAACCCGGCGAACATCCTGCTCCCTTCCTATATAGAGGCCTACCGCGCGGGGAACGATGCGATTTCCGACGCCAAGACCTCCACCGCCTTCTTCGGGAGCGGCGGCGTGAAGAAGCACCGCTACTGCGAAGACGGCAAGATCTGGGGCGTGGATACCGAAGCGCCCGGGCCCGTCAGAGCCTCCACGGGCCGCTGACCTGAATACGGCATTTTGCACAAACCCGTTAAATTTGGTATTATTATCCTACTATGACACAGAAAACCACTTTACCCAAAGCCGACACGGCCGAAAAAACCAGGAAATGGCATTTCCTGGACGCTTCCGACCAGGTGCTGGGCAGGCTCTCCACGAAGATAGCCGTCCTCCTGATGGGCAAGCATAAGCGCGACTTCTGCCCCAATGTGGATTGCGGCGACTTCGTCGTGGTGACCAACACCGACAAGGTGCGCATCACCGGCAACAAGTCGGAAGCCAAGTTTTATTTCCGCCACTCCGGCTACGCCAACGGAGCGAGGACCATCCCGTACAAACGGCAGATGGAAAGAGATTCGACCAAAGTGATGGAGCTGTCCGTGCGCCGCATGCTGGACGACAACCGCCTGCGCGACAGGCGCATGAAGCGCTGCCGCATCTTCTCCGGAACGCAGACGCAGTTCCCCCTCCCCAAAGCCGCGAAGACCGCGAGCGCAACCGACATCAAGGAATAAAGAGACCATGGAAAACAAGAACCTCATACTGGCCACAGGCCGCCGCAAAACCTCCGTAGCCCAGATACGCATGTCCCAGGGCGGCGAAGGCAAAATGACGATCAACGCCAAAACCCCCGAAGCCTACTTCGGCAACACCCCCAGGCTCCGGCACGTGATCAACTCCCCGTTCGAGCTGGCCAAAGACCAGAAATTCGACTGCGTGATAAAGGTTGACGGCGGCGGACTTTCCAGCCAGGCCGGCGCGATACGCCACGGCATATCCCGCGCCATCGCCAGCCTCGGAGACACCTTCCGCGCCTCCATGAAGAAGGCCGGTTTCCTTACCCGCGACTCCCGCATGGTGGAAAGGAAGAAACCCGGCCAGCCCAAAGCCAGGAAACGTTTCCAGTTCTCCAAGCGCTAAAGCACGCCTGGCTTACTGCCCGCCGCGGGAGGCCCACAAGCCGCCCGCGGTTTGTTTTAGGATAACAACTCAGCAGTATCACACAAAGGCACGAAGACACGAAGAA
>JAUSCK010000218.1 GCA_030651035.1 Elusimicrobiota bacterium
CGGTCCACGTCGGCCCTTATTATCGCGCCCGGCCAGACGGAAACCTCGTCCCCTATTTTAACCCTGCCTATCAGGCAGGCTGAAGGGTGAACCCAGGCCCCCGGTGAAACCTCCGGCGAGCTGTCCATGAATTTTTCGATCATTGCGCGCCTCTACCGTGGCGGGAATGCACGGGGCTCGGGGGCGGCTCCGACACGCGCAGGGCCCAGTATATGAAAACGCTTGCGAAGGCCGGCAGCAGGTAATAGAAAAGGCGGAAAAGCAGGCTTGCCGTAAGCGCCTGCGCCACCGGGATGCCCATGCCCGAGAAAGCGGCCGTCATGGCGGCCTCCATGGCGCCCAGCCCGCCGGGCAGTATGGGGATGATGGTCATCAGCATGCCGAAGGCGAACCCCGCCACGAGCGTGCTGGCGCCCAGCGAGATCCCGACCGCCTTGAAGGCGAAATAAAGGATCAGCATATTGCTTACCCAGTCGCAGAAAACATAGCCCACGACCTTAGGCAGCTCATATTTGCGGCCGTGTATGGTGCGTATCCCCTCATCCAGCTGGCGCTCGAACTTCTCGAAGTTCTCGCGCGGGATCGCCTTCTTTGAAAAAAAGAAAATGACATGGTTGACGGCCACGAACAGCTTGCGGGCCCAGGCGGCGCGCAGCTCGTGGTGGAAGAACATCAGCGTAAGCACGAAAGCGAAGCCCAGCACCGCCGCAACGCCTATCAGCGCCTCAACCATGCCGCGGTTGAAATCAGGGGTCTGCATGAACTGCAGCACCGCGCCCTCCACAACTATAAGCGCCAGCGCCAGGTAGATAAGCACGGTTATGACGACCGAGGAGGTGACGCTGGCCCCGTAAGGAACCTTGCGCTTCCCCAGCAGGTGCGCCCTGGTGGCGAAGCCGCTTATGCCCGCGGAGGAAACGAAATAGTTCACCGTAGTTGACACAAAGGCTATCCCGGCCACCTCAAGGAAAGGAAGGCGTATCCCCAGGATGCGCAGCACCTCCCAGAGCGTAAAGCCCATGAAGGTATAGCTGGAAACGGCAAAACAGAAGGAAAGCAGCAGCCACCAGGGATTAGCGTTGCGGATAGTAAGGACCAGCTCGCCCAGGTTGGGATAGATCAGCCAGACAAGGATGCCCAGCGACAGGAGTAAAGGCGTATATAGGGCCAGCTTTTTACTGGCAGATACCTGTTTCATAATGTGTTAAAATTAGTTTATATTATTATAGGCGATGAGGCAAAGCCCTGGGAAAGCGCAGGCATAAATATGGCCACATACAGATTTGATTTCATAGTGGTAGGCAGCGGGGCCGCCGGGCTGCTTACGGCGCATAAACTTGCCAAAGCCGGCCGCGTCGCCATAATAACCAAGCGCTCGCCCGAGATCTCCAACAGCAACCTCGCCCAGGGCGGCATAGCCGCCGTAACCGCCCCTAATGACAATTTTGACCTGCACATTGCAGACACGCTGCGCACCGGCGCCGGGCTTTCAGACGCGCGCATAGTAAAAATGACCATAAGCGAAGCCCCGGCCCGCATACAGGAGCTGGTAGCGATGGGCGCGCGCTTCACCCTTAAGGACGGGAGCTTTGAACTAGGCCTTGAAGGCGGGCATTCCCGCCGCCGCGTACTGCATGCCGCAGACGCCACCGGCCATGAAATAGCGCGAGCCCTGCTGGAGACCTGCCGGGCTGATAAAAATATACAGTTTTTCCCCTATTATTCGGCTGTGGACCTGATACTCGCCAGCCGCCCTGCGCGGGTCCGCCCGGCAAAGAACCCTTGCCTGGGCGTTTACGCCCTGGAAGAAGCCACCGGCCGCGTTCACAGTTTCCTGGCCCCCGCCACCGTGCTGGCTTCCGGCGGCGCGGGCAAGGTTTACCGCTACACCTCAAACCCCGACGTGGCCACCGGGGACGGCATGGCCATGGCCTACCGGGCGGGGCTCGCCCTTGTAAATATGGAGTTTGTGCAGTTCCACCCCACCTGTCTTTACCACCCGCAGGCCAAGTCTTTCCTTATTTCCGAAGCCCTGCGCGGCGAGGGCGGCATATTGCGGGACGCCGACGGCAAAGCCTTCATGAAAAAGTACTCCCGCTACCGGGAGCTGGCCCCCAGGGACATAGTAGCCCGCGCCATAGACTCCGAACTGAAGCGCACCGGGGCCGACTGCGTCTACCTTGACATGACCCGCTTAAATGCGGCTTTCCTGAAAAAGCGCTTTCCCACAATCTATGCCAAGTGCCTGCAGCTGGGTATAGATATAACGAAAAAACCCATCCCGGTCGTCCCGGCCGCGCACTTTTTCTGCGGCGGCGTGCGCTCGAATAAACACGGCCGCACGGCCATGCCTGGCCTCTACGCCATAGGCGAAGTGGCCCACACGGGCCTGCACGGCGCCAACCGGCTGGCCTCAAATTCACTGCTGGAGGCCTGCGTCTTCGCCCACCGCGCCGCCGAGGCCGTAAAGGGCGACTATAGACGCCTCCCGGCCGCCAAAAAGCCGGCGCACTGGACAACCGGCAACGCCCGGCCTTCCGAAGAGGCGGTGATAATAACCCATAACTGGGACGAGATCCGCACGCTTATGTGGAACTATGTGGGCATAGTGCGCAGCAACAAGCGCCTGGCGAGGGCCAGCGCCAGGGTTAAGGTTATTACGGCGGAGATAATAAAATATTACTGGGACTTCCTGCCTACCCGGGACCTGCTGGAGCTCAGGAACATCGCCTGCCTGGCCGACGTGATAATACGCTCCGCGCGCAGCCGCAAAGAAAGCCGCGGCCTTCACTACACCGTCGACTACCCGAAGCCGTCCGCCAAATTCCTGAAACCAACGTCGGTAGACAGGTATTAGGAAGCAGAACAAGAGATTCACCGCTGAGGCGCAGAGGGGGATGAGTTCAGAGGAGAAAATATTAGTTCATATTTCTATTCCCGGCTCACTCTGTTCTCTGCGACCTCTGCGCCTCTGCGGTGAATTCTTAAACTCGGTATCTATTTTTATGGATAAAATTATTATCAGCGGGGCGCGCTCGCACAATCTGAAGAACCTCAGCCTGGAAATACCCAAGGGTAAGCTGGTGGTCATAACCGGCCTCTCAGGCTCAGGCAAATCCACGCTGGCTTTCGACACGATCTACGCCGAGGGCCAGCGCCGCTACGTGGAGTCCCTCTCCGCCTACGCCCGACAGTTCCTGGAGCAGATGGACAAGCCCGACGTCGACTCCATAGAAGGCCTGTCCCCCGCCATAGCCATTCAGCAGCACAGCCCGTCCAAAAATCCGCGCTCCACCGTGGGCACCGTTACCGAGGTCTACGATTACCTGCGCCTGCTCTACGCCAGGGCGGGCCGCCCCTTCTGCCCCTCCTGCCATAAGCCGATCAAGGCGTGGTCGGCGCAGGGCATAGCGGCGGAGCTGCTGGCCAGGTACGCCGGCAAAAAGACCCGCATCTTCGCCCCGCTGGTGCGCGGCCGCAGCGGCACCTACGAGGAACTCTTCGCCCGCCTGCGCAAGGCCGGCTTCACAAAGGCCCGCGCGGACGGCAAGCTCTTCCCCCTTGAGAGCCCGCCGGAGCTCAAGCGCTATGCAAAGCACGACATAGACCTTTTTGTCGACGAGTTCACCGTCTCGAAAGACGACAGGGAGCGGCTTGGCGAGGCCGTGGAGCTGGCCCTGGCCCAGTCCAAGGGCCTGCTCAGCGCGGAGGAAACCGGGAAGTCCGGCGTGAACCTTTACAGCGAAAAGAACGCCTGCCCCTCCTGCGGGATCAGCTTCCCCGAGCTGGAGCCGCGCCTTTTCTCCTTCAATTCCCCCCACGGAGCCTGCGCGGAATGCGACGGCCTCGGCGTAAAGATAGAGATAGACCCGGACCTGGTGGTGCCGGACAAGGCGAAGTCCGTCAACGAAGGGGCGCTGGAGGCCTGGGCCAACCCGGTCACCACGCGCACCCACAGGTGGAAGGGCTCCTGGTCCGGCTATTACGCCGACATGCTCAAGGCCGCGGCCGACGAGAACGGCATAGACCTGGACAAACCCTGGAAAGACCTTCCGAAGGCCCACAGGGAGATGCTGCTCCGCGGCACCGGCGATTTCGAGGGCGTGCTAACCAACCTGAAGCGCCGCCACACCGAAAGCGAATCCGAATTCGTGAAGGAAGAGATCTACACGAAATTCATGCGGGAAACGGTCTGCCCCGGCTGCAAAGGCCTGAGGCTGAAGCCCGAGGGCTTAAGCGTGCTGGTCGGAGGCAGGAACATAGCCCAGGCCACCGCCCTGCCCATAGCGGCCGCGAAGGGCTTTATGGCCGCGCTGGACCTGAGCGAGAAAGAGCGCGCCATCGCCCGGCTGATACTGAAAGAAATTAATTCCCGACTGGCTTTTCTTAATAATGTCGGGCTCGGCTATATCTCGCTCGACCGCCGCTCGGAAACGCTTTCGGGAGGCGAGGCCCAGCGCATACAGCTGGCCACGCAGATAGGCTCCGGCCTCACCGGCGTGCTCTACGTGCTGGATGAGCCCACCATAGGCCTGCACCAGCGCGACAACGCCCGGCTTATAAATACTTTGAAGTCCCTCAGGGACATCGGCAACACCCTGATAGTGGTGGAGCACGACGAGGCCGTGATACGCGGGGCCGACCATATCATAGACCTGGGGCCCGGCGCGGGCCTGGCGGGCGGGCACATAGTGGCGCAGGGCTCCCTCGCCGAGATAATTAAAAACAAAGCATCAGTAACAGCGCCCTACCTCACCGGCGAGCTCTCCGCCGCCCATAAGCGCGAGCCGCGCGCGCATAGCGGGAAGTTCCTGGAATTCACCGGCGCGAGCCAGTTCAACCTGAAGAACATCGACGTGAAGATCCCGCTGGGGCTGTTCGTCAGCATCTGCGGCGTCTCCGGCTCCGGCAAATCCACGCTGCTTTATGAGATAGTCTATAAAGCGCTGGCTAGAGAGCTTTACAAGTCCAAGGAGACCCCGGGCGCCTTCCGCTCCATGAAGGGCGCCGGGCAGATAGACAAAGTGATAATAGTGGACCAGTCCCCCATAGGCCGCACGCCGCGCTCCAACCCGTCCACCTACAGCGGCGTCTTCAGCCATATCAGGGACTTGTTCGCCGCGCTGCCCGAGGCTAAGCGCCGGGGCTACGAGCCCGGCCGCTTCTCCTTCAACGTGAAGGGCGGGCGCTGCGAGGCGTGCCAGGGGGACGGCACCATAAAGATCCAGATGCAGTTCCTGCCGGACGTCGACGTGAAATGCGACGAATGCGGCGGCCGCCGGTTCAACGACGACACGCTGGAAGTGCGCTTCAAGGGCCGGAGCGTCTCCGAAGTGCTGGAGCTCTCGGTGGAGGAAGCCCGGGTATTGTTCGCGGACATCCCGCGCATCGCGAAGATCCTCGCCACGCTGAGCGAGGTGGGGCTGGATTACCTGAAGCTGGGCCAGAGCGCCACCACGCTGTCCGGCGGCGAGGCGCAGCGCCTCAAGCTGGCCGAGCAGCTGGCGCGGCGCGCCACCGGCCGCACCCTCTACATACTCGACGAGCCCACCACCGGCCTGCACTTCGCCGACGTGGGGAAGCTGCTGAAGGTGCTGCACCGTCTGTCGGAGGCCGGCAACACGGTGCTGGTCATCGAGCACAACCTCGACGTGATAGCGGCGTCGGACTGGCTTATAGAGCTGGGCCCCGAAGGCGGCGACGCCGGCGGGAGGCTGACCTACGCCGGGCCCGTCCGCGGCGTAATAAACGCCAAAGGCTCGCACACCGGCGTATACCTTAAGGAACATCTGGGAAGGATTAGGGATTAAGGATTAAGGATTAAGGATTAAGTAGTAAGCGCGGCTTCAAAAAAGCTTAATCCTTACCACTTACTATTTCTTTGAGCCGAAGTTGGTGAAGGAGAAAGAGGAGAACTGCACCGGCTTGAAATCGAAGCTGGCCGAGGCGCCGCCCGGCTTCAGGCTGCTGCCCGGCGGAGAGTAGCTTTCCAGCCATACCGACCACTTGTTCCCGAAGTCGGCCCCCTCCCTGACGCGGTAGCCTTTCCAAAGCGCGGTCTCGACCTTTTCGCCGGTGCGCAGCGCCTCGCAGAAAGCCTTGAACTGCACGCGGGTATGAGGCCGGTAAAGGTAAAGCACCGTACCGTAGGCCTGCAGGTACCAGTCGGAGATCCTGGCTTCGGATTTAAGCTGGTCGATCTTAAGGCTGAAAAAACCCGGAAAAACCACCTGCCGCTCCGGCGGGAAATACGCCAGCGCCCTGCTCCAGGGCCCGCCCTCGGGGGAAACCGACTCCTCCAGGTAAACCGCCAGCCCCTCGTTCAGCCACTGCGGCGGGTACTTAAGCTTCTCGCCGAAATAGCCCTCGAAATAAAGGTGGCTCAGCTCGTGGGCTATAACCGCCTTCAACTTCAGGATATCCCCGGTGTCGTAAACCACCACGGTCTTTTTTGAAGAATAAGCCAGGCCCTTGGACCAGCGCGGCGGGTTGAATTCGCCGTTGACATAGGAATCCTGGGAGGCGTAAATATAGATCCTGGACTTTTCCTTCACCATCCAGGGAGCGAACATCGCCATCTTAAGCCGCATGGAGGCGAATATCTTTTCCAGCTCCAGCGAAATGGAAGAGGGAGACCAGACCGATTCATGCAGGATCTCGAAGTGCGGGGAGGTTTTTACGTGCCAGTTGGAAACGGAAGGGGCCGTGGCAAGCTCGGCTCCGGAGGCGCCGGCGGCGATGAACAGGCAGAATAAAGCGGTTATGCAGCGCATGGGGTAAATTGGCCGTCCAGGCTGAGCGCAGCGAAACAATGCAGTGGTCAAGCCGCAAAGCGCTGTTACGGCATGGGCCTAAAGGCGCGCTGCTGTCAGTCTTCGTCGGCGGTTATGGTTATCCGGCCCCCCGCGCAAGTGATGGTCTGGCCGTTGACAACGGTGCCGCAGGAGGCGGCAGTGGTGCTGAAATTCCATTCCGAGGCGGTTTTTTGTGAATTGCCGACGGCGGTGGCGGTTGCGGCGGTGGAGCGGTAGCTGCGCGCGGCCATCATATAGCGCGCAAGCACCCACTTCATCAGCATGACGGAGACCATAGAAAGTATCAGGGCCATGATCATGGTTTGGAGCAGGATCACGCCTTTTTTCCAGCGGGGTTTCATATTTATAGTCTAGCAGAGAAAACCGCTAACGGCAAGGCTAAAGGCTGAAGTAACCTCTTTCTTTTCGGGCTACCGGGAGCGGTTGACCTTGACCACGGTGTCCAGCCCGAAGTCCACGTCCCGCTGGGTTGAGGCAAAACCCCTGGCCGTTGCGTCCCAGGTGGAGCGGAGCCTGATCCTGACTGTATCCACTTCATTTATCCCGTCGGCGGTCCTCCGGGAAAACAGGGTGGTCAGCGGCATAGCGCGCTCCATTAAAAGCGTTACTGTCCCCCCGCCGCCGGGCCCGCAGAAATTCGGGTAGCTGGCAGTGGTAAAAGGAGCTGCAGGAGCAGTCATCCCGCTGCAGGCGGGATTGGAATTGCCGCCGAACGCAGTAGTATGGTGATAGAGGCAGTTTCCCGACGGGCAGTTGGCGGAAACGGGGACTGCGATGCAGAAATAATGCCAGGCGGGTGTATCGGCCGCGCTTATAGGGTAGCAGCCTGAATTCTGGTCCACGTTCACGGCGAAGGCAAGCATATCGCCCTGCACGCCTGCAACGGGGACGTCTATGCGGGTGGCCACTGAAAGGTTGTTCTGTATGTCACGCATGGCCACCAGCACGTTGGTTTTGATCACGTTGGACCTGTAGTTCTGGAACATGTGGCGGTGGGCAGTGGAAGAAATGGTGGCCAGGGCGGCAGCGACAAAACTGAAGATGAATACGGCCACCATCAGTTCAGCCAGCGAAAAACCCTCTCTTTCTTTCATAGTCAATCCGTGTACGCGAGGTTGAAAACCACCCGCTTGCACTGGTTGGCGTCGATATTTAAAGGCGCTACAAGGGCGAGGCAGTTGGTGTTGAAAACCGTATAGCGAAGCGTGGCCAACGGGCCGCCCGGCATGGTCAGCGGCGGACCCGCCACCAGCGAGTCGACATTATGAACGGTGCCGCCGGCGGAACCGGCCAGAGCCCAGGCGGCGCCGCCCTCAGCGGACCAATGGCCCACGGTAGAGCCGGGAGCACCTGGCTTGGCCGGTTCAGGCGGTACAACACCGGGGAACATGTTAGCGTCTGTTGGCACCGAGCTTACATAGCTTTTCAGGGTATCCTGCGCGCGCTTCAGCACCATGGCGGCGGCGTCCCGCTTGTCGGTCCTGGCATCAGCGACAAAGCTGGACAGTATGACAGAAAAAATGGCCGTAGTGGTTATAGCCGATATCAGGGCGGCAATAGTGACCTCTATCAGGGTCTGGCCCGGCCTTTTCCTTGTTTTCATAAAATCAGAAAGCGGGGCAGGCCGGAGCGCCGCCTACCACCGCGCAGCCGCCGGTCATGTTGAAAACATATCCCCAGGCGTCGTAGGTGCCCCCGTTCCTGTCCACGGTGACCGCCGGACCGCCGCCGATGTTATAAGTGTAAGAGGACTGGCTCCAGTTATGCTGGGCCACGTAATTACAGGCCACCAGGCGGCAGGCGGCGTTAGCCCCCACGGTTGCGCAGGTAAAACTGCCGCAGCCGTCGGTGATCTGCCCGGACAAAGCGACTGTGGGGTTGTCTACCCTGAACATGCGGTAGGCGTTGCCGAGCATGTGGCCCATCGCCACCGCATCCCTGGCCTTCGAGGTTTCCACGGTCTTAAAATAGGCCGGCATGCCTACGGAGGCAAGTATGCCCATTATAAGCACCACGACAAGCAGTTCTATGAGCGTAAAACCCTTTTTATTGTTTTTCATATTCCCCGCCCCCATTAACCCGAGCCGATCTTCGAGAGCTGGAAGATAGGCATGAAGATGCTCATCACGATCACGCCCACCATCCCGCCGACGCCCACCACCAGTATCGGGTCTATCATCGACGAGAAGCGCCGCAGGAACTGGTCTATCTGCTCCTGGTAATACTTGGAGAGCACCACGATGATGTCGGGCAGCTTTCCCGACTCCTCTCCCATCCACATCATCTCCGTGACCATCGGCGGGAAAATGCCGGTTTTCTTGAAGGATTCCGAGATGGAGCGGCCGCTGGCTATGTCGTTCTTCGCCTTTCTCAGGGCGGTCTGGTAGATCAGGTTCTTCTTGAAAGCCCCCTCCAGCACGGACACGGCGTTCAGGATGCTGACGCCCGAGCGTATCAGCGTAGCCATGGTGGTGAGCATCCGCTCTATCTGCATGGCGCGGATAAGGGTGCCGAAGATCGGCATATTCAGCTGGATGTGGTTCCAGGTGAGCCTGCCCGGCGGGGTGGCCACGTAAGCCTTGGCGCCGAAGACGATGCCTATGATGCTCACCAGGATAAGCACGATATATTTGCCCAGGATATGTGAAATACCGACTATCGCGCGCGTAAGGGGCGGCAGCGTCAGGTTGAAGTCCTTGAAGATGTCGGCGAACACCGGCACGATGAACATCACGAAGTAGATCATCACGCCCGACGACATGGTCATCAGCACGGCCGGGTAGGCCACGGCGGTTATGATCTTGGACTTGACGTTTTCCTGCGACTCGCTGTAGGCGGTGATCTGGCGCAGCACGGCCGGCAACTGCCCGGAGACCTCTCCCGCCTGCACCAGCGAAACCCAGATCTCGTCGAAGACCTTGGGGTGCTTTTCCAGGGCCTTATGAAAGGAGCCGCCGGCGGACACTTCCTTGGTGATCGCGCCGAGCACCGCGCACAGGTTCTTGTTCTCGCTGTGCTCGCTCAGCAGGGAAAGGGCGCGCACCAGCGGGATGCCGCCGCCTATCAGGGTGGACATCTGCTCGCCGAAGAAAACCATCTCGCGGCCCGAGATGCTGCCCCTGCTGTATTTTTTTAGGTTCAGTATGCCCTTGGATTTCGTATCCTCGGACTGTATGGACAGGATGAACAGGCCCTTGGTCTGCAGGGATTGTACCGCGCCGTCTTCGTCGTCGGCGTCAAGGGCGCCGGTAGTAACCGTGCCCTGCGCGTCCTGGACCGTATAAATAAATCTTCCCATATTATATTATATACATCATTTCCGGCTTAAAGTCAATGATGGCCTGAAACCGTAAAAAGGGCGTATCAGCGCTCGCCAACGGTCACCGACAGCATATCCTCCGAGGAAGTGATGCCTGCCATCACCTTGCGCCAGCCGCTGGCCCGCAGGTTCCAGGCGCCGGCTTTAGCCGCGGCTACGGAAAGCTTCTGCACGTCCGCGTCCTTGTAGATGATCTGTTTCATTTCGTCGGTGTTAAAGTATACCTCGTAAATAGCCTTCCGGCCCTTGTAGCCCATGTTGTGGCATTTAGGGCAGCCCGCGGCCTTGTAGAAGGTAAGTTTGGTCGGGTCCGGGAGAGGGTTCAGCATGCACTCGGCCATGAACTGGTCTATCTCGCTCTGTCCCGGCCTGTAGGGGATCCTGCAGGCGGGGCAAAGCTGGCGGACCAGGCGCTGCGCGGCGAGGCAGAGCAGCGTGCTGGCAAGCAGGTATTTTTCTATGCCCATATCCAGCAGGCGGGGCACGGCTTCCAGCGCGCTGTTGGTATGCAGGGTGGAAAGCACCAGGTGGCCCGTCATGGCGGCTTTCAGGCACGCCTCGGCGGTCTCGTTGTCGCGGACCTCTCCGACCAGTATTACGTCGGGGTCCTGGCGGAGGAAGGAGCGCAGCCCGGAAGCCATGGTGAGGCCTATCGCGGGCTTCACCTGCACCTGGCTTATGCCCTCCATCTTGATTTCGACGGGGTCTTCCAGCGTCATGATATTGAGTTCCGGGGATTTGATGGTATTGAGCACGGCGTTCAGGGTAGTGGTCTTGCCGGAACCGGTGGGCCCAGTGAGGAAGATCAGGCCGTTGGGGGCCGCGGCGGCTTTAAGGAAGTCCTCTTTCTGCCGGACTTCGAAGCCGATCACCGAGACGTTAAGCTCCACCGCCCCCCTGTCCAGGATACGCATGACCAGCTTTTCGCCGAAGACCGTGGGGCAGACGCTTACGCGGATCTCGATGATGCGGTTCTGGTACTTTATCGAGAAGCTGCCGTCCTGCGGCAGGCGCCGCTCGGAGATGTCCAGCTTCGAAAGGATCTTGACGCGCGAGATCAGCGCGTCCACGATGTCCGCGGGCGGTGCGCTGCGCTCGTAAAGCACGCCGTCGATGCGCAGGCGCAGCGACACCTTCTCGTCGAATTTTTCCAGGTGGATGTCGCTGGTCCGCTCGCTGATGGCCTGCTTCATTATGGCATTGATCAGTTTGATGGACTGGGCGCCCTTCGACTCCCCTATAATGACCTTATCCAGGTCCAGCTTGCCGTCGGCGGTGATGACGTCGATCTCGGAGGTCTCCACCCCCTTGCCTTCCATGGCCTTGTCCAGGACCGTGTCGATCATGTTCGTCTGGCCCTGGTAGAAAGCGTCGATCACCTTCAGGATCTGCGCCCTTGTGGCGATAAAAAGCTGTATCTCCATGCCGGAGACAAGCTTGATATTGTCCAGCATCATGATATTGGTCGGGTCGGTCAATGCCGTGGCCAGGACATTGTCCTCGATGAACAGCGGGATAACGGCGTTGTCGCGCGCGAATTTTTCGGGGATTATCTTTTCCAGCCCCTGACTTTTTTCCGGGTTAAGGATCTGGTTTTCCTTCGAGGCGTACGGGATGCCCAGCTGCTTGCCCAGGGCCTGCGCCACCTGCTCCTCGGAGGCGTAGTGCAGCTTTACCAGCGCTTCGCCTATAAGACAGCCCTGCTGCTGCTGGAATTTAAGGGCCTTAGCAAGCTTTTCTTCGTCGATCCATTTAGCCTGGATCATTATTTCGCCGAGGAGTTTATGGGCCATAATCCCTAATCCTTTCCCCTTTAATCCACCAGTATCGTCGGGGTGATGAAGATCACCAGGTCGGTATTGGTGCGCCGCGAGCTGACGCTGGTAAACAGCCAGCCGAGTATCGGGATATAGCCGAGCAGCGGGACCTTCTTGATGGTCTTTGCCTCGGTGGAGGACAGCATGCCGCCTATAACCACCGTCTGGCCGTTCTTCACGCGCACCATCGTCGAGGCGCCGCGGCTGACCGGGTCGAATATCGCATTCCCCTGTATGGTTACGGCGGAGGCCACCAGGTCGGAGTAGGAGGGCTGCACTATCATGGTTATATACCCCTCCTTGTTCACCTGCGGAGTTACCTTGAGCGTAAGGCCGATGGTGCGGCGCTCCACGCCGGTGGATGTGCTGCCTGAAGCCCCGCCGGCCGAAGACGACTGGCTCGTCGAGCCCATCGCCGCGGCCCTTGAAATAGTTATAAGGGCCGTCTTGTTGTTCATGGCCACTATCTTGGGCTTGCCCAGGTAGCGCCCCTCGCCCTTGGAGATCAGGGCGCGGAAAATAGCCTGCAGTTGGGCCAGGCTGAAGATGCCGTAGTAAACGCCCTTGGAGCTCTGCTGGCTGGTGGCGAAGATGGGGTCTATGGTCCCGCCGCCGCCTGCGCCGCCGCCGCTTGCTTCGGTGGCCGGGGCGGTCGGGACGCCGGGGGTACTTGCGGCAGGGGTGGCCGCCGCAGCCGCAACCAGGTCCGGCGACTTCGGAAAGAATTGCTTCCACTCGTTCCCTGAATAAAAGCCGGGGCGCAGGCCGTAGTCGGTAAGGCGGGCGGGCCCGGCGAAATAGGCCATTTCGCCGCGCGAACCGCCCCATTCTATGCCCATCTCGTTCATCCGGTCGGTGTTTATCTCCACTATCTGGGCTTCTATCAGTATCTGGGGGGCCTTTTTGTCCAGCTCCGCTATTATCTGCTCAACCTGGGGGAAGACCTCGGGCACGTCCGTTACGATAAGCGTGTTCGTGCGAGGGTCGGTTTCCAGTTTGCCGTTCTTTTTTGACAGCACGCTGCGCACTATATTGACTATCGCGATGGCGTTGTCCTTTTCTTTGTTTTTGTCGCCGCCGCCTCCCCCGCCGCCCTGTCCGCCGCTCTGTCCGCCGCTCTGCTGGCCGCCGGAGGAGGAGTCCTGCGCGGTGATGGACGCTATCTCTTCGCCTACGGAGGAGATCGGGATGAGCGGGATATAGTTCAGCGTGTAGATCTTGGTGATCAGGTTCGGCATGTCTACGGAGCGCTTCTGCACCACGTAGGTGTTGCTTTTGCCTATGCGCTGGTAGGTGAGGCCTTTCACGCGCAGCAGCAGCTCCAGGGCCTCGCGCACGGTGGTCTTGCGCAGGAAAACCGTAATAGTCTTGGCTTCAAGGCCTTCCGTGATGATGAAGTTGACCTTGGACTGGGCCGAAACCACGTCCAGGAAGGTGGAGAGAGGGGCCCCTTTAAGCCGTATCGGGCCTATCTTGCGGTCAAGCGGGGAAACGGACTCCACGTCCTCGTACATCGGGGCGTCCTTGGGGGCGCCTCCTATCTGCACGGATTCTATCGGCGAGCCGGGCACCTGGCCCTGCGGCATTACGGAGGGAGGCGGTGAGTCGGAGCCGCCGTCGAGTATGGGCCCGCCCTCTTCGCCGCCGGGACCCTGGAGGTCCTGGGCGAAATCCTTGTCGCCGGCGGGCGCATCCTGGGCGAACAGCAAGGCCACAGGAAAGAGCAGTTGCTCGAACGCCAGCATAAACGCAAGTAAAATTTTCAACATTTTCATAACGCCTCCGTCCTAACACTATTATATATTAATCCGCCCTTACTGAACTGACCGGCTGAACTATTTAAGCATCTTGCGAAACGTCTTGCCCTTGTATTCGCCTATTATATAATCTGTGCCTATTTTCAGGATCTTTACGCCGCGCACTGTCTGCCCCACGTGGTACATATCTCCGTTTATAATGGCGGCGTTGCCCACTAAGCCCTGCAGGTTTATCCGCGTTTCCGGCTTGGGCTCCTTAGGCTTGCGCGTGTCGACTATCTGCTGCTGCTGCTGCGCCTCATCGCGGCGCTGCTGCTCTTCCCTGATGCGGCGGTAATCCTCCGGGGAAAAAGTCGGGTCCCGGGTGCCTTTCGGGCTGTAATAAGAAAGGATCTTGGTCCCGGTCGAGGTAGCCACCCCCTTCGCGGCCACGGTGGAAGTTCCGGGCGCCTGCGCCGGGCGAGGAAACTCGACGGGCGGGTTGGATGAGGCCGAAGGAGGCTGTTCCGCCGGGGCCTGGGCGGGCTGGGCGGCCGGGCGGCCGGGCGCCTGTGCGGCCGGCGCCGCTGCGGCTGATGTGGCGAACTGGGGCTGTACCGCGGGGCTCAGGCCCGGGGGCGGAGCGGCTGAAGGCTGCCGGGCGACAACTCCCTGGCTGTTTTTTTCAGCGGGAAAAACGCTGCCCGACAGCGGCTCGCGCACCAGCTCCGCCTGGGCCTGCTGATTGCCCTTGCTCCACCAGTTGTAAAACAGGAAGGAGGGCACCGCCATCACGGCTATAAGGAGGAGCCAGCCGACTATGGAAGTGATATTTTTCATATTACTTCCCCCCCACGGCCCGGGGAAAAACGGTGGAAAGGGTAAACTGCACTTTCACGCTGCCCGGGTTGATCTCATCGCGCGACAAGTTCATCGTCGTAACCCTCAGAAAGATCGGCGAGTTCTCCATTTCCGCCAGCCACTTGCCGAAACCGCCGTAGGTCGTGGTGGCGGTGACCTCGCGCGAAACCATCAGGTAATTCCCCACCTCGTTCTCGCGCTGCGTGCCCAGCGAATCCACGGACACGTTGTTGTTCCTGGCGGAGTCGTTGATAATGCGCTTAAGCCACTCGTCCTTGGCATCCTTGACGTTGCGCGGCAGCTTGCCCTGGTAGCTGTACAGGCGCATTTTGGCGCTCTCATAGTCCCCCGCGTACTGGGACACCACCTTCATGTTCAGCACCTCCATCTTGGACCGCTTAACCTTTCCGGTTATGGGGCTGTAGATCATGATGTAGACGGCAAGCAGCACGGCGCCCGCCGTAATAAGCGGCCTTTTAAACGGCTCAATGCCCTTCTCGGTGTAGATGATAAAGATGCTGTCCGTCATTTCCTTGGCGGCGGCCTTTATCTTTTCGACTGTCTTTGCGAGCATGGCTGCTATCAGCGGGGGCATATTTTATTTCCTCTTGAGCGTGCACACTACGGAGAAGCCGCTTGCCTGCCTGGTCTTGGAACCGGACTCGCCGGCCGTGAAGGCGCGGACGGCTTCATCAAGGTTGCTGTCGATCCCTCCGGAAGGCGGCGTAAAAGTCTTGAATTCCGGGGCCGCCTTGAGGGCTTTGGTGAAAACATCCACAAGGCGCCCCCGCTGTTCCCCGCGCAGGTAGGTCTCGCCTTTGAGGTTCATTTCCTTGGTCCCGCCCTGCACCTCCGAAAGGGCGAAGGGGTTTTCGTAGGTTATATTCGTCAGCCAAATGTCCGACACTATGCTGTCGGCGATGGCCGACAGCTTCGGGGCAATGGGGTCGACGTCGGTCACCAGCCCGTTCAGGATCCGGGAGTTGGTCTGCAGCGCGTCTATCTTCGTGCGGATAGTCCCCGCGGACAGCCCGTCCAGCTCGGGCACGTTTATCCCCGTGGCCTTGAGCGCGGCGATCTCCGTGCTCAGGAAGGTGATGCGCACCTGGGCTATAAGCGACAGCAGCAGCATCAGGACGCCCAGCACCAGGGCGGTATACCAGACGTAGGCCTGCACCTGCTTTTCCAGTATCAGCGCCGAGCTTATGCCGGAGATATCCAGGCATATCGGCCCCGGCGACCGGCCGCGCATGGCCGCGCCGGCGGCTAAAAGCGCCGCGGCGTCGTTGTCCTTCAGGCCGCAGGCCTTGGCGCTCTCCCAGACCAGCACCGGTATAGGGTCGGACTCTTTCTCGGCCACCGGCTTCCACAGATCTACGCCGTCGCCGCTCAGCGCCACAGCCTTGTATTCCACGCCGCCCACGTAGCGGTCCACGAACTGCATGGCTCCCTTCACGTCCAGGCGCTTGCGCTCGCTCATCGTGCCGCCGGAGTCGGTCTCGGTCTCCCGGTAAAGCACCGGGTAGCCGCCGTGCGAGAAAAGCATGTGGGTGGTGTTCCCGCTGAAATGTATATAGCCCTTGGAGTCGTGCTCCGCGGGGTCGAGGAAGCCGAAGAGCCGCTCCATCGAGATCGGGGTCGTCTCGACGGCCGCCAGCGTCAGCCCCGCCGCTTTCAGCGTCGCCGCTATAAATTCCACGCTCTTGCGCTGCGTAAGGCCGAACAGCACCCCTATTTTTTTCCCGTCTTTGGAAGGCACGGGGCTGAAGTCGTAAACGACCTCCTCGAAGGACACCGGGATGTATTTCTTGGACTCCAGAGGGATGGACTTGCTCCAGAACCTGCGCTCTATGGCCGGCATCAGGAAATAGCGCAGGATGGCGAACTGCGGCGAAAGCGTGACCACGGCGGAGGAGGAATCCCAGCTCACGCCCTTTACGGCCTTCTTGAAAGTGGCGACCCAGGGGGCCTTTTCGCTGAAGAAATCGTTATTGAGCGAAAGGGGGCGCAGCATGCCCTCCTTAACCGGGAAATCGGTGGGGAATTTAATAAGGTGCTCGGGCTCCGACCTGGAGTCCGCGCCCATTTTAACCTGCGCTATGCACACCTCCCTGGGGGAGATGTATATGCCCAGGTGCCTGACCTCCTCTGGTTTAGCCATAACTTTATAATTTTACAATACTTCCGCCCGCAGCGGCACCCGCGCTACTCCTTCCCGGTCATCTTTATCTCCACCACGCTCTTCGTAGCCTCCGTCACCTTGGACTGCAGATCCATGCGCGAGCGGTCGATCTTGTACTTCTCGGCCAGGCGGGCCGCCACCAGGTTGACGCGGTTCTCGGCGAGGGCGTCGGCGTTGGGCTCGCCGGAATAGGCGTAGCCGATAAGCTGTATATTGGCAATGGGGTAATAGCCCATGGTCTCGGCCACCTGCGCCAGCCTTTTTTCGCTGCCGGTGGTGAGGGTGTTGGCGTCGGTAAAATAGATCTTGTAACTGACCTGCCCCGACAGTTCACCCGGAGGCGCGGATTCTCCCGCGGGCGGGGCGGACTCGCCTGCCGGGGCGGCGTCGGCTTCGGCGGCGGCGGCCTTGGCTTTCTTTTTCGGGAGCGCGCGCGGCTTCTTGCCGGCGGCTTTTTTCAGCGACTTCATTTTTCTGGCGGACAAGCCTTTAAGCGTCTTGCCGCCCGTCCCCCCCCTGGGGCCTTTCGCGCTTATGGCGCGGGTCTTCAGGCCCGACGTGGTGACCGTCTCGTTCGCGGCGGCTCTCCGCGCGGCGGCAGCCTGCAGCGCCTTTTCCTCCTCCGCCGTGGGGCGCACCACCAGCAGGCGGCTCAGCGAGGTCTCGCGCCCTTCCATGTCCGTGGCGGTGACGGTGAACATGTACCGGCCCGAGGGGTAAGGCGCGCCGAAGAATTTCTTGCGGCCGTTCCAGAAGCTCTGGCTGTACTGCGGGCCCGAGCCGGTGATCTCCTGCAGCAGCATCCGGCCCCCGTCGGCCATCACCTGAAAGACCTGGAACTTCCAGCTGGGCGGGCCGAGAGGCGACTCAAAGGCGGAAAACTCCACCACGGAGCCCTCGTTCCTGTGCACCGCTATGGCGGTGGGGTAGATCCCGAGCGATACCTTGGGGCCTTTGGTCTGCAGGTCCTGGATATCTTTCAGGCGCGGCTGCCTATCATAATCAAAGAGAATAATAATCCCGCTTATACTTGTAAGTTCCTTAGGGAAGCGGATCTCGCTCCCGGTCAGGTTCACCTCCAGCCTGGACTTGGACACGCCGCGGGACTCGAAATAGGAATTAAGGGCCAGCGCCCGGCGTATGCTTTTTATCTTAACGTCGCCCTCGGCGGAGCCCTCGGGAAGGATGGTGCAGTTCGCCTTGCCCAGGGTGAAGATCAGCCCGGAGAGGGAGTTCAGCAGCTTGTCGGTGCCGGCGCGGAAGGTGGTCTCGGTCGCAAAAAGAGAATTAGGGTCCAGCGACACCGCCTTGGGCACTCCGTCGCCCATATAGACTTTCACGGCGTCGGAGAGGCCCAGCTCCAGAAGCAGGTCGCGGCGCATCTGCGCTATCTTCGAGGCTATCTTGGCGTTAATCCGCTCTTTCTGGGCTTCGGCAACGTCGCGCGAATCACCCGAGTCTTCCTGCGGCCCGGTTTTGATCCCCAGCGGGATGTCGCGCGCGGGGATGCCGGATTTGGGCTGCGAAACCTCGGTAAGGGTGGTGGGCTCGGCGCCGCGGTCGTTCATCGTGCCGACGCCGGTGTTCATGCGCAAAGTTATTTTGGTTATATACTCGTTGGCCAGGGATTTTTCGGAGGGAGTGCCTTTAACCAGGATCTGCATAAAGCGGTCCATGGCCTCGGTGTCGTCCCCCTCGTGGTAAAGCCTTATGGCCTGCTCCATCGAGCGGCTTACCCCGCCCTTCGAAGCCTGGGCGGACAGGTCGGGCAGGGGCCCGGAGACGGCAAAGCACAGGATCAGGATCCCGGGCAGCGCGAATTTTATAGCGGTTTTAGTTTTCATATTGCGAATGACACGAATAGCTGCGAATAAAATGAGCGGCTGCTGATCCCGATTTGTCCTATTCGTTTTTAATTCGGCCTATTCGTCTGCTATATTTAACCTTTTCCTGTTTGCCTAATTATTACAGGATTGTTACGAATTTCTCACACAAAGCCACTAAGCCACAAAGCCGAAGCGCTGCTTTCCTAAATTTCATTTCCCATTATTACTTCGTGCCTTTGTGTCTTTGTGTGATTTGGCCTCACTGCTTCCCGGCCAGGGCCTGCAGCCGCTGCGCCGCGGCCGCGTTGCCCGGCTCCAGCTGGAGGAAGCGCTGCCATTCAGCGCGGGCCAGCTGAATGTTCCCCTCTTTCTCGTAGATCGTCGCCAGGCCGTAGCGGGCCTGGTTGTCCGAGTAGGTTTCTTTAAGCAGCCCCTCAAGGACCGCCCTGGCTTCAGGCAGGCGCCCGGCTTTATAATATATTTTTGCGCACAGCAGGCGGGCCTTCAGGTTCGCGGGCTCCATCGCCAGCAGCGCTTCCGCCGCCTTAACCTCCTGCGCGGCGATGCCCCCCGGGCCGGCCGCGATCTTTTCCGCGCGGCCGTAGGCGGCCAGCCAGGCCAGGTCGGGGTCGTTTTTCAGCCCCAGCTGGCGCGACACGCCGGCCAGGTTTTCCACCAGCATGGCGTTGCCGGGGTCCGCTTTAACGCCGCGGCCATAGGCCCTGCGGGCGGCCTCGTAATTCTTCAGGAGGGTGTGGAAATAACCCAGCGTGTTCCACAGGCCGGGATCGTTGGGGAAGATCTTAACCGCCTCCTCAAAGTCGGCCGCCGCGCGCGCGGCCACGGCTTCCTTGTCCGGCATGGCAAGGTAAACCTCGGCTATGGCCTGCCAGGTGGTGATGTTGAGCGGGTTTATAACGGAGGAAACCCGCAGGTAATTAAGCGCCTCTCCGCTGCGGCCAAGGCGCTTGAGAATGATGGCCAGGTTGAAATAGATCTCGTCGTAGCCCGAGTTGGATTTAAGGGCCTCGCCGTAGGCCCAGGCGCCTTTTTCAAGTTCCCCCGCCCGCACGTAGGCGTTGCCGAACTCGTAGTTGCTGTTGACCTCGCGCGGGTTGGCCTTCCAGGCCCCTTCAAGTTCCGCCACCGCCGCCGGAAAGTTGTTCGAGCGCATGGCCCTGAAGCCGTTGAAATAGCGGAACTCCCGCATGAACTGCCGCTCCCAGAGCCAGGCGGCCCCCAGGCAGCACAGGAGCAGCACCCAGGCCGCGGCGGCCGCCGCACGCGGCCGTTTCCACGCCGGGTAAGTCCCGGTGCCGCAGGTTTTCAGCGCCAGCGCGCCCGCCACCCACCAGAAGGCCATCCCGGGCACGGCAAAATGCAGGGAGACGTTGAGCAGGTTGTCGCACAGCGCCCCCGCCAGCCCGGCCGCCAGCGGCACGGCCTCGTAGCCGGCCTCCGGGGAGGCCGCGTTGTAAAAGCGCCGGAAGCCGTAAAAAAGGACCGCGAAGAACCACAGGTAGGCACCGAGGCCCACCAGCCCGGCCTGGGACCACTGCTCCAGGATTTCGTTGTGCGCGTTGTTGGCGTGGGTGCGCAGCCCGCGCATCACCGGGAAATTAACCATCAGGCGGCCCTGGTAAAAGGGATAAAAAAGCTCGAACTGCCCCCAGCCTTTGCCCAGCAGCGGGTTTTCCAGGCCCAACTGCCAGGCGCTGGTCCAGATAAGCAGGCGCTGGTGAAAAGAGGAATAGGTCCTGCCATTGTCCCCGGAAAGGCTGACGGCGGCCGGGGACCTTATGCCGAGGGCGGCCTCGCTGACGCGATCCATCAGCCCGGAGCTGAAAGGCTTCAGTGAATCCGACGGCCAGAAAGACAGCATCAGCAGTGCCGCGAGAAAGAACGGGTAAAGAAATTTTTTATTAACTTTCAGCTGCCGCCGGTGCGAGGAGAAGGCGAACAGGAAGGTGAAAGCCGCCGCCGCGCCTATCCACGAGGAGCGCGTCAGGCTGGCCATCAGCATGCCCCCGTAGGAGAGGAACACCAGCCCGTAGTAGGCGCGCTTCACGCCCGTCTCCGCCTTCATCAGCAGCGAGGCCGCCAGCGGCAGGAAGATCACCACGTAGGTGGAAATAAAGTTCGGGTTGCCGAAGGTGGAAACCGAGCGGTTGCCGTAGGGATTGAGCAGCTTGGCCCACACCAGCTCTATGCGGAAATATTCAAGAACGCCGTAGAGCGAGGCTATGGCCCCGGCGGAGAGGGCCAGGTGCAGTATATCCTCCTGGCGGCAGCGGCGTATAAGCAGGTAGGCGGCGGTAAAGCCTGAGATCCAGACCAGCGCGCCGTAGGGGTCGAGCAGCCTGTCAAAAAGACCGTCGCCGGAGGGAGGCATCTTGAGAAAGGGAAAAAGGAACCACAGCGCGCCCCAGCCCAGTATGAAAGCCAGCCACTTCCCGGCCGGGATCCCGGTATCTTTCCCGGCGTAGGGCACGCTGAGCGCCAGGTAAAAGACCGCGGCGCAGTTCACCAGGAAGAACAGTCCCGCCTTCAGCCCCTCCGCGGCCATGGCCGGCCTGAAAAAAGGCTCGTGGCCGAACCAGGACCAGGCGAAAGAGGCGAGGTAAACCAGCGCCAGCGCGGCCAGCGGGCGCGTCAGCGGCGTGACCGGCAGCTGCCAGGCGCCCGCCTTCAGCGAGGCGCGCAGGAAAAGGGCGACGGCGCCCAATATCGAGACATTAAGGATGGCTATCTGCAGGTAGTAGGGGTTGCGGGTAAGCCCGGTAAAGAACAGCAGCGGCGCCACAAAGAACGCCGTCGTAAGCAGCAGGGCGAGCGGGGCGCGCGGCACGGCGAGGTTATTTTCGGGTTCTGGCATTGTTACGCTAATTTTTTACCGGCGCCTGCAGCGCGCCCGTCACCCTGCTGGCCGCTATGGGCAGGTTCTTGCGCGCCTGTTCATAGCCCGGGTCCTTTTCCAGCGCCAGGTTGTAATTGGCGACCGCCTCGCGGTACTTGCCCAGCGCGTACTGCACGTTGGCCAGCGTGGTGTAGGCTTCGGCTGTTCCATGGTTATGGCCCTTCACGAAGCATTTCCAGCCTTCAAGATTGTGGATGTACTCGCGCTCGGCGGACTTCATGTCCTGGCGCATTATGTAGATCTGCGCCTTGCGGTAATAGTTCACAGGGTAGACCGGGTCCAGGTTCTCGTAAAGATTGAAGCGGGCCAGCGCCCTGTCCAGGAATTCCTGGGCTTCCTTCTGCTTGCCCTGGCGCATCATGTGGTCGTGCATCTTCATGTAGAGCGTGCCCACCTGGTGGTGCATCTGCACGTAGTTGGGCGCCATCTTGCGCACGTCCTCGTAGGAAGCCATCGCGCGGTCGTAATCGTCGCGGGGCTCGTTGGCTTTGTCGCCCCACTCCGGCCTGTAGGATTTCTCCATGTTGAAGCGGTCGTTGAACACGTTGCCCGTGAAGTAGTAGGGCATGATGAAATACTGGTTCAGCTTGTTGACCTTGTGGTAGTAGCTTATCGCGTCTTCCCACTTGCCCTGCTTCGAGAAGAAGATGGCCATGTTATGGTAGACGTCGCCCTTGAACCAGCCCCAGAAATAATACATCGGGAAAAGCGTCAGCAGCACCACCACGGGCACGGCCGCGGAAACGCCCTTGAGCATCGTCCCGCAGAAAGCGCCGGCCGCGTAGATCACGCAGACCAGCATCAGCGCCCAGGAGATATACCACTGCAGTATCTCGCCGCTGGCCACATAGTTGCGCAGCGGGCCCTGGATGCCGTCAAATTCGCTCACCACCAGGTAGCCGGCATAGAGGACGCCTACCACGCCCGCGGCGCGGGCCAGCCACATCGCCCAGGTGAAAATCCCGTCCTGCCCGGCGTTCTTCCCGGGCTCCGTGCGTGCGGGCTGCGTTTCTTCCTTGTAATGCAGCTCCCACAGCGCGTGGCCGCGCGCCAGGTTTATTATCACGCCCGGCAGCAGGCCCAGGTAGACCCCGGACGAGACGAAGCGCATGCTCACGTCGGTAAAGTTGTGGGCCAGCATGCCCAGCAGCGCGGTAAGGTAGCCCAGCAGGTCGTAGGCCACCGGCGGGGGGCGGGCGCCCTTCAGGTTTTCCGTAAGCGAGCTCAGGCCGCGCAGCCCGACGATAGTCACAAAGAAGATTATCCACAGATAGATCCCGAAGCCGATAAGCCCGTTGTCCATCCACTGCTCTATATGCTCGTCCTCGGCGTGGTCGGTTTCCGTATTATGCTTGCCCTCTATGTGAAAAACCTTCGGGCGGCGGAAAGACGGGTATATGACCTTGAAACTGCCCACCCCCACCCCGACCAGCGGGTGGGTCTCGATCATCTCCCAGGTGGAAAGCCAGGTGTTCACGCGGAAGCTGTAGGAGCTGGGGTTGCCCAGGTGCAGGACGACCGCGACGGCGATCACCGGGAGTATGGAAGCCAGGCCCAGGAACGCGGTCCTGCTTATTTTAAGCCGGTCGCGCAGAAAGAAGTAGCCGTAGAACACGGCGAAGATGAACGACGAAATGCCGAAGCCCAGCCAGGCGCCCTTGGTCTGGGTGGCGTAGAGGCAGAGCAGGTCCATGAAGATAAGCGGCAGCAGGATTATCGATCTGCGCTTGAGGTACTGCGTCACTATTATCGGCAGTATCAGCACCAGGAAGTTGCCGAAGAAATTGGGGTTGCCGTAGGTGGAAAAGACGCGCGGCCCGAAAGCCCAGCGCCAGATGAACGGGTCAAGCCCGGGCCCCATGTCCTTGGGCGGGAAGAACCGCGTGTCGAGGAACTGCACCACCCCGTAAAGGATGGCGATATAGGCGGTGACCAGCAGGATCTTGGTCAGTCTGTCTATAGCCTCCGACGTGAACTCGCGTATGATTATCAGCGTGACCGACATGTAAAGTATATAGCGCACGAAGTCGTCCACGCTGGGGCCCTTGTACGGCGCGCTCAGGAACGAAATTATTACATACAGCAGGTAGGCGAAGAACGGCGCCAGGAAGATGAAGTCCTCGCGGCGGAAGGCCTTGCGCCCCTCAAGCACCAGCAGGGAGACCCACATGCCCAGCAGGCCGATGCCGCCCATCTGCAGCAGGGTTATTTTCACCTGGGCGGAGTCGTAGGTGCGCAGGTAGAAAGTGTCGGAGACGAGGAGGTAGAGCATCGGCAGCCACCACCAGATGGCCTTGCGGGCGAAGCTGACGCCGGGAGCGAAATCCACGTCTTCGTACTCTGGAACGGGAAGGTTGGTTTTTTTTGCCATGGTTAGGGGAAGGAACTGATGAAAGGAGTCATTAAAGCCGCCCGGGACCGCGCCAAACCGCCATAGATATTAAATTTTCAGCCGAGGATGGGACTTGAACCCACAACCTATCGCTTACGAAGCGAACGCTCTACCAATTGAGCTACCTCGGCATATTAACGACAATATATAATAGTAAATTATAGGGAATTTGCAAAATAGACCGTAAAAAGGCGCAGCCATGAAGGGCGTGCGGCATACAATACTGGCCAGTCACGTCTTTTGTAAAATTACAAAATATCACGTATCAAAC
>JAUSCK010000224.1 GCA_030651035.1 Elusimicrobiota bacterium
CACGGGCCTCGAGAAGATGGCGCTGGCAGGCTACCAGTTGCTGAACCTGATCTCCTTCTTCACCGCGGGCTCAGAGGACGAGGTCCGCGCCTGGAGCCTGAAGCGTGGGCTTAAGGCCCCGCAGGCGGCCGGCACCATACATACCGATTTCGAGAAAGGCTTCATCCGCGCCGATATCTACTCCTTCGACGACATCATGAAGTACCAGACCGAGAAGGCCCTGAAGGAAAAGGGCCTGATCCGCTCAGAGGGCAGGGAATATGTGATGAAGGACGGGGATATCTGCTTCTTCAAGTTCAACGTGTAGCCGGCAGCGAACAGCTTTGGACCGGTTCGTTCAGCGGGGCAGGCCCGCCCCGCCGAGCTGACCTACTACGCCGACGGTTTTCGGGTTATTTGTCAGGGCGCTGAGGATGGCGGGATTCGTCAGCACTCCGATCAGGCCCGGGTTGGACTGCAGCACGTCGGCGATGGCGCGCGGGTCTTTCAAAAACGCCTGGCCGCCGGGCGTGTTCAGCAGGGCCATGGCCAGCTTGCTTCCGGCCACGGCGCCTACCAGTTCACCGTTATTCATGCCGGCCCGCACCACGTCTTTCCCCATGAATTTATTCATGTTCTCCGGATTCTTCAGATAATTCGCCAGCGACGCGGAATTAGCGGTCGCGTTTTTCACCGAGTCCCGGGCCATAAACCCCTTTACGACATAATCATTATTCAAAAGGGCGGATACCGCTTTGGGGTTGTTAAGGATCTTTCCGGCGGCTTTGCTGAGGGCGCCGTAAGCCGCCCCCATGCCTTTAAATTTCTGGGCCTCCTCCGGGCCAATGGCGGCTGTCTCAGCCTGGCCGGGCGCAGCTTCTTTCCGCGCTGTTGAGTAGGTTTTGTCTCCCCAGACAACCCCCGGCTCCGCCGCGGCGGGTTCGTCGCCCGGCAGGTCATACCTGGAGTTGTCAGCGGCCGCGGGGGCGGGTTTGGGCGTTTGCGGCGCGGCTGGGCGGGGCCTGGCCTCCGCCTGTACTTCGGCCGGGGCGGCTTGCGGGGGCTTGCCCGGGCCCAGCGCCAATTTGGTAAGCAGCACGCCTGCGCCCATGGCGACCGGCACTATTATCAGCCACATCAGCCAGTTTTTTTTACCTTCTTCTTCTTCCATACGAACCCTCCATGCCGCTCCCGCCGGAAGGACCAGCGGAACTTAATATGTCAATTATAGCTTTACCGCGCAGCGCGATAACAGGCCCGGGATATCGTTCAGGCCACGGGCTGCCCGGCCGGACCGGGCAGCAGTTCGTAGACCCCGGCCGGCTCGCTGTAGCCCTTGAATTCCATCGGGCCGAGGTCCCTGTAGCTGAAATCCCCCGAAGTCTTGTTTTTCACCGCCGCCGAAACATACACGGCGCCGGCCGGGGCCTTGCCCTGCAGCCGCGAAGTGAAATTCACCGTAGTGCCCATGACCGTGTAATCCATGCGGGATTCCGAGCCGATATTCCCGGCCACCACGGGGCCGCAGTGCACCCCTATGCCGACGCCGAGCGTTCTTTTGCCGGCCGCCTCCTGCTCTTTATTGAAAGCGGCTATCTCCGTCTGCATTTCCGCGGCGCAGGCCAGAGCGCGCCTTTCCGCGTCGGGCTGCTCGAACGGGTCGTTAAAGACCACTATCAGCGCGTCGCCCACGAACTTGTCCAGCGTGCCGTCATGTTTGAACACAACATCCACCATGCGGCTGAAATAAAGGTTAAGCAGCCTGACCAGCTCGACGGGGCCCATGGCCTCCGACATCGGGGTGAAGCCGCGTATGTCCGAGATAAGTATCGCGGCGTGCGTGCGCCTCCCCTCGCTCATGATCGCGCCGCCTTCGGGAGAATCCAGGATCTTCCTGGCGACCTGGTGCGAAACGTACCTGGACAGCGCGCTCTCGGCCAACTCCCGGCGGACCAGGTTATGGGCGAACTTCAGCACCAGCCCGCGCATCTTCTTCACCACGTAGCCGGCGAATACGCCCATCAGCACCATTATCAGTATTTGTATAACCGCCACATAGGCGGAGATAGGGACCAGCCGGGGGTTGCCGAAGGAATAATACCAGACGGCGGCGTAGCCGGCCGCGGAAAACCCGGCGGAGGCGAAGATCTCGCGGTGGCTGTAGCGCAGCGCGGAGAGTATGATGAGGATGTAGTACATGGGGACCAGCGGCCCGTTATTACCCTCGACCAGGACGAGGATGAGGGTCAGGAAGAGCGCGTCAATGCCGGTAGAAACATATTTCATCCAGCGGGCGTAAACGCCCCTGCGGTTCACGAGGTACCAGGCCGCGGCCGCGTAGGCTTCCCAGCTGAGCAGCAGCCAGACCGCGCGCATATGCAGCCGGCGCTCCACCACGCCCAGCACGTGGAAGTTGAACAGTTCATTGAGGAAAAATACCGCGATAGCGGCCAGGCGTATCAGTTTTATCGTCTGCTCGCCGGATTTTTCCTCGGTCGAGAAGAAAGCGTCAAGTTTATCTTTTGTCACAAAATATCCAGAAGGCAGCCGCCGCTTTTAACTATCTTACAATTTTCCGGCCCGCCGGAAATCAGCTTTTATCCGCCGCCTAGCCCTCTTAAAATTATAAAATCAATACTTGATGAGCCTTGACCTGAATTTAAATCCTACGCTGCTGCCAAAGCTGGGCCTGAACCCCAAGCAGGAGGAGGCCGTGCAGTATTTTGCCGGGCCGCTTCTGATCCTGGCCGGCGCGGGCACCGGCAAGACCAAGACGCTCACCTCCAAGATCGCGCTGCTCATCGCTTCCGGGGTTCCCCCCGGCCGGGTCCTGGCCATCACTTTCACCAACAAGGCCTCGCAGGAGATGCAGCACCGAGTGGGCAAGCTGGTGCCCTATTCCGGCGGCATGTGGATACACACCTTCCACGCGCTGGGCGCGCGCATACTGCGCCAGCACGGCCGCCTGATAGGCGTGAAGCCGGATTTCGTCATCTACGACGCGGACGACCAGAAAAAACTGATCGGGCTGGCCATGGAGGAGCTGGGCTTCGAGAGCGAGAAGAACAAGGCCCCGATGTACCTCAGCATCATCTCCCGCGCCAAGGACGACCTGCTTGATTCACAGTCCTACCTGATAAACGCGCAGGCCGTGAGCGATCCCGACCGCCTGAAGGCCGCCCAGATCTACCACCGCTACCAGAAAAAGCTGACGGAGGCCGGGGCGCTGGACTTCGGGGACCTGATAGTGCGCCCCGTTGAGCTGCTCAACGAAAAAGAAGAGATACGCGAATATTTCCAGGAGAATTTCCAGTACATCCTGGTGGACGAATACCAGGACACCAACCACGCGCAGTACGTGCTGATAAAGACGCTTTGCGCGAAGCACCGCAACCTTTGCGTCGTAGGAGACCCTGATCAAAGCGTGTACGGGTGGCGCGGCGCCGACATTCGCAACATCATGGATTTCGAGAAGGACTTCACCGACGCGGCCACCGTGGTGCTGGAGGAGAATTACCGCTCCACGGCCCGCATCCTGCACGCCGCCAACGAGCTGATAAAGCACAACCGCAACCGCCGCCCCAAGAACCTCTGGACCAAGGCCGGGCACGGCGAGCCGCCGCAGGCGCAGGAGTACGCCAACGAGAACGACGAGGCGCGCGGCATAGCTGACCAGGTGAAGCAGCTCACCGGCCGCGGGAGCCTCACCTACAACGATATAGCCGTTTTCTACCGCACCAACGCGCAGAGCCGCTCTTTCGAAGAAGGCTTCCGGCGGGCGCGCATACCGTACCGCCTTATCGGCTCGGTGCGCTTCTACGACCGCAAGGAAGTAAAGGACGTCCTGGCCTACCTGAAGCTGCTGGTGAACCCGGCCGACACCATCAGCCTGCTGCGCGTCATAAATCTTCCGGCGCGCGGCGTGGGCAAAACCGCCATGGACCATGTGATGGCCCATTCCCGGCAGAAAGAGATGCCGCTTTACGACGCGCTGCTGAGCGCCGACCAGGTGCCCGACATAACGAACACCGCCCGGCGCGGCATAAAGGAATTCCTGGACCTGCTTGAAGGCGTGAAGTCGGACCTGTTCTCCGGCACGCCGTCCCTGATGCTGGAGAAGATCCTGACCAGCTCGGGCTACTGGAAGATGACCGAGGACCTGGCGGAAAAGGAGCCGCAGGAATCCCTGGCGCGCCTGGGCAACCTGCAGGAGCTGGTGAACGCCGTGAAGGAGTTTGAGGACCACTGCGTGAAGGAAGGCGCCGCCCCCACGCTGCACAAGTACCTGGAGGAGGTGATGCTGTCCTCGCAGGTGGACAAGCTTAACACCGACACCCACGCCGTCACGCTGATGACGGTGCACCTCGCCAAGGGCCTGGAGTTCCCGGCCGTGTTCCTGACCGGGCTTGAAGAAAACCTTTTCCCCATAAACGCCGCCAACTCCTCGGAGGAGGACATGGAGGAGGAGCGCCGCCTGGCCTACGTGGGCATGACCCGCGCGCGGGAGCGGCTCTTCCTGACCTGGGCCGCGACGCGCAGGGTCTACGGCACCACCTACCCCAACCTGGCCTCGCGGTTTATTTTCGAAAGCAGGGTGGCGGGCGAAACCGCCCCGCGCCACGGAGAGGAGGACGTGCAGGTGATAGCCTCCTACCAGCCGCCGCCGTCCATCCCGCGCATCGGCAAGGGCAGGCGCATAATGCACCCGGTGCACGGCGCCGGCCGCGTGGCGGACCAGATAGGGGCGGGGGAATTCGCCAAGGTAACCGTGGTTTTTGACAGCGGGGTGCGCCAGACCTTCATGCTGAAGTACGCGCCGCTGCAGCCTATTTAGCGGGGTAAGGTCCAAGGAGCTGGAAAATGTCTGAAAAAGAGCATTCGGCGGGCGGCGTGATCCTCGAGGACGGAACCGTCCTGCTGGTGCTCGCGCAGAACCTCAAGGGCGACAAGGTCTGGACCTTTCCCAAAGGCCACCTGGAGCCGGGCGAAACCCCCGAGGCCGCGGCCGTGCGCGAAGTGGCGGAGGAGACCGGCTGGGACTGCGAAATAACCTCGGACCTTTACAGGGCCGAATACTCTTTCCTGCGCGGCGAGATGCTGGTGGACAAGGACGTGCGCTGGTTCCTGGTGAAGCGCGTGGGCGGGGACGGGCTGCCCAAGACCCCGGACGAAATTTTCGATATGAAGTGGCTGCCGCTCGAGGAAGCCGAAAAAGAGCTTATCTACAAAAGCGACCTGGAGATAGTAGATCTCCTGAAAAAGATCTAGGCGGGGAACATATGCGAAAAAAAACAGGGACAGGGCAGCTTTTCATCTGCGGGCTTGGCGTTAACCGCGTGAAAGACATGACGCTGCAGACCCTAAAAGCGCTGCGGTCCTGCGACGCCGTTTATTATATGCACGGCGACTGGCGGGCGGTGCGCGAGCTTCTGAGACCCCTGGCTCTGAAGCTGAAATGTTTCGAGGATGAGAAATTTTACGCGCTGCCGAACAGCGAGCGCGTAGAAACGGCCGGCAGGGAAATTTGCGGCGAGCTTGAGAAAGGCAAAACTATAGGCTATGTAACCTACGGAAACCCGATGCTTTTAAGCGACGGCTCCAGCATTCTGGGCTACTGCAGGGAAAAAGGGCACAGGGGCCTGGTCATAACCGCCCCCTCTTCCATAGACAGCATCCTGGGCCTCATGACGGACCAGTATGAGATCTTTTCACGGGGCTTTCATGTTTACCACGCGGAAATGATCATCGGGCGCCCGGAAAGCCTGACAACGGCCGCCACCGTCATAGCGCTGTGCGTGGACGACTGCATAGCCAGGAAGACTTTTGCCGGTTTCTGCGCGCAGGTGGAAGCCGCCTATCCCGCGAACCACCGCATCTACGCGGTCAGGTGCGAAGACGGCGCGTCCGGGAACGCAGTGCTGACAACTACGGCGGGGGGCTTGAGAAAAATGGAAAGCAGGATCTCGTACATGATGTCTCTCGTGCTGCCCTGCATAGAGCCGGCGGCCCGCGGCCTCACGCCTAAGCGGCGGCGGCAGCTCTTTAAAGGCCGCTAGCCCGCTCCCGTTCGCCCCCGGAAAATCGCTTCCTTACCGCCGGGATGAATATCGTGTGCCGTTCGTTTATTTTTTCCAGCAGCGCGCCCAGGCCGCTTATCTTCCCCTTTACCACTTTGACCGAGCGGCCCGAGATGGACGCGCAATCCGCCAGGAAAACCCGCGCCGTCGGCGGGTAGGCTTCCAGGGCCGCCGCGACAAAATCCTTTTTGCGCGCCGCGTTCTCCGGCAGGTTCAGCACGTCCGGCACAAAGATAAGAGTATCCATGTCCGGCGTAAAGAACGGCCGGTCTACAGAGGCCGCGGCGTCCACCAGCCGCAGGCCGCGCGGGGAGTATTTATTCAGGTTGAACAGGTTCACCAGCGCGTCAAAAGAAGACACCCCTGCGAAAACGGTCACCGCCGCTTTTTTCCCGGCGGCGGCCTTCATCACCTCGGCGGCCGTCTGGTTGAGGAACAGGGGGTTCCCGTAGGTGAGGAAGCCGACGGTGTCATGCCCGGCCAGGGCCGAGACCGCCGCCCGCGCCGTCTCCTCCCTGTTGAGCCCGGCGTTAAGCTTCAGGCCCGGCGCCAGTTTCGAGAACTGCCCGGCGGTGGCCTTGTCCAGGCAATGCGTGTAGACGGCGCCGCATTGGCGCATGGCGGCCAGCGTCTCCAGCGTGATCTGCCCCGGGTATAGCCCGTAAGAAAAAATATAAAGTTTCTTCATTTTCTCCCCGCGACCTCGTAGAACGTGAAAGCCGGGCGGTACGCGGCGCGGCCGCCCCTGACTGAAATTTTATTTTCCACGGGCCTGAAGAGCAGGCCCCATAAAAAAAACTGCGCGCCGCGGTTAAAGGCGGAAGAGGAACGGACCACGGCGGCGGCGGCCTCGACGGGCGCCGTCTCAAGCCCTGAAAGCGCGCCCGGCAGGTCCCCCGCCCCGGCCTTAAGGAGGGCGGCGTCCAGCGCCCCGGCGGCGGCCGCAAGCTCCGCGCGCGCCCGGGGGTAGGCCGTCCCCGGGAAGAAGGCTGACAGGTAGCGGTAGACGGCGTAATCGTAAAAGCACGAGAAACCGGAGCGGGCGGCCCTGCCTTTCAGGCCGAGCAGCCCGTCGTAGGCGGAGTACCTGAGGTAGAGCGCGGCAAAATCATTTTCCGCCGAGTTCACCAGCCCGCCAAGCTCCCGCAGGGTCGCCCCCCCGGCTTCGACCGCGGCGGCGGCAGCCTCCAGCCGCGACCTGAGCGCCGTTACTGAAGCCAGCAGCGCTTTGGCTCCGGGCTCGGCGCCATTTTTTCCAAGAGAGACTCCCGCGTCCGACAGGGCTGAAATGCGCGAGCGCAGGGCCAGCGCGGCCATGGCTGAGCGCAGCTTTGCGCGCAGGCCCTCGAGGCGGCGGGATTCCTGCTCCGTTATGGCCTGCCTGCCCTTAAGGGCCGAGGCTGCGACTATAAATTCGCTGTACAGGGAGAAAGCCCCCTCGCTTTCGCGCCCCGGACCACCGCCGCGCGCGGCCTCAAGCCACGCCCCCGCCCGTGAAATTTCGCGCTCCAGCCCGGCCTTGTTAAGCCTGTAATCCGCGTAATTTATTGAAAAGAAACCGCTGCCTCCGGCGGCGCCGCCGACCCGGACCTCCGGCCCCTCGGCCTCCGCCTGCTTCCCCTCGTAAAGGCGGCGGGCGGCCAGCTCAAGCGTTTCCCTGGAAACCGAAGCGCTGCCGGCGGCGTCGTTCAGGGCTTTTATCGCGGCTATGAAAGCGGGCTTGAACTCCCAGGCCGTTTCGCGGATCTCGATCCGGCCGTGCAGCTGCCCGCCCGCTCCCTTCATGCCCAGGTAGACCGCGGCCGCCTCGGCGGGGTTTTTCTCAATCCAGGCCAGCAGCGCGCTCCTGACCCCGGCGTTCGTCTCTATCCCGTCGAGGTCCGCGAAGCGCCCCGCCATGCCGGCCTCTATTATTTTGTCGGCCAGCTCGCCGCGGAAAAACAGGCTGGTCATCAGGCGGTCCCTGACCGCGGAGGCCTCGTCCTGCCGGGAGTCCTGCGGCGTTATCTCCGGCCCGGTATCGGCCCAAGCGGGCATCAGGAACAGGGACAGCAGAATTGCGATCAATAGGGATTTCATAGCCACGAGCGGAACAGGTAAAGGAACTTGGAGGCGGCCTTGGAGAGGAACGGCCTGTTTCTCACCTCGTCGAGCGTGATCAGTTTGGATTTTTTCAGGTCCTCCCGGAAAGCCCGCGTCATGGCGGCCCCGAAGACGCCGTCGTAAACGTTCAGGTTGAGCTCAAGGTTATAATGGAGGCTGCGGTGGTCCAGGTTGTGGCTGCCCACGGACGCCCACAGGCCGTCTATCACGGCCGTCTTCGAGTGCAGGATCGGCCCCTGCCACTCGTAAACCTTGACCCCGTTCCTTATCAGGTGCGCGTACATGGCCCAGGAGGCCAGACGCACATACGGGTAATCGGTATCCCTGGGCGCAATGATCCGCACGTCCACTCCGCGCTGCGCGGCCTTGATCAGCCTCCTGTAAACCAGGCGGTCGGGCAGGAAGTAGGCGTTGGTGATATAGATGTATTCCTGGGCGCGGTCTATGGCGCAGCGGTAGCTGCGCCTTATAGAGCGCACGTTGCGGAAACCGCCCGCGAAAACCACGGAGACGCGCTTGCCCCCCGCCTTCGCCGGGTCGGAAACGGGCAGGCACGGCTCCGCGGGGCCACTCACAGGGGTGGAGTCGGCCCAGGCCTCCCAGAAGATCCTTTCTATGCCGGCGACCACCGGGCCGCTCGCGCGCGTCAGCGTGGCCTTCCAGCCGCGTCCGCCCATGGACTTGGGCGCGTCGCTCTCGGTTATATTGAAGCCGCCCACGAAGGCGCAGCGCCCGTCCACGCACACGGTCTTCCGGTGGTCGCGCTTTATCCAGTTGTGCAAAGGCTTCCAGTAAATGACCGGGCGGAACTCCGCCACTTTCACCCCCGCCGCGGCCAGCCCGGTGAAAAAACCCCTGTCCGTAAGTATGGAGCCGACCGAGTCGTAGATGAGGTAGACCGCCACCCCGTGGCGCACTTTTTCGCGCAGCAGGTCGGCGACGGTCCTGCCGATGGAGTCGTCGGCGAACGCGTAAAATTCAAGCAGCACGAATTCCCGCGCCCCGCCTATCGCGGACAGCAGCGCGGGGAAAGCTTCTTCGCCGTCCTTCAGCAGGACGACCTCGTTGCCCTCTATCACGTCCTGCGTGGAAACGCTGTAGCGGCTCCAGTTTTCTTTTTCCCGCATAGCTCTTTTTTTGTTTTCTCCGCCGCCGGCCTGTCGAAGTCGGCCAGCCCGCGCTGATAAGGATTAAGCTGCGCCGCGGCAGGGGCTTTTTCCAGGCGGGCGAACTCGGCGCAGGCCTCCCCCCTGAGGCCGGAGGCCGCGTAAACCAGCGCGAGGCCCAGCCGCGCCCCGGCGAAACCCGGCTCCAGGCTCAGCGCGCGCCCGAACGCCGCTTCGGCCCCGGCCGCGTCCCCCGCGGCCGCGAACGCCCGCCCTTCGTCGGCGGCCCTGAAAGCGTCCTTCGGGCTGTCCAGGGCGGCGGAGCGCGCCAGCGCCAGCGCCAGCGCCGGGTTATGGCCCCGCTGCGCTTCGCCGTAAGAGCGGGCGAGGAATTCCTGCCGCCCGCTGAAAAGCGCGGCCGCCGGAGCCAGGGCCAGGCCGGCGAAGCAAAGCGCGGCCAGCGCGCCTTTTCCGCGGAAGCCGGACCCGCCATTTTCTGGGGCGGGCAGAATTACCACGGCCGGAACGGCCTGCCCGCCCCCCGCCGAAAAACCCAGCGAGCCCCAGAAGAGCAGGGCGACGGCCCCGGAGTAATATATCATATCCGCGCTTCCCTGTATGAGAACCGCCAGCGCGCAAAGCTTCAGCGGCAGTTTCTCCTTCCCGCCCGAAGCCAGCGCCGCCGCCGCCGCCAGCAGGAAGAATAAGGCCGCCGGGAAGCCGGCCTCGGCGGCAAGGTTCAATATTTCGCTGTGCGCGTGAAGCGTGCTGTGCCCGTAATAAGAGAGCCCGTCGAAATACGGAAACTTGAAGACCTCGAAAGCACGCCCGAAGAGTCCCGGCCCCCAGCCGAGCAGCGGGCTCGAGGCCGCGGCCTCCAGGGCGGCGCCCCACAGCCGGGGGCGCTCGAAAGCGCGGGGATCGGCGAACTTGAGCAGGCCCTCCCAGGCTGAGGAGGGCAGGAACGCCGCGATAGCCAGGCCCGCAGAGAAAAGAGCCGCCAGCCCGCCCCAGCGGCGCGTAAAGCCCAGGCCCGCGGCGGCGCTCAGGAAAGCCGCCAGCGCGGCGCCCCTGGAACCGGAGGCATAGAGACCGGCGGCCAGCAGCAGCGCGAGCGCCCAATAATATGATCTTCTCTTTTTATCGCCCGCCCCGGAAAGGGCCAGGAGAACGGCGGGGAAAGCCGCCGCACAGAAGGCGGCCGAGTAGTTCGGATTAGCGCCTATCAACCCTGTCGGCCCGTGGCCGGAGAGCCTCTGGGAAATAAATACCGCGGCCGCCGCAGCCCCCAGGCCGCAGACCGCCGCCAGCCAGCCCGCGCCGCCCTCTTCGGAAGAGGCCGCGTAAAAGAACAGCAGCCCGAAGACCGCGTACCTGGAAAAAGCGCCGACGGAGAAGGCCGGCTCCGGAGAAAAGAACGCCGCGGCCGCGAGCCAGGAAAAGAACAGGACCGGGGCCGTCAGCCCGGGGCGGGAAAAGCCGCGCGGAGCCAGCGCCGCCCAGGGGAGGAAGAGCGCGCCGAAAACGAGCCAGGCTCCGGGCGAGCGCAGGCCGCCGGCCGCGACCGCGAGGACCAGAAATAATGCCGGCGCGTAAGGCCTGGTTTTTTTAATGATTTCAGCGGCGCGGCTCATTTAAAAACCTCCAGCCGCCGTCTTTCAAGGCCGGCCGCCTCGTCCTCCAGCCCCGGCCGGGAATATATACGCCTGAGCGCGCTCCAGGCTGAAGGGCTGTAGCGGTTTTCCAGCAAAGCCATTTCGTAATAAACGGCGGAACGGAAGCCGGGTTCGGCGCTCTTGTCCGCAATGCTTAAGTTCCCCAGCAGCTCCAGCGCGGGCGCCTTGAAGAGTTTTGACCGAAGCGCCGGGCGCAGCTCGGCTTCAGCGGCGGGGAGCCCCTCCCTGCCGGCGGCGGCGGCGGCCCGGCCGCGGGCTTTCTCAAAAGAAAGGCTGCGAAAATCCAGGCCGGCCAGGGCGGCTAAAAGCAGCGAGGCAAAAACAACCCCGGCGCCGGCGGCGCGGCGGGAAGGGCGGAAAACCCCTGTTCCTTCCGACCGGGAGCTGAGCAGCCAGCAGAAAAGCCAGAAGTTGGCGGGCACGGAAAGCCCGAAATCCATCAGCGAGTGGACAAGGGCCGCAATCACGGAATATTTTACCAGCCCGGTTTTGGCGCGCGCCGCACTGAAGAGCACCCAGAACCAGGCGACGGCGGCGGGCAGGCCGTTCTCGGAGAGAAATTCAAGGTAATAATTGTGCGCGTAAACGGCGTGCTCCCTGAAAGCGCCGGCCGGCTGGAAAGACGCCTGCGCCCAGGTGAAGGAGGCGTGGCCGAAACCGGCCAGCGGCCGCGCCGCGAACATCTCCCGGGCGCTGCGCCACCAGGTCAGCCGCCCGACCACCGAATCCGCCTGCAGCAGGTAAAAAACCGGCACGGCCAGCGCCGCAAGCGCCAGCAGCAGCCACGCGTTTTCTTTCAGCTCACGGCCCTTGAACCGGGAAACCGCGTAAAAACCGGCGGCAACCAGCCCGGCCAGCGCCGCGCCCAGGGACTGCGTCCACACCACCAGGACCACCATGGCTCCGGCCAGCAGCCAGTTCCCCCGGTCCAGGGCGAGCGGTATTACCATGACCGCGTAAAGCGCCAGGGCGTTGAGGTTGGTCAGCGGCGGTTTTCCCAGGAAGTTTTCCAGCGCGAAAGCCTGCAGCAGCGAAACCGCGAAAATCAGCCAAGCCCCGCAGACTACGGTGAATTCGACCTTGCCGCGCTCCTCCCTGTTAAGGAAGGAGGCGAAGAGAAAGATCAGCAGGCCGGCCGCGTAATTGCCCCACTCGTTGAAAATAAAGCCCTTGAAGGGGCTGGCCAGCAGGGAAATGAAGGAGAGGCCTGCGGCGGCCCAGAGCGGGTAAAACCTCTTTTCAGAGAAGCCGCGCGGGAGGCCGGCGCCGTAAGCGCCGACGACGGACCAGGCCAGGCAGCCCAGCAGCACCGCCCGCTGTAAAGCGAGCTGCAGCGGCAGGTCGAAGACGGCCTGCAGCACAGGGGAAATACCCAGCACGAAAAGAAAAATATATGCCAGCATTTATCGTGAAAAACAAAGGACCAGGGCCGATCGGGACCTGGTCCTTTTATTACCGAACAGCGGCCCGGCTTAGTCCTCGAGTATCCTCGGGGTCACAAAGATCAGCAGCTCGATCCTGTTCCTTAAGACGGACTTATGCCTGAAAAGTACTCCGAGCAGAGGGATATCGCCCAGTATCGGCACCTTGGAGACGGTATCCGTCTGGGAGTCGCGGATAAGCCCGCCGATGACGATCGTCTCCCCGTTCTTGATGATCACGCTGGTGTCCGCGGCGCGGGTGTCTATGCCGGGGGCTACGCCGCTCCCGGATTTATACCCGGCGGAAGGCTGGCTTACGTTCGGAACGACCCTCAGGGAAATGTGCCCGTCCGAAGTTATGGAGGGAAGGACCTTCAGCGTTATGCCGACAGTGGAGTATACGGTATTGCAGGCCCTGATCTCCGTGGCGCCGCTGCCGGTGAACTGGCACACGTCGTAAGGGATCTGGGAAGTAATATTTATATTGGCTTCCTTGTTGTTGAGGGTGGTCACTTTCGGGTCCGAAAGCACCTTGGCCTTGCCTTTACTGGCCGCCGCGGTTATCGTCGCGTCCAGCACGGAATTAGCCGTAAGCTTCCCGAACCTGAAAGCGCCGCTGATCACGCCGGCAGTATCCGTCACGTCCGATTTCTTGTTGATGCCGTCTACCCGCGCATCCGCCGCCCTCCATTGCGGGCCGGAGGCGGCAGACCACTTCACCCCCATTTCAAAAGAGCTGTCAAGCGACACCTCGACCAGTTTGGCTTCTATCAGCACCTGCTTGGGCGCATGGTCCAGGCTGCGTATCAGCCTGGCCGTGGAATCCAGCCCGTAAGAGGTGTCGGTGACGATAAGGGCGTTGTTGTTTTCGTCGGACATGCACTTGGCGGCGCGGCCTTCGGCCGCTGCCATGGATTCCACCTGCGTTTTCATTTCGCTCGCCTTATAATAGTTCAGAAAGAAAACGCGCGTCTGCGGCATGGCTTTCCTCTGCTCCATGATGAAAGTGGCGGGGGCGGCGATGCGCAGCATATTGTCGCCGGCCTGCTGCGTGGTCAGGCCCTTGATGTTGAGCAGGGTCTTAAAAGCCTCATCGAAAGGAACCTTTGTCAGGCTTATGGTAATGGTGCCGCTCACGTCGTCACCGTAGATTATATTAATGTTGGCCTTGGCGGCCAGCATGTCGATAACTTCCCGCACGTCCGCCTCGCTGTAGTCGAAGGTGATCGGCTCGCGCGGCAGGTTGTCCATGATATTGCGCGAGGAGGGCGTGGGATAGGTTTTTTTGGGGGCTATCACCGGGACGTTCTCGCGGTTGAGGTCGGCGGGCTTTATCGGCGCGGCTTCCAGCGTTATTTCTAGGGGCTTGCCGGCGGCAGCCGCGGGAACTATGACCTTGACTCCGGCGGGCACGGCGGCCGGGGAATCTTTCAGGACGGGGGCCGCCGCTTTCTGGGCGCGTGACCTGAAGACAACCACCAGCTCGGTGCCCTTGCGGGTTATCTCATAGGCGGTTTTCTGCGAAAGTTCCATGACCACGCGGGAGATGCTGACCGGGCTGGTCTGGAACTGGCCGGTGCGCACCTTTTTCAGGTTCAGGCCGTTGACAGGGATCTCCTGGAGAGTCTTAAGCCTCGAGTCCATCAGCTCCAGCACCAGCCTGTGGGGCTGTTCCGTGGTGAAGGCTTTGTACTGCACGGGCCGGTCGGTGGCGATGTAGACGCTCTCCGCTGAAACCCGGACCGACTGCACCATGGCGTTCTCCAGGGCGAAAAGCAGCAAAGGGTTCTGCCCCAGCAAAAGAGCCGTAACGGCGGCTGTTATGAATTTTTTCATTTGTAAATCTCCAATGATCATTCGTTCTCCCGCAGGTTAAGATGGCGGACCTGCTTGTCGTCGGTCATCAGTATCACCTGTTTACCCTTCACAACGCCAGAAACGCCGGGAACGGGCTTCTTTTTGGCGTCAGTAAGGCGCCCGGCCTTAAGCAGGTAAACCGTGCCGGAAGCGTCCCGCATCAGGGCCTGGCGGCCGCGCGAGTCTTCCATTATGCCGGTCAGCGTAAGCCCGTAGATGGTGAAAGTGCCTTTCTCGACGGCCTGGGCCGCCGCGCCGCTTTTGTCCTTGGGCTTGGCGGTGGTCCCCTTCTGGTCGCCGTAAACCGTGGACGGCACCAGCGGGTCGCGCGTATTGACCGGCTTGTAGACCTGGTCCACGGTGGCCGCCGGGGTAGAAACCGCCACCTGGGCCGGGGCGGGGGCGGCGCAGGAAAGAAAGAGGGCTGTTAGGATAAGGTGCATAATAGGGCTTAGCCGTTATATTGGT
Organism: Elusimicrobiota bacterium; assembly: GCA_030651035.1. Taxonomy (GTDB): domain Bacteria; phylum Elusimicrobiota; class Elusimicrobia; order Elusimicrobiales; family UBA9959; genus UBA9959. Next base: position 14,688 of record JAUSCK010000224.1, read on the forward strand.
AGGCGGCCAGCGTAAATTGGGCGCCCACGGAGGGGTCGACCCCGCCCGTGCCGGTCAGGGTAAGGTTCTCGGAGGTCATTATGCGCTCCTCCAGGCCGAGCGCGGTGAGGAAGCGGCCCACGTCGTGGTAATTGCCTCTTAAACTGATGGAGTAGGTCACCTTGGTGAAATATTCCACTTTCGACTGGCCGGTGGGGGTTATCGCGGAGATGTTCACCTTGTATTTCCGGCTGAGCGTGGTCACGGTGCGGAGCAGGTCCGGGATCCGGCGCTCGCTGGGCAGTTTTTTAACGGCGGCTTCCCTTTCCAGCTTCAGGTTGGCCAGCGTGGACTCGAGGTTCTTGAATTTGGCCTTCTGCTTTTTGGCGTTGCTGATCTCGGCCTCCATCGCGGAGACCTTCTGCGAGTTCTCGGCTATTGCCCTGGACGTGGGCAGCCAGAAGTAGGCGAAGTAAAGCCAGATGGACGCCCCGCCTATAACCACTCCGAGGGCGACCTGGCCCATCTGCTCTTTCGTAAGTTGTATCTGGATCATAGTTTTATTTTAACGTGTACTTCACGGTGATCGGGACGGTGAACTTCTTGCCCGATTCCACATCGGTCACCGCTATGCCGCCGATCTCCACCGCGGTGTAGGGCCCGGAGGTTTCCAGCGAATTTATCCAGTACGCCAGGTCGTAGGCGGAGTTGGAGTTGACGAACAGCGATACGCCCACGACGTTGCCGGACAGCGTGGTGTTAATGCCGCTGAACCAGATGGTGGAGGGCAGGTCGCTGATGAGCTCCTGCAGGAAGCGCGTGTAGATGAAGCGGCCCTTGTTTATGCTGTTAATGGCGTCCAGGTACTTCTGCACCTCGGCTATCTGGGCCTCGATGGCCTTCACCTGGTCCACGTCCTTCTGCAGGATCGCCATTTCAGCCGTGCTCCTGGCGAGGGCGGCCTCGATGGTCTTGGCGCGGGTGATATGCCAGACGGAAGCCATCGCCACTACGGCCGCCACGACGACGGAGGCCAGCACGACCTTGGCGATGAGGACCTTGCGGTTAATCCTGGCTATGTATTCCGGCGGGATCAGGTTGATTCTTGTCATTCGTCCCAATCCCCCATCTTGCGCAGCGCGAGGCCGGTCGCCACGGCGAGAGCCGGGAGCACGTCCTTGGGCATATTCTGCGGGGGCTCGGGCAGGAACGCCAGCGGGTTGGTTATCTCCACCGGCACCTTGAATTCGGCGGACAGGAACTTGTGTATGTTGCCGAGGTTGGCCATGCCCCCGGAAAGCATTATCCTGGAGATGGAGTGGTCCACGCCCTGGGACAGATAAAAATCTATGGAGCGGGAGACCTCGGTATAGAGGTCTCGCAGCACGCCGGCCACGGCCTTGGAAACCGCTATGCCGTCGCGATCGAAGCCCTCTATCGCGGCCTCCTTGTCCTCGTCGGAAACCAGCACGGAGCGGCTCTTTTTCAGCGCGTCGGCCGCGGCGGCGTCGATCTTAAGGACCTTGGCGATGGCCTTGTCGAAAGTGGCGCCGGCGATGAAGATGTCGCGGACCACCCGCGTAACGCCCTGCGATATTATGGAAAGGTTAGTGACCTTCCGCCCCATGTTGAGCAGCAGTATGGAGCTTTTCTCGTCCTTGGGCACGATGCGGTCGTAGAGGGCCTCGAGCGCGAAAGAATCCACGTCGATGATCAGCGGGTCCAGGCCGGCCGCGGAAACGATGTCGATCTTGTCCTGCACGGCCTCGCGCTTGGCGGCGACCAGCACCGTGTCTATCTTCGGGTCCCCGTCCTCGGCGGAGTCGTTGAGGATGCTGTAGGTCAGGTTGACGTCTTTTATATCGAAAGGGATGAACGGCTCAGCCTCGACGCTGATGGTAAGGCCCAGCTCCTTTTTAGAGAGCTTGGGCAGCTTGACGTAGCGCACTATAACGGAATTTCCGGAGACGGAGGCCGCGGCCTGCTTGGCCTGTATGTTTTTCTTTTTGAGATAGGTATGGATCTCCTGGGAAATTATGGCTTTCTTTTCCTCCGGGGGGGTGTCCGGCTTTATGGACAGGGGAATATAGCCCCAATCCTTGAGCTTCAGAACCTTTTTCTCCTCGGTGAAACAGATTATTTTCACGGAGTAATTGCCGATGTCAATGCCTATTATGTCCTTCGTCGGGAACATCTTTTTTAAAAGGTTTGAAAGCATCTGTTTTTAGAAACCCTCCGCCAAGCCGCAGATCACCGCTAAACCGCGCTTCCCCTAACCGCTTAGTTACTATAGAACAATTATATTACATAATTATCGCCGCGCGGACAATTACTTATTTTACTTGGCGTGCCCTGTGTTTTTTCTTCCCGCTATTTGCTTAAATATCACTATGCTAAAAGGAGCTTTTATAGGGGGAGGCGGCGCCTTCAGCCTCAGGCCGTCGGTTTTCGCCGGAAACAATTTTAAAATTTCCGCTTTCTGCCTGGCCGAGCACGGGCGGGAGGTCCCGGCCGTTCCGCCGGAAATCCGGCCGTACAGAGACCTGGAGATCCTGCTCTCGGAGGAACAGGGGCTGGAGTTTGCGGCCATAAGCCTTCCGCCGGGCGAGAGCTTCGGCGCGGCGCTGCTCGCCCTTGAGCGGGGCCTGCACGTGGTCTGCGAGCCGCCTTTCTGCCGTTCCTCGACGGAGTTCGAGACCCTGCGGGCGGCCGCGGAAAAAGCGGAAAGGATAATTTTCCCGGTGCAGCCCTGGGAGCACGCCGCCCCCTGGCGCGCGCTTCAGAAGGCGATCACCCGCGGCCTCGCCGGCGAAATAAATTACGCCGAGGTGCAGGCGCTGGTCCCGGGGCCGGCGCCGGAAGGCGGCGTGATCGCGGCCCTGGGCTGGCAGGTTTTTTCAATGCTGCTGGCCATGGTGCGGCGCCCGCCGTCCGCTATAGAGGCCAGGCTGAACCCCGGGCCGGGGGCCGCCTTTCACGCGCATTTCGGAGGGGCTGACGGCTTTGTGCACCTCTCAACCGGCGCCCACGCCCCGCGCCTGCGGGCGGCCGTTTCGGGGGACATGGGCCGGCTGGAAATGGACGGCTGCCTTCTGCGCCTGGACATAAAGGGCCTGCCCCGCGAGACGGTGGAGCTGCGCCACGAACTGGCGCCGGGGGCCTGCCGCCCGGAATGGCTGGCCGCCGAGCTTTCGCATTTTAAGAAGGAAATAGAGGGGCTCCGCGCGCGCGGCTCCGGCCTGCGCAATTCGAGGTATTGCGTCAAGCTGCTCAAGAACGCCTCTTACTCGGCGTCGGTGAAGTCGGCCGCGATACCCTTGTAAATCGAAAATCGGGGAGCAAGTCCGGGGATCAGGGCGGGGTCATTTTGTATCGACCGCTTTTTTCCCGGGCTCGACGGGAGATTTGTACGGGCGCAGGGCGCCGACCAGGAATTTACTTATCTCCTCGCTCGAGTGATAAACCTGCAGCCCGGCCCGTATCAGGAAGAAAAGCGTGAAGCCGAGGAAAAGCGCCTGGTAGGCCCATTCGTAACCACCGATAAAAGGGAAAACCGCGTCCTGGAACGCGTAATAGGCGAAAAGCAGCGACAGGATCTTTATCACGCTGCGGGCCAGCCTGCCGGAGCCGGGCATAAAATCCAGTATCCCGTCGAACGCCGCGGAAGACTCCGCCCCGAACTTCACAAAGACGATCACCCCCAGCAGGGAAACGACGGCGTTCAACAGGACGCTGACCGGCAGTTTCAGGCTTAAGAAAGGCAGCGACCGGGCGTAAGGCAGGCTTTCCACGAAGAAACCCATGGCGAACAGAGTGAAAAGCGCCACCAGCGCTTTAACGGCTTTTATCAGCAGGCTCCAGCAAAGTTCTTTTTTTCCCATAACGAGTATTTAACAAAAAAAAACCGCCGGTCCGCAAACTAATTATAGTTATAAATTAAGGATAAATATTATTATTGTAAAACCCGCCTTTTATGTGCTAGTATAAGGGCTTAACCGCCCCCGGGGGGCAAACGCTTGGAGGAAGAAATCATGATAGTAGAAAGAACTGAATACAAGGGCCAGCCGGTACTGATACTCAAGAGGAACGAGAACGATAAATACCCGTTCTCCTTCGGCCTCTCCAAGGCCCGCCTCATAATAGAGGGTTTCGAAGACATCAAGAAGTTCGTGGCAGAGAACGACAACAAAGAAGAGAAGAAGTAGTTTTTTCTTTCTTTACAAGAAGATAAATGCCGTCAAATAAAGAACTGGCTATCGCCGGGTTTTATGATGGCATTTATCTTTTTTACGGCATAGCCAACTCTTTCCTGACCCTCGGCCTGGACCGCTGGTGGCGGGCCCGGGCCGCAAAAATCGCAAGGGGAGCTGCCCCCGGCGCGCTGGCGGCGCTGGACGCCTGCTGCGGCACCGGCGACTTCACCCTGGCCCTGAAAAAAGCCTTCGGCCCCGGCCTGGCACTGACCGGCGCGGACCTGAGCGCCGCCATGCTTTCGGCCGCGAAAGCGAAAAACCCCGGCATCAGGTTCGTGCAGGCCGAGGCCAAGGAACTGCCGTTTCCCGACGGCAGTTTTGACCTGGCCACGATCGCCTTCGCCACGCGCAACCTCAACATAGACAGAACAAAACTGCTGGCGGCCCTGCGGGAATTCCGGCGCGTGCTGAAGCCCGGCGGCCTTTTCCTCAACCTGGAAACCACCCGCCCGGCGAACCCCGCAATATGGTTTTTGATGAGGACTTACGTGAAGACCGTCATAGGCCTGCTGAATATCCTGTCGCCGAAAAGCCGCGACTCATACTCTTTCCTGGAAAGCACGATACTGGATTTTTACGGCGCGGATGAATTTTCCGCGCTGCTCTCCGAAGCCGGTTTCACCGGGGCTTCCTACAAAACATTCTGCCCCGGCGCCGTCGCCGTGCACACCGCCCGCAAATAGCCGGACTCAATTAGCAAGACATTGTCGGACGGGCTCCTATCAAAAAACCGCCGGCTCTCCGGCGGACAAGGCCCCGGTATTTTCCGTTATTTCCCGTAGAGAGTGACCGTTTCCCAGTGCACAATATCCCACTTAAGGCTGATGCCCAGGTGGTGGGTGAGCCCGAGCTCCCCCATCGTCCTGAGGGAATAGTCAAAAGACGCGCTCCTCCCCAGGAGGCCGAAGCCGGCCGAAAAGCCGCTTATGCCGCCTGTATCGCCGGACGCGGTATTGTACCCGGCGCGAAGCGCCATGGAAAGGTCGTTATTAACGAAGAGCGTGTATTTCCCCCCGACCGCCAGCCAGGGATTGGAGCCGCGCGTGATATTTATATCGAAGACTCCGAGGAGGTCGGCGCCGTACGGGATGCCCGCGCCGAGCTTAAGGTTAAGCGGGAGCGGATACTCCTCAGCGCCGTATTTCAGCCCGCCCCCCGCGTTCTGGAGCACCGCGCCGAACAAATTCCTCCCCGCGCGCTGCGTAACGCCGATATCGGCCGCGAAAGTGGAAGCCGTTCTTTTTATCCGTGCACTGACATATTTTACGGAAAAACCCACCGAGCGCCTTTTGGACAGCTCCTTTCCCCAGCCCACCTCCGCCGACAGGTCCCTTGGCGACATGCCGCCGGCTAAAGCGCCGGTATTATCGAGGGTTTCCATGTTGCCGTAGGAGAGATACCTTAAGCCGCAGCCGATAACGCCACCTTGCTTCGTCTTTACCGCGACGCTCAGCACATTGTAATTCAACGAGTCCAGCCACGCGGAATGCGTGAAAGAGGCGTACCCGCCTTTCACCCCGGAGAGCCCCGCCGGGTTTACGAATATAGCCGGGGAGCCGGCCACCACCGCCGCACCCGCCTCGCCCATGCCGGTCCCGGCGGCCGCCGGGGGAAGCCGGAGAAAGAGGCCTGACGCCGTGCCGTAATCCCCGGCGCGCGCTAGCCCCGCGCAGCCGGCGGCCAGCCCTATTGCCAGAACGATGGCGGTCTTGTTTTTCATCTTTCCACCGCCACTTTGAGCGTTTTCTGGCTCGAGCCGGCTTTAACCAGCGCCAGGTAGATACCGCTGGCGGCCTTATGCCCTTCCATATTCCGCCCATCCCAGACCTTTATCCCGCCGTCGGCGGCTGCGACCTCAAGCACCCTTACCAGCTCGCCGACCAGGGTAAAGATCTTTATCGTCGCGGCTGCGGGCAGATTGGCAAAAGTTATTCCCGGCGCTGAATCAAAGATACCTCCGGAGCCGGGCTGCCACGGATTGGGATAGGCCTTTATTGTTTCGAGGCCCGTTGCCGACGGGCTGAAGACCGAGAAGAAGCTGAAATGCGGGGTGACGCCTGAAATGGTCTTTTTATCTTTATCCACGCTTGAAACCAGGAGGGTCCAGGCGTCTCCTATGCCGGAGGCCGAATACATTTTAAGCCTGTCAACCGAAGCTGTTGTCCCGTCAACTATGCCGTTGCCGTCGTCGTCTTTGTAGGTGAAGGTGAGCGTAGCAGTATTCCCGCCGGAAAGCAGGCTTTGGCTGTTGGAAAGGTTGATCTTAAAGGACATATCCAGATCCTGCACGCCCAGCGGCGCGGGCGGTTTAGAGGCGGGGTTATTTACTACCGTAACCGTCACAGTGGAAATATTAAGCGCTCCTGAAGGAATAACCACCTTTGCCACAAGCGCGGTTGAGTCGTCCGTCGAGTGTACGGTGTTGGTCACGGAATTGTTTATTTTCTGATCCTTCTGCAGCTCACCGGCGACCACCATCTCTTTGATATCGTAATCCAACGGGTCCGTGACTACCGTTATCGTGGGCGGCGCGGAGTCGTCCGCATTGTAAATATCAGTAGCCAGCGCGCGCAGCTCGTATGTGCCCGGAGCCATCGCGTCGGCGTTCCAATGAACAAAGTAAGGGCTGGCTTGGTCCGGGTTGGTGTGCCTGGGGTTGGCGGCAGCGATATCGGCCCAAGCGCCGCCGCCCAGTAATCTGTACTGGAAACGCACCTGTTTTATCTGCGAAACCGTGCCGAGTATTATCTCCGCCATTACGGTAACCCTGTTGCCCTGTATCCTTTTGCCGGTCTGTGGGGATTTTATCCCGGCGCGCACACCGGTAAGACTGCCCACGGCTTGGGCGGAAGCGAACACAGTTATATTCTTCTCCTCTATCCCGCAGCTGTTGGTCGCGCGCAGGTTGAACTTATAACTGCTGCCGGCAGTGAGTGCGGGCGTTGTCCAGGAGGAAACGGTGGAAGAATAAACCGCGAAAGGCGCAGCGTAATCTATCGTGCCGGAGGCGTTGTCAGAATATAGCTTGTACTGGGTTACTCCCGGCCACGGTGAGTAATCCCAGAAAAGTGCTATGCGTGCGCCGTTCAGGGCCTCGGCGTAAAGGCCGCTGGGAGCCGTAGGCGTGGAGGCCTGCGTAGTAAAGCTTATAGCCGAACCGAAATCTGAATAGAGACCTCCCCCGTTGCGGTTGCGCGCCTTATAGTAATAAGCCGAACATTCCTGGAGCGAAGTATCGTTAAAGGAAAGCGCCGCCCCCTCGAACGCATTGCTGAAAGAAATATTATCCGCGGAGCGGAACAACTGCGCGGTCGTACCGGCGGAATTCCCGTTGAGCGCCCAGCTAAGCGCCGCGCTGCTTACCGCGACCTGCGAAGCGGCGAGCCCGGCCGGCGCGGCCGCCAAAGTGTACACGGTGGCGGAAGCGGCAAGCGGGCCGTCGCCGTTGCCGTTCCGCCCTGCGACTGAGATCATATATGCGCTGTTAGTAGAAAGGCCGAGCTGGTCATAAGAAGCGGACAAAGCGAACGGGATCACCGCGATAACACCCCCGCTGCCTGAATACAGGGCGAAATTATCCGCCGAGGTTAAAGTTCCGGAATCCCAGGTCCAGGTTATGGAATTTGTGCCCGGGGCCGCGCCTGAAATCCCCGCCGCAAGTCCGGCCGGAAACAGGACCAGGGTCTTTGTCCAGGAAGCCGTATGGGCGTACCCGGTCGGGAGGCCTTCGCTGTTGTAAGCCCGCACGCGCCCGTAATAAGTGGTCCCCTGCGCGAGGCCGGTCAGCCACCCGCTCTGGACGCTGCCGGAGGCGCTGCTGGCTATTACGCCGAATGAGGAGGAGGGCGACACTTCGTACTGGTATGCCGTCCAGGACGGGTTTGCCCCGCCGGACCAGCTGAGCGCCGCGCTCGAATAAACGACTGCCGCGAATACCGCGGAGGAGGGGGCTTCCGCCAGCGTCACGCCGTCATCCGTAAGAAGATAGCCCCCGGCCGGCATAGTGGACACAAAGCCATAATACCCGGTATTCGCGTTCAGCCCCGTGAAGCCATAGGATGAGCCGGTGGTTGTCGCCGTGAAAACATACGGGGTTGCGCCGGCCATGGTGGACAGCCGCACATAATAAAAGGTGCTGTAGTTAAAAGTGGCGCCCCAGTTAACGGTCAGCGAGCTTATGCCGATACCGCTGAACGCCGCGGAGCTGAGTTCCCCGGTATGCGGCACGGCATACGTGAAAGTACTCGAATTGTTAAAAGGATTTGAAATGTTACCCGCCAGGTCATAAGATTTCGACATGGCCAGGTAGGTGGCTCCATCTGTTAAAGCCGCGCTGCTTATGGCGGTATATAGCCACGCGGTAGTGCCGGAAGCCAGGTTCCAGGTTTCTGTGGACACCCAGCCGGCGCCGGCCCAGTAATTGGCGTCGGACCAGCGCTTTACGCTAACCCTGACCTGCGCTATCCCCCCGGCGTCCGCGGCCGTACCGGAGAGATAAGTGAACGACGAGACCGAACCGGTTTCCGGCACTGTCACGCCGGAGGCGGGAGCTGTGCCGTCATAGCTGAATACGCTGGTGGAATAAGCCGCGGACCAGTTGCCGGAGGAATCCGCGGCTTTCGCCATCACAGTATAAGATGAATTGCTGACCCAGGAGGGAACCCCGGCATATGTCCAGGAAGAACCCGTCACACCCGCGTTCAGCCAGGCCTGGCCGGCCGCCCAGCTGGCGCTGTCCCAGTAATAATTATCAGTAAGCCTGAGTATTGAAACAGCTACCGACGAAACCGCCACATCGTCCGCGGCGGTACCGGAAAGCTGCGGCAGCGAGTTTACTAATGAATTATTTACCGGCTCCGCTATGCCTACTGTCGGGAGTGTAGTTGAGGTCGCTATCGCCCGCAGACTTGAAACGAACGGCAGAGGCGAGTCGGTGGCGTAATAATTAGGCAGCGAGAAGGCGTTTTTAACCGGATCCTCCGCCGACGGGCTGTTCTGCGGGAAGGACTCGGCTTTTATGTATGCCCCGAGGTAGCGCGGGTTGCCTATGCCGTCTACGGGCAGGGCCGAGTCTTTTATATCGTAAGTCAGCAGGTAGCGCCTTGAAAGCGCGGCGGCTTGGGCTGCGCCGGAGGTAATAACGCGCTGCTCGGCGGCGAAAGCCACCTTGGCCACCAGCGGGCCGAGGATGGTATTTGCGAAAGTGCCGGACCCTATCATCACGTCCGAACCGTCCAGCAGCCCGTTATTATCCAGGTCGTGCCAGACCTTTACGGCGGCTACGTCTTCGACGGCAGTCCCGTCCTGGACCACAGTGCCGGTGGCGTAAACCAGCATCCAGCGCCACATAGCGTCAGCCACGTCGGTCCTAAGCGTAAAATCCAGGAGGGGCTGGTTAACTCCCATCGCTGGAAGCGGCTGGATCGAAACAGTATCAGCGGCGTCTACGGTAACGGCGTCGGCGTACTCAGCCACGCGGCCTATAAGCGAGAGGGTCTTGCCCGGAGCCGTGACGCCTATATTGGAGGCGCTCATGAGTTTGGGGGAATCTATATAGAAGTAATCGGTAGAGCGTATGGCCAGGCCCAGATTTGAGAGGCTGGAAACATTAGCCAGCGTGTTTATATCGTAGGTGACGAAATAATCCTTTGGCGTGACATATATACCCTGGCCCTCCAGGCTCCCCCCCGCGCCGCTCAACGGCAGTATGGCCTGGCCGGAGATGACCGTTCCACTGGACCAAACCGCCGGGGTAGTTGCCTCCGCGCCGCGCGTCAGCCCGCCAAAAGCATTGTCCAGCGCATTTACGGTGGAGTAGTAGACCACTTCCTTCAGCGCCGGGTCGCTCTGGCCGTCGTTCATTATCAGCCGGCCGGGCGCCATAGGGAAGGGGCTGTCCGCCGGGAAGAAAAGCTGAATATTATTCACCCGTATTACCGTATCGGTGGAGGCCAGCGGCAGCCGCAGCGTGTCGTACGGGAAGGTCCGCGTGCTGACGCTTGGCAGCAGCACCTCGGTGTCCTTTACAGTTGTAGTGGTCTCGAGCAGGCCGTTCCCGGTAGAGTCCTGCCAGACGCTTATTTTTTTAACGTCGGTGACCTTGTTCCAGGCGGGTGTGTTGCCGTTCTCGGCGCCGGTAACCCAACGGTCCAACTTCAGCCCGCGCCAGACCGCGGAACCCGCGGAGTCCCTGATCTCCAGGGTCAGGCGGGCCACGGCCTTGTTTATATCGTTCTGGGTCACGAACGAGGGCTTGCTGAAGTCGTTCGGGGCGGCCTTGTTCACATCCTGCAGGTAAACCATGTCCGCAGTGGCGTACAGCGGCACCGTCGAGGAAACAATGGGCGCAAAGACCCCCACCACGCCGTCCAACAGGCTGACGGCGGAGTTTTCAAGGCGCGCGCCGTGGGTCACCATCGTGTTAGGATCCAGGGGCAGCGGGGAGGGAACGGCATCAGGGGTGAACTCGTAAACCACAAAATAAGTGCGCGTGCTTACGGAAATTAAACCGTCAAGTCCCGGGTTATAAAGCGGCAGCACAAAGGTTCCCGGGTCGGCGGGATCAAAGGCGGGCGGGTTGGCGGGGTCCGTCACCTCCTTGTCTATGGCCTGGCCGAAGAACCCGTCCCCGTCGTCGAGGAACAGGCGCACGCTCTTCAGGTCCGAGCCGGCGCCTGTGCCGGTCTTGATTATTCTGAAAGTCTGTATCGTTCCGGTGAAGTTATCCGTCCAGGCCTGTATGGCCAGGAAGCCGGCGCGCTCCGTGCCCTGCTCGACATAACTATACTTACCGGCGGCGGAGGCGGCGGGGATCCACCAGGCGCCGATGTCGGAGCCGCTTATCCGGACGGTGGCCGGCTGGCCGCGCACCGGCGAGGTGGCGGTTATTACAGGGAAATTGTTGCCGGCCACGCCCACCAGGGTGGAACTGATCACCACAAAGTCAGGGTTGTCCATCACCAGGCCGAAGCTGCGCGGGGTAGCGGCCGTTGTTGATAGGCGCACCGCGAAGAAGAAATTGCGCGAGGTGTTGGAAACAATGGCCGCTGTGGAAACTTTGGAAGGCAGGTCCTCGAAGAGCCAGGTTCCCATGCCGGGATCATAAGTGCCGCTGGACATCAGAATATCCACCGGTGACCCGCCAAGTACGGTCTCGCCGTCAAAGACGCCCACCTGGCCGGCCGCTGTGTTGTCGGCGTACATGCCTATCCATGCTATATCGGTGTAAGCTAATGTGCCGGAACTCCTCACCTGCACGGAATTAATGTAGGCTGGAGGCGCGCCGGCGGGCACGGCCTGCATGGTAAGGCGCAGCATGGGCACCGGGGCGGGAACGCCGGCCGTAGAGCCGTCTCCCTGGCGGAGGGCGGTCTTGGTCAGCCCGATGGAGGTTTTGGAGACAGGCAGCGGGTCTTCAGGCGAAAAATCCCTAGGAGTTATCACAAGGCCCGACAGTATCACATCATCACTAGAACCCACAGGCAGGCCGCGGCCGCTGTCCGCTGTATAGCCAAACACAGAGGGGCGGTTGTAATCGGTAACGCTGACCTTAAGTGTTTCCACCATCGTGTCCTGCAGTAGAAGCGTATGCTCGCCGCGGTCATCCGGGACAAAAGTGTAGTCGGTGGTATAAGGCGGAGGATAGGACCACAACTCGGCAATACCATTTGAGTTGGTGGCCATCTTTATCTTGCCTGTATAATAATTGCTGTTAATCCCATCGCCTGCGGCGATATTACCGTACTGGTCGCGGGCGCGCAGGGTGAGGTATCCCGGCGCGCGCACACGCAGCGGGCTGCCCAGCGTGTAGTTGTGGCTCAGCGTGAAGAAGGCCGCGGTGCTGGGCGTTATATATTGCTCTTGCGAGGCCGAACTAAACCCCACAATATAGGCTTCCGCGGTTACCGGCGCGGTGCCTGCAATAGTATCCCAGACGTAAATATTAGCGTATGACTGGCCAACTGAAATCTGGATATCCACAGGGTTGGTCTTAAGCAGCCTCCAACTAGGGTTGGAAGACAGCACCGGAACGGAGGGGTCTATGCCGCCGTAAGTAGTGTTGTTAGCGGCAGAAAACCGCACAGTTACCGCCGAGGTTGCCGCCGCAATATTGCCATATGCGTCTTTAAGCGCCACCGTGACCATGGCCGGGGTAGTTATCCCAAGGGAGTAATCCGCGTACTGCAGAGTGGTACCGGCTATCAACCGGCGCGGCGGAGTTAAGAATTCCAAATGGTCCGGCCCGGACTGTGTAACGGTATATGAGGAAACCGCCGGCAGCCAGCCCTTGGACAACACGGTATTTATCGTCAGCTGGTGCGTCGGCGCGGAAACCAGGGTGTCTATCAGGTAGAAGCTCGTGGAAGCCTGGTCCAGGGCCATCCTGGCGGTTCCGGGCTGTGCCGCGAACCCGGCAGGGCCCGGCGCCGAGAACTGCACGCTGCCTCCGGAATCGGAGGTCAGCGAGAAGGCGACTCCTGCCCCTCCCGAGTCCTCCTGCCCTGAAGCTACAGGAGTAGGATTTCCGTAGCGATCTTCGATAGAGAGATCGAAAGCCTGCGAAGTCGCGCCGGCGATCAGGGTCTGTCCCGCATTCCCCCTTACGTTCATCCGGTACGTTAGATCCGGTAAAATGGTTACCGACTGCGTGGAGGCGGCCCAGCCTGCCCTCTCCGGCACGGAAAGCTTCAATATGGGCCTGATCGGCGTCATCGAGGAGGAGTAGACGCTGGAGGCCGTGGTATCAAGGTAATAGAAGGTTGCGGTGTAGGCGTCGAGCGGGATGTTAAGATAGGAGATTGTGGAGGCGAAAACCGGCGGGAAGGCGCCGGAGACGGTACTTGATACCGAGAAGGAGAACGAGTCGTTTATCAGCGAAGCCTGGCGCGTGAAGGTGGAGAGGACCACCTGCACCGCCGCTGTGGCCACCGACGGGTTATCGAACATATCCCTCAGCTCGGCTTTGAATACCTGCACGTCGCCGTACCTGTCCTTCTGTTTCCCGGCTATCATGGACAACGGGGCGTTGCCGAAAGCCACCTGTACGACTTCCGCCGGGTTGACGCGCAACTGGTGGAACGCCGGCTGCATGGCGCCGGAGCGGGCCTCCAGCTGCCAGTAACCGGGCCTGCCGTCCTCGTAAGTGTTTAACGCCGGGGATGCGCCTGAATAAGAGGTGGTCCGGTCGTGGTAGCGGAAGGATGCTTGTGTCTGGTCAGGCGGGATGATGACGGCGGAAACAAACTCGGTGTGAGACGTGTCGCGGAAGCCGTAATCTCCCGCATTACCAACTGTGCCCAGGGTGCGGCCCAGTCCTGTATGCACCGTCACCTGCGCAGAAGGCAGGAACAGGTAAACGCCCGTCTCACCCTGTTTAGTCGCATTATCAAAATCGTCACGGCGTCCCACTGTGAACGCCGCGCCGCTCCCGACTACTTCCTGGATGCCCACCTGAGCCTCTGCCTGGCTGGAAACAAAAACAAGTTTTGAGGGCGTGCCGCCAATGGTGGTAAGCCGGCCGCTCACGTTTTGCCTGGCCGCGGCGTAGGTAGCATAGGTAGCGGGATTTATAGGGGCGGTGCCTATCCATACGCGCGCCCAATCCCCTGACAGGCTTGAAACTTTATAAGCGATCGGAGTGGAAACGCCCACGCGGCCTTGGGAATCTGTATACATTACCGTGGAAGTACCTATATCATACCAGCCGCCGCCGCTCTGGTATTGTATGACCCCGGTTGAGCCGTAAACTTCGCCTATAGCTATATAAACCGGCACTCCCTGGGAGGATACGCTGTTTTCAAAAGCGTCGGCAAACTGGGCTGTTAAGCTCAGATTTCCCGGCGCGATCAGGGATCCCGCGGGCACTTCCGCATCGCTTCTTTGGGTTACCAGGAAACTATACGCCGCCGTGGATGTGTCATAAACAAAAGTGCTGGTAGCGTAAACCGCGGACCAGTTGGCAGAAGTGTCCATGGCTTTCGCATTTACCGTGTAAGTCGAGCCGCTAACCCAGGTTGGGCTTAGATAAGTCCATGATGAAGGAAAAATCGTCGCGCTAAACCAGGTTACCGCATCCGAATCCCAGGCGCTGCCGCCCCAGTATTTATTCGTGTCCGGGTTTTTCAGGCTTACAACTACAGAAGATACCGCCACATCGTCCGCGGCGGTGCCGGTGATGGAAGGCAGGGAATTGACGTAAGAAGAATCAGCAGGGTTTAGTATGGAAACAGAAGGCGGGGTAAGGTCCTGGGCAAAAGCCGGGGCGGCGGCGCTGAGGGCGCCGAAAACCATGATTATGAATAGGTTAAACGGTTTAAGCATGTATTACGGAGAACCAACACCTATAATATAACAGGCGAAAGCCATAATGGCAAGACCTGATAAATATCAGATATTTTACTGATATATATAAAGACCTTATAACGACGCCCCTGGCGCCACCGGACGGATATTAGGAACTCAAAAAAATACCCCGCGCGGGGCGGGGTATTTTGCGGGAATGGCGGGGCTTTACGGCTTGTGCTTGCGCCGGAATTCTGCCAGCTTCATGCGGATGGCGGCGCGGCGCAGGGCGGCGGTGGCCGAGTCCAGGTCCAGGTCGGCCCCGCGCATAGCCAGGGTCGCTTTGGCTTTCTGGTAGGCTTGGCGGGCGCGCTCTTCGTCCACTTCTTTGGAAAGCTCTGCGGCCTCGGCCAGCACCAGCACCTTGTCCTTGTGTATCTCGGCGAAGCCGCTCAGCACGGCGAAGACCTCTTTGTGGTGCCCTTCTTTGTAGTGGAGCAGCCCTTCCTTCAGCTGCAGCACGAACGAAGCGTGGCCCGGCAGCACGCCCATCTCGCCGTCGAAAGCCGGGATAGTGACGGAATCGACAGGCTTGTCCGAGAGGACGGTCTTCTCGGGGGTTACTATGGTAAGGAGCAGTTTCTTTGTTTCCATGTTATTCACATTGATGAACAGGATAGACAGGATAAAAAAGAAAAATCAAAATCCTGCACATCCTGTTCATCCATGTTCTATCTTTCAGGCTGCCTGCTGCTGTTTGCTGCGCTCTATGACCTCTTCTATGCCGCCGGCCATCCAGAACGCCTGCTCGGGGATGTCGTCCAGGCGGCCGCTGAGTATTTCCTGGAAGCTGCGTATGGTCTCTTTCAGCTGCACGTACTTGCCGGGGCGGCCGGTGAATTTCTCGGCCACAGAGAACGGCTGGGACATGAACTTCTGTATCTTGCGCGCCCGGTTGACGGTCTTCTTGTCCTCGTCGGACAGCTCGTCTATGCCGAGGATGGCGATGATATCCTGCAGCTCCTTGTAGCGCTGCAGTATCTTCTGTATGCCGCGGGCGGTATTATAATGCTCGTTGCCGATCACGCGGGGGTCGAGGATGCGGGAGGTCGAGTCCAGCGGGTCGACGGCCGGGTAGATGCCCAGCTCGGCTATGCCGCGGGACAGCACGACCGTGGCGTCCAGGTGAGTGAACACGGCGGCCACGCCCGGGTCGGTCAGGTCATCGGCGGGCACGTAGACCGCCTGTATGGAGGTGATGGAGCCTTTCTTGGTGGAGGTGATGCGCTCTTCGAGCACGCCGATCTCCGTGGTCAGCGTGGGCTGGTAGCCTACGGCGGAAGGCATGCGGCCCAGCAGCGCCGAAACCTCGGCGTTGGCGAGCACGTAGCGGAACACGTTGTCCAGGAACAGCAGCACGTCGCGGCCCTTAACATCGCGGAAATACTCGGCCTGCGTCAGGGCGGTCAGGCCCACGCGGGCGCGGGCGCCGGGGGGCTCGTTCATCTGGCCGTAGACCAGCGCGGTCTTGGACAGCACGGTGGAGCCGTCGGAAAGCTTGGACTCCTGCATCTCCAGCCACAAATCGTTGCCCTCGCGGGAGCGCTCGCCTATGCCGCCGAATACGGAGCAGCCCTTGTGCTGGCGGGCCACGTTGTTGATCAGCTCCATGATGACGACGGTCTTGCCCACGCCGGCGCCGCCGAACAGGCCCACCTTGCCGCCCTTCATGAACGGGGCAAGCAAGTCTATGACCTTGATGCCGGTCTCGAAAATTTCGGGGGAGGTCTTCTGCTCGGTCAGCGGGGGCGCTTCGCGATGGATCGGCAGGAACTCTTTGGTGTCTATCGGGCCGCGGTAGTCCTGGGGCTCACCCAGCACGTCTATCAGGCGGCCGAGGCAGGCCTCTCCGACAGGGACCATGAGCGGCGAGCCGGTGTCTTTCACCTCTATGCCCTTGCCGAGGCCGGTAGTGGGGCCCAGCGTTATGGCGCGCACGGTGTTGTCTCCCAGGTGCTGGGCCACTTCGGCCACAAGCAGTTTTTCCTTTCCGTCCTCCTGGTAATTTATCTTGAGGGCGTTCAGTATCCTGGGCAGCTGGCCCTGCTGGAACTCGATGTCCAGCACCGGCCCGATTATCTGCACGATTTTTCCAATATTCATGGTCTTAATCCTTGTTTTACTTAACTAACCGCAGAGAAGAATTCACCGCTGAGGCGCAGAGGTCGCAGAGTTTAACGCGGAGAAAAGAATAGAAAAAATGTTCTCATTCTCTTTTTCCTGCCAATTTCCTCTCCCTCCGACCTCCTCCCCCTCCGCGCCTCAGCGGTGAACTCCCCTCTTATCCGCCGAGCGCTTCTGAGCCGCTGACTATTTCGTTCAGCTCGGTGGTGATCATCGCCTGGCGCGTCTTGTTCATCTTCAAAGTGAGGCCTTCTATAAGCTCCGTGGCGTTCTTGGAGGCGGACTCCATCGCGTTCATGCGCGCGGCCAGCTCCGCCGCCTGCGATTCGAGCAGGGTGCGGTAAAGCTGGGCGCCTATATGGCGCGGCAGCAGCGCGCTCAGCAGCTCGGCCTTGCGCGGTTCGAAAGAGAAGTCCCCGCTGTTGCGCTGGCCCGAGGGCGCTTTTTCAAGTATATGGTGTTTCAGGGGCAGCAGGCGGTCCGTTACTATGCGCTGCGTCATCAGGGATTTAAACTCGTTGTAGATAAGGGTCACGCTCTCCACCGGCCGCTCGGCGTAAAGCTTCAGGATGGCGTCGGACAGCAGCTGGGCGTGAACGTAGCCGGCCTTCGGGAAGATCCCCACCATCTCGTGGACGATCTCCAGGTCCAGGCCTTTCAGCCGGTGCAGGAAATCCCGGCCCTTGCGCCCCGCAACCACGGCGCAGATCTTCCTGCCGCGGTTCTCCTTCAGCCAGGCGGCCGCGGCTTTGAGCAGATTAGTGTTGAAGGAGCCGCAAAGGCCCTTGTCCGCGGTAATGAGCAGCAGGCAGAGCGGGCCGCCGGCCGGGCGCTCCTCGAAAAGGTCGCGGGCCCCGCTGCCGGAAAGGTCTTCCTCTCCCAGCTCGCTGTAGAGATCCGCTATCAGGCGGTCCATCTCGCCGGCGAAGGGCCGGGCGGCCAGTATGGAGGTCTGCGCGCGCTTTATGCGCGCCGCCGCCACCATCTTCATGGCATAGGTGATCTGCTTGATGCTCTTAACAGAGGAAATGTGCTTCTTAATATCGCGTAATGATGCCATATAAAATAAAATTTATCACCGAGCAGAGTTCACCGCAGAGGCGCAGAGGGGGAAGAGTTCAGCACAGAGAACAAAATAAAAATGTTCTATCCCACTCTATTCTTTTTATCTCTTCTTCTCCTCTTACCTCATCTTCCTCAGCGCCTCTGCGGTGAATCTTCTTCTCTATATCTTCGTTTTCTCCAAGATCTTCACGTAGTCCGCTATGCCATCGGCCAGGCTCCACTCGGGCCTGTAGTTAAGCAGGGCCTTGGCCTGGCGCAGGTCGGCCTGCGTCCTGTTCTGGTAAAAAGAGTACGGGTTGTCGAAGTAGTCCGCCGCCAGGTCCAGGGCCAGGGCCTTGTTAAGGGCCTCTACCACCTCGTTGAAATTGCCCGGCTTGCCGCTCCCGAGGTTGCAGACGCAGGATCTCTCCGCGTCCAGCGCGTTGAGGTTGCCGCGCACTATGTCCTTGACGTAGACGAAATCGCGCACCTGCTCGCCGAACTTGAAGATACGGGGCCGCTTGCCCGCCTTCATCTGGTTATAAAGGTGGAACATCATGCTGGCGGGATTCCCCTTGTAATACTCGCGGGGGCCGTAGACGTTGAAATAGCGCAGGCCCACCAGCGTCATGTCCTTGTGCGCCGCGGCGAACTCGCGCGCCGCGTTGTCCATGATGGCCTTGGAGAAACCGTATATGTTCTCGGGCGTCGGGCTCTGTGACTCGTGCATCGGGCACTTGCCGTTGCCGTAAACGGCTGCGGAGGAGGCGTAGACCACCCGCTTCACCCCGGTCCTGAGCGCGAACTCCAGCACGTTGCGGAAGCCGTCGACGTTAACTTCCATCATTTTTCTCTGGTCGTGCACGGTGGTGTCGGTAATGGCGGCCTCGTGGAAAATCGCGTCAACCTGGCCGGCCTTGTCGAACCAGGCCTGGGACTGTATGTCGCCGGCGATGATGTCGCCCGTGAAACCTATGAGGTTCTTGTAATTACCGGAGGAGAAATTATCCAGCACCGTGACCTTCGCCTTCCGCTCTCCCTCGAGCGCGAAAGCCAGGTTGGAGCCTATAAAGCCCGCTCCGCCGGTGACCAGGTATTTTTTCATAAATGCTTCTTCATTGTTAACATGGATGAACAGGATTTACAGGATTTATTTGTCTTATCTTGTCCATCCTGTCTATCCATGTGAATATCAAATGAATCTCTTCTTGAAGTCCGTTATCGCGTCGCCCAGGCGCTTCTCCATTTCCGCGTCCAGCTGCTTCTTGTCGATAATTTCGGCGAGCAAGTTGGCGTAGGAAGCGCGCAGGAACTTCACCAGGCCGCTCTCGAACGCACGGACCTTTTCGATCTCGATCTCGTCGAGGTAGCCCCGGGTGCCGGCGAACAGCACCGCCACCTGCTCCTCGGCCGGCATGGGCGTGTACTGGTCCTGCTTGAGCAGCTCCACCATGCGCTGGCCGCGTCTCAACATGTCCATGCTGGCCTTGTCCAGGTCCGAGCCGAACTGCGCGAAGGCCGCGAGCTCGTTATACTGGGCCAGGTCCAGGCGCAGCTTGCCCGCCACCTGGCGCATGGCCTTTATCTGGGCCGAGCCGCCCACGCGCGACACGGAGATGCCGACGTTGACGGCCGGCTTGATGCCGGAGTGGAAAAGGCTGGACTCAAGGTAGATCTGGCCGTCGGTGATGGAGATGACGTTGGTCGGGATGTAGGCCGTGACGTCGCTGGCCTGCGTCTCGATTATCGGCAGGGCCGTCAGCGAGCCGCCGCCGTTCTTGTCGTTCATCTTGCAGGCGCGCTCAAGCAGGCGGGAGTGGAGATAGAATACGTCGCCGGGGTAGGCTTCGCGGCCGGGCGGGCGGCGGAGCAGCAGCGACATCTGGCGGTAGGACTGGGCATGCTTGGAAAGGTCGTCGTAAATGACCAGGGCGTGCTTGCCCTGCCACATGAATTCCTCGCCTATCGCGCAGCCGGTATAGGGCGCCAGGTAAAGCATGGAGGCGGGCTGGGAAGCGGAGGCCGAAACTATGATCGAGTACTCCATGGCGCCGTTGTCTTCCAGGATCTTCGCGACGCGGGCCACGGTGGATTCCTTCTGGCCGATGGCGACGTAAATGCAGATGGGGCGGTTCTCTTTGGGCTCGTTCTTCTGGTTGATGATGGCGTCCAGCGCCACGGCGGTCTTGCCGGTCTGGCGGTCGCCGATGATGAGCTCGCGCTGGCCGCGGCCTATCGGGATCATGGCGTCGATGGCCTTCAGGCCGGTCTGCAGCGGCTCTTTGACCGGGGCGCGCTCCACCACGCCGGGGGCGATCACTTCCACCGGGCGCCGCTTCTTGGCGTTCAGCGGGCCCTTGCCGTCTATCGGGTTGCCCAGCGCGTCCACCACGCGGCCTATCAGCTCGGGGCCCACGGGCACTTCCATCACGCGGCCCGTGCGCTTCACGCGGTCGCCTTCCTTTATAAGGGTATCGGAGCCCAGCACGACGGCGCCGACATTTTCGCGCTCTATATTGAGCACCATGCCGGCCACGCCGCCCTCGAACGTTATCAGCTCGCCCACCACGGCGCTGTTCAGGCCGTAGACGCGGGCTATGCCGTCGCCCACCTGCAGCACCTGCCCGGTTTCGGACAGCTGGGCTTCGGGGATAAATTTTTCGATCCGCCCTTTTATAATTTCAGTGATCTCTTCCGGTCGTATCATAGTATCCTTATAACTGCAGCTCTTCAGCTCTTCAGCGCTGAATGCAGGGCTTCCAGCCTGCCGCGCACCGTGGCGTCTATTAAAGTGTCGCCTATTTTAACTTCAAAACCGCCCAGGACGCGCTCCGCTACCACGTTGCGCAGGGCTATCTTCCGGCGCCCGGGCCCGGCCAGCAGCGCGTTTATCCGCTTCAACTCGCCTTCGGAAAGCTGGTAGAGGCTGTAAACCTCGGCGCGGATCACTCCGCAAAAACTGTCGCACAGGCTCAGGCATTCCCTCATTATCTCTTCAAAAAGCCCGAAGCGCCTCTGCCGCAGAAGCAGGCCGGCGAAGTCGGCGGCCGGCCCGGAATTCCCCGCGCCAAGCATCTTGCCCAGGACCTCCAGCTTCACGCCGCTGTTCACGGCCGGGTGGGTCAGGACCTTGAGGTGCGGCCTCGTCGCCTGGAAAACCCGGCGCAGCCCGTCCAGCCTGGCGCGGGACGCGGCCTCAAGGGCCGCGCCGTGCGCCTTGCCGTCCAGTCCCATATAGGCCCTGGCGTAGCGCTTGGCGAGTATTTTAGAGCTAGAATCCATTAGTTCTGCCTTAGTTATCCAGCTTAAGCTCGGGCCTTTCCTTCTCGAGCTCGGCCAGGTAGCGGGAGGCCAGGTCCGTGTTGGCCCGGTGGTCCAGCTGCTTCATGAGTATGTGTTCGGCGGCCATTATTGTAAGCTCCGCCACCTTGCTCCTGAGGTCGCGGGCGGCCTCCGTCTTCTGGGCCTCTATTTCCCGCCGGGAAGACTCCACTATTATGCCGGCGCTTTTGCGGGCTTCCTCTATGAGCAGATCCTTCTCTTTTTCGGCGGAGATCCTGGCCTCGTCCATGCGGCGCCCTATCTCGGCCTTAAGCTCGGCGAGCTTGGCGTCCAGTTCGGACTTGATCTTCTCGGCCTCCGCGCGGGCGGTTTCGGCGGAGCGGCGGTCATGCTTTATGGCGCGCTCGCGCTCCTCCACCGCCTGCATCAGCGGCTGCCAGGCCGTCTTGGACAGCAGCAGCACCAGGAGGGAAAAGCAGACTATCGTCCAGAACATCAGGCCGATTTCCGGCCTAATCAATGCTTCCATATAATTACTCCAATCGACAATCGGGAATCAGGAATCAGGAATCCGGATTGGGAATTAGGGTGCGGTATTTCCGCGATCCCCGATTCCCGACCCTCGATTCCCGATTTCCTATTTATGCGCTTCGGTCTGCGCGGCGGCCGGGGCGGCTTCGCCCTTGGGCATGGCCAAGTTCATGACGGCGAAGAAGCAGATGACCAGCGCCAGGAAGCCGAGGCCCTCTATAAGGGCGGCGGCGATGATCATCGTGGTGCGCAGCGCGGGGCCGGCTTCGGGCTGCCGGGCGGTGCCCTCAAGGGCGGCGGCGGCCAGTTTGCCTATGCCGAGAGCGGCCCCTATCAGCACCAGGCCGGAGCCGATGCTGGCTCCCATATATCCGAGTCCGAGGAATGTCATATCGTTCATTTTTTACTACCTCCGTTTAATATCCTGAAATCCGACTAGCCAAAACTTAAATCACAAATTGTCTCCGCCGCTTCCCTTCCCCGCGCCCTGATTCTCGACTCCCGATTCCCGATTTTCGATTTCTTAATGCGGGTGCATCGCCGCTCCGGTGAAAATGGCCGTCAGCGTCACGAAAATATAGGCCTGCAGGAAAGCCACCAGCAGCTCCAGCAGCAGAGTGAACAGCACCAGGCCCACCGAAATAGGCGCCGCGAGCAACCCGAACGCCGTCCCGAAAGCCCCGAAGATAAAGATAAAACAGATAAAGACGAGTATCACTATGTGCCCGGCTATCATGTTGGCGAACAGCCGGATGCAGAGCGCAAAGGTTTTAATAAACATGCCCATGACCTCTATCGGGAACATCAGCGGGTACAGCCACAGGGGCACGCCCTTGGGCACCAGGTGCGCGAAATAGCCGATAAGCCCCTGCTCTTTTATGCCGGAGAAGTTTATCAGCGCGAAGGTGGTCAGAGCCAGGCCGGCCGTGACGGCCAGGTTGCCGGTGGCGCTGGCCCCGTAGGGCACAAGGCCTAAAAGGTTCATTATCAGGATGAAGAAGAAAAGAGTGGAAAAATAGCCCGTGTACGCGGCGCCCTTGTGCCCGAGGTTGGGGAGCACTACCTCGTCGCGCAGGAACAGCACCGTCATCTCTATCATCGCGCGGAAGGGGGCCAGCGCCCCGGAGCGGCTGCGGATAAGCAGCGGGAAGACGACCAGAAGGATGAGCGAGGTTATCCCCATCATCAGCAGATGTTTTGAAACGGGAAGCCTGAGCGGGCCGAACGCGACCCAGGTCCAGATCTTATCCACGATGTGGTGCTCAAGTATTAGTTTTAGGTCCATGTTTCAGCGGAAACGCCTCAAAAGCCGTCTGCAGAAGGATAAAGGAAACGGCAAACAAGATAATAATTATATATTTTTCGCGGCGGAGCAAGCAAACGGCTGCGATGAGCAGCGCGAGGCGGCAGAAAAAACCCGCCACAAAAACCGAATAAAACACCTTGTCCGCGGAGTTGAGGAATTTTTTCAGGACCAGCCTCGAACCCAGGCCGCTTAATACGCCGAGGACCGCGCCGCAAACGATTCCGGCTGGTATGGTATGTATCACCGTTTTCCCGCCCCTTTGGGAAAGAGCTCCAGAGCTACCAGGTAAGAACCGACCGCCAGCCCGGAGACCGCCCCGCCCAGCGTGAACCACGGGATCGAGCCCAGTTTTTTATCCAGCCAGTAGCCGCCCCAGAGGCCCAGCAGCACCCCCGCGGCCAGCTCAAGCCCTATCTGCGCGTAACTCCAATAATTATCTTTATCCGCCATAGAGGTATTTTACTACTTAAAAATGTTAAAATAATTTTATGGCTGAAGGCTCAGGCAAAAAAATACTGCTCGTTGATACCGACGAAGCCGCCGCGCGGGAGCTGACCTCCTTCCTGGAGGGCAGCGGCTACCGCACCCAGACCGTGACCGGCTGCCAGCAGGCCATAACCGCCGTGCAGAACTGGAAGCCGCACCTGGTCATACTGAACGTCCTGATACAGTCCTTCAACCCGCTGGATTTCATCACCGAGCTCAAAGAAAGCCCTTTCACCGCGGCGCAGAGGATAATAATCTTCTCGCAGACTCCGGCCACCAGCATAGTCACCGGCCCCTCCCCCATGGTGTGCGGCTACCTTACCAAGCCGGTGGATTTCGAGGCCCTCAAGGCCGCCCTGCAGATAGCCGCGCCCCCGGTGCCGGGGCGCCAGCAGACCGTGATGGTGGCGGACGACGACGCCGAGTTCTCGGACCTCCTGAAAATGTTCCTGGAAGCCAACAACTACAGGGCGGTTACGGTCAACGACCCCTTAACGGTAATACAATACCTGCGCGCGGTAACTCCGGACGTGCTGCTGCTTGACCTGATGATGCCGCGCAAGGACGGGTTCAGCATCATGGAGGAAATGCAGGACGAGGCCGCCACGGCCGCGATCCCTATAATAGTTTTAAGCGCGCTGCGCCTGGACAACTACCAGGAGCGCGGCATCCTCACCGGCCTGCCGGAGATAATCGCGCGCGAGATCCCGGGTGACCTGCTTTTGAAGCTCATAGAGGAGCAGACCTCGCCCTACGGCGCGTCCGCGGAGCCGCTGAAAGAAGTGCGCCCGAAAGTCCTGATCGCCGACGACCAGACCGAACTGCTGCTGCTGATGAAGGAAATGGTGGAGTTCGCCGGCTTCGAAGTGATCACCGCCAACG
>JAUSCK010000233.1 GCA_030651035.1 Elusimicrobiota bacterium
CTCTTCCGACACAGCCGCGAAAATATCGCTATGCTAGTGGGCCGCACGGCCTTGTCCGTAGAGATGAACAGGAAGCGCTCCACATTGTAGGCCGCGGCGGTCTTCGCCAGGATATAGGTGCCGTCCTCCATAAGCGCCACGTGCTTATGCGCCGCCGCGTGCAGCACCCAGGCCGGCTTATGCGTTTCAAAAAGATTCTTCAGCAGGCTTTCGTCCCGCACATCCCCGGGCACGGAAACTATATGCCCGGCAAAGCCCTTTTCGCGCAGTTCCTTGTCTCTATAGAACAGCGCGGTATTGAGGTTTTCAAGCAGCACCACTTTCTTAGGCCCAAGCGCCAGCACCTGCCGACAGAGCTCGCCGCCAATAGTGCCGCCGGCCCCGGTAACCAGCAGGGTCTTGCCCTTTATGCTGGCCTTAACCAGCCCCATATTGAGATCCATAATGCGGCGGTGCATAAGGTCGCTGACGTCAATTTTTGCGGATATCCGGCACCAAGCGGGTTTTGCTTATAAGCTCGTCCATGGTGGGCAGGGTCTTGAACTCCACCTTGCGCGGGCTGCCCGAGGCCGCGTAAACTTCCATCAAATCGGTTATCAGCTTGCCAGTATGCTCTTTATAGCGCAGGTGGCGGGTCATCCTTATTGCAAACCTTATGCCGCCGATAAAAAACAAGGCAATGAATGGGCTTATAACCAACACGGAACGGGGGTAATGTCCGTAAGGCTCCCGGCAAGGCGCAGCAGGGCCGGGCGGGAACGGGAACTTCAGGAGCCTGGCGCGTCGAGCGCCTCTTTTTCGCAATCCAGCAGCCACTTCCAGACAGGGACCAGGCGTATTGTTTTAGCGGAATTTTTTTCCACGCCTTCCTCATCCCAGGTGATAATAGACAGATCCTTGCACCTCAGATCAGATGACGCTTTCAATAGCGCGCCAATTTCCCTTTGGGCAGTATCCTTATTTGACATCGAATAGCACACCTGCACCATTTTTTTTATTCCCGCTCCCTCCCGCAGCACAAAATCCACCTCGCAACCCCGCCCTGCGTAGCAGTATATTTCTTCACCCAATCTCCGCAATTGGGTAAAAACCAGGTTCTCCAGCATGCGCCCATAGTCCAGCGTAACTTTTGGCACTACAGCCGAAATCAAACCATTGTCCATGGCATATATTTTCCTGGGTAGTTTTAGAAGCTCCTTGGTTTTGAAAGAGAAAGGTTTTAATTGAAACGTCAGGTAAGCCTCTTCCAGATGGTCAAGGTAACTCTTAACTGTGTTCACGCTCTTAATGTCAAAAATATCCCTGATTTTGTGGAACGTAATACGGGAAGAGTAGTTTGAAAGAGCGTAAAGCCCTATTTCCTTCAAGTCCGACACGTTCCTCACGCCGTATCGGTCCACTATATCTCTAGTGATTATTTTATCAAAGAGCTCCCTTAAATATGATTTCCAGGCCACAAGCCCGAAAGTCCCGGGAAGCCCCCCACCGGATAGATAGGCCTCAAAATGCCGTTTAAGTGCCGCCTTTCTCTCAGTGATAAAAAAATCCGCCTCTTCCGGAATAATGCCCTGATAATCCAGATATTCCCTGAAAGAAAACGGGGAGAGTTCTATTTTTAAATACCGGCCCACCAAATGAGTCGCAAGTTCCCGTCCCAGCAATTTAGAATTGCTGCCTGTGACCACCACATTGTAACCCTTGCGGTGGATACGGTTAACAAACAACTCCCAGCCCGTGACATTTTGTATTTCATCAAGCAGTATGTATCCCATCCCGGGATTTATCTGCGCCAGGATTTCAAGCAGGTTGTTGAGATCGGCCGTTTTCACCCCCGACAGCCGTTCATCATCAAAATTCATGTACCCATAACGCCTGCCTCTCATAAGGCTGTGGGCAAGTGTGGATTTGCCGCAGCGGCGCATTCCCGAGATGACCTTTACAAGGCCGCTTTTCATGGCCTCTGAAGCCATTTTTTCAGCAGTCCGCCTTATAACCCTGGGCGCGGATAACCCGGCGCCTTCTTCCTTCTGCTCGATCAGCACCTGCTTATAATAATTTTTATCCATGGTCAGTATACTATACAAGATAATACATTTTTGGTCAATATGTTGAACACATCCGTCTCTGTCCTTTATCCTTTTTCTTTATATACCATTCCCCCGTCTCTTTTAACCCCTCGGCCATAGTAAACGGCGGCTTCCAGCCCAGTTCCTTCCGGATCTTACTGTCATTGTAGTCCGCGGCGGTCTTCGCCAGTATATAGGTGCCGTCCTCCATCAGCGCCACGTGCTTATACGCGGCCGCGTGCAGCACCCAGGCCGGCTTATGCGTTTCAAAAAGATTCTTCAGCAGGCTTTCGTCCCGCACATCCCCGGGCACGGAAACTATATGCCCGGCAAAGCCCTTCTCGCGCAGTTCCTTGTCTATATAGAACAGCGCGGTATTGTGGTTTTCAAGCAGCACCACTTTCTTAGGCCCAAGCGCCAGCACCTGCCGGCAAAGCTCGCCGCCAATAGTGCCGCCGGCCCCGGTGACCAGCAGGGTCTTGCCCTTTATGCTGGCCTTTACCAGGCCCATGTTTATATCCACAATGCGGCGGTGCATAAGGTCGGCCACGTCGATTTTGCGGATATCGGGCACTAGGCGGGTTTTACTTATAAGTTCGTCCATTGTGGGCAGGGTCTTGAACTCCACCTTGCGCTCTATGCCCGAAGCCGCGTAAACCTGCATCAAATCGGTTATTAATTTACCGCGGCTGTGGTTCACCGCCACCAGCACCTCGTCAATTTCCTTATCCTCAATAACCCTGGCAATCCGGTCCCGGCCGCCCAGAACAGGCACACCGTGAATACTGCGACCATGCTTTAAAGCATTGTCGTCCAGGAAGCAAACCGCCCTGCGGGTGGCACCTTTTGAGCGCTGTAAATCCCTGAGCACGGCCTCGCCCAGGTCTCCCGCGCCGTAGATAAGCATACGGGACTGGCTCCCAGTCTTCTCTGTATAGCGCAAATGGCGCGTTACCCTTATGGCAAAACGAATGCCCCCTATAAAGAACAGGGATATAAACGGGCTCATTAGCAGCACGGACCGCGGGAAATGCCCGTGTTGAAGAAACAATATGACTGCCATTATAGGTATCTGGCTTGCCAATATACCCTTCATAATGGCCGTAAGGTCGGCCATGCTGGCATAGCGCCAGATGCCGTTATAAAGCCCGAAGTAATAAAAAGCCGCCAATCGCAGTATTAAAACCACCGGCAAGGTATATAAGAAATTGTAAGCTTCACCTGGCGGAAGGGTAAAATCAAATCTTAGAACAAAGGCCAGGAAATAAGCCAAAGTTATGGCGGCAGCATCAAGTATTAAGACAAGAAGCCTGCCATGTTTTTCTATGTGTTTCTGCATGTATATAGTATCCCAAAAAATACCTATAAATACAATGTAACAGCAGTTACATGCTCACTACCAGAGTCTACTTTATATCTAACTGTACCCAAGAACTTTAGCTACCCACCTCTGCAGTCTCCACTATCGGATCCCTTGAGTACAACTCAGACAACAGGAGTTTAAGGCCCAGTCCAAAAACAACCAAAATAAAGACACTTACGAATATATATATAGAAGTCCTGCTCAACTTAAACCTGCGCACTTTTGCATATTTTACGTAGGTTTTACCATTCTTTTCCACAACGCCTAGGCGCTCTTTCTTATATTTAATCTTACCTAAAAGAGATGAATTCATTACAATCTCCAAACACTAGCATATACAGTATCAAGTATTGTTTAGCCAAGTCTGATTTTAATGTTGTACGCCTTTGCCTCTTATGGCCTGACTAGCAGTCATAGCTAATATTTTAAGGTCGAAAATAAAAGAACGATGGTGTAGATAATACTCGTCATAATCAACCTTTACCAGCACAGGCAAATCGTCCCTTCCGTTTACCTGTGCCCAACCAGTAAGACCGGGAACTATATTTTGAACACCTTTAGCTGTACGCAAGGCTATCAGGTCCTCCTGATTAAACAGAGCTGGCCTTGGACCGACAAAACTCATATTCCCACACAATATGCTGATCAACTGTGGGAGTTCGTCCAAACTTGTTTTGCGTAGAAGACCGCCTATAGGTGTCAAAAACCTCTCTGGCTCGGTCATAAGATGGGTGGCCATAGGCGGAGTGTCAACACGCATTGTGCGGAATTTCGGCATCTTAAAAATCTTATTAGCCCGGCCGACGCGGTCTGACCAATGCAAGGTCGGGCCGTTTGAAGTTGTTTTAACGATCAAAGCCACTAGCAGCATTGGAACGAACAAAACCACTAGCGCACTTAAAGCTCCTAAAAAATCGAATATTCGTTTCATTTGGATTAAACAAATATACCTAGGCTGATATTCTAGCAGCACTCACATACTGATTAAGTCTGTTAATAAATTTCCCTAAGTAATATTTAGTCCCGATATCAACACTGTTTTTTCGGCCTGCACGGAATATTTCTATATTTTGTTTTAAAATATTACTAAAGTTTTTATTCGAGGCCCCCCCCAATCGCATCTTGACCAATATCTCTGGAATATAGAAAGATTTTAGTCTTAAGCAATGAATAAATCGCAACATTAGCTCGTAATCTGCGGCAAGTGGGAAAGATGTGTCAAAAGCCCCATGCTTCTGATAAACCTCTCTACGAACAAAACAAGTTGGATGAGGAGGAACCCAACCTGTTAAGAAAGAACCGTGAATGTAAGGAGAAGATTTCCACATTCGTACTTGCTTATGCATATCCGTAGGAGAAACGTACACCAAATCACCGTAACAAACAGCAACCTCTGGATCTTTAAACACCTCAAGAACCTTGGCAAGTATCTCTGTATTCGCGTACACATCATCCGAGTTTAAAATGCCTACGACATCCCCAGTAGCACGCTGAATGCCTTTATTCATGGCATCGTAGATGCCTGCATCCGGCTCACTTGTAAACTGATTTATTTTCTCGCTAAAAGACTTCACAATGTCGCAAGTCCCATCACTGGACCCGCCATCCACCACGATGTACTCCAAAGTTTTACATGTCTGCGCCAACACAGACCGTATAGAAGCATCAATAGTCTCTTCTGAATTATAGGATGCAGTAATTATCGATATCTTCATGTATTCGTTAATAAGGGGATAGCTCTGAGCTGAGCTATAACCAGCGTAACATATAATAATTATAAACCAGACATCACCGAATTGATTTATTTCGTTCAATCCCTTCAGTGTACGCCTCTATAAGTTGATTAGTAATAGTATCCCAGGAATAATACCGCGATACAAAATCGCGTCCCTTTTCCCCCATTTCCTTCAGCTTTTCCGGATTATCCATAAGATTAGTCAATGCTTTAGCCAAAGCATCTGGTTCAGGTCTTACAACAAGCCCGGCTCCAACCTGTTCAACCTCGGGGAAATGGCAGCCGGGAGAAAGCAAGACGGCTGTAGAATGGGCAAGTGCTTCTAATACTGCCATAGAGAAACCCTCTGCATCCGAAGGCAAACAGAATAAATCGGCACGACTCAATAATTCCTGTTTCGTTTTACCGGTGACCATACCAGGAAACAACACTCGCCCGCCCATTCCGGCCTTTATTATTTCCTGGCGGAATTTTTGAACCAGTCCCCACTCATCTGGCCCTGCCATCACGAGCTTAGCTCTTGGGAATCTATTACAGATTCTTAAAAAGGCGTTAATAAGTCTGTCTGCTCCTTTTATTGGATGCAGCCGAGCCATAAAAAGTATAACCAAATCATTCGGGGAAATATCACCAAAGGAACAATCAATACGGCTTGGATACTGGAGGGAATCAACAATATCAACCCCGTTGGGAATTACACGGCAAGGAGTTTTAACACCTAACGCCCTGTAACTACTAACTTCTGCCTCTGTAAGGGCAATGAGCGTTGTCGCTTTTTGCATAATGGGCAGCTCAATGGCCTTGATATAAAGTTTTTTCTTAATACCACGGAACTTCAATCGTTCGGGGTCAAAAACTCCACGTTGATTATAGAATAATGGCTTTTTCGCCCGAATAGCTGCATTACCGGCAGCATAGGTTGGATATATGTACGGCATCTGAGTATGGACTACATCAATAGACGGCATGATTTTGGAAAGCTGGGCTTTCATAGCCGGGGCATACAAAAAACCTGATGATTTAGACAGATATGGGAGGAAAGGCAACCATTTTTGAATAGGTTCCTCACGTTTGAAATACCAAACCTGAACACCATCAACGTTAATCGGTTTATTAGTAGGAACATCAAGGTTCTGATCCAGATTGGAATTAGTAGTAAAAACAACGACCTCATGCCCTTTTTGAACAAGCCTTTCAGCGGTGGCTGCAACTGTGTGTATAGGCCCCCCCAACCTATATGCGGGTTTATATCCGAGCGCAGCATAGAGAATTTTCATGGCAATTTAGCACTCACCTGTATTTTAAGATTCTGTGCCATGATATATGTAGAAGCGGTCGACAAATCATCATCATCCAACCTCACAAAGCGAGTTGCAAGCCTCTCCCGACGTACATAGGGAACCAACTTCTGTATCTGCGTAAATCCAACATCAAAACCTGCCTCACGGGCGCAGCGGAGATGTGTGGAATATGGTTCCCGATTAATAAGATAAACCCGATTACCCCGCACTATCCGCCACATATAATCGCCATAAGATCGATACCCGTCCCATTCACTGGTAATCCCATGTGACTTAAAATCTATTTCGTGTGAAATATATCCTCCAGGTTTTAACCAACGAGACATATTGAGATAAGCGTCAGGCAAATCGTCGACATGTTCCAGCACAGCTTGAGAGAGAATAAGGTCGATGGAATTATCACGGATATTTGCCCTATCAGCCCACGGGACGAAATAGGAGATAAGTGAATCATTAAGTTCTTGGCCCGGATTAGCAAGGGCAACCCTTATCTTATTCACCCTATCTGGGGACAAAGCCTGTCTCATTTGAGCATCATCAAGAATATCCAAAGGGAAAGCATAGCCATCCA
This sequence comes from Elusimicrobiota bacterium, assembly GCA_030651035.1. Classification (GTDB taxonomy): domain Bacteria; phylum Elusimicrobiota; class Elusimicrobia; order Elusimicrobiales; family UBA9959; genus UBA9959. The sequence continues at coordinate 7,037 of JAUSCK010000233.1, forward strand.
AACGCGGAAAAAGATGCGGGAACTCAACTTCATCAGGAATAGGCGTTTTAGCCTTAAAAAGTTCCAGAAGCTCCTCAAGCATCTTAAGATTCTGATCGTTTCGAATAAAACGGACAACATCGAACGCATAGTAAGCACCGCAACCAGAAAGAAGCGCTGATAAACCTATCCCTAATGAATCACCAGGGCCCAGTTCAGCGATAACTCCGGGAACATTGCGCATCCCGTGTTTATGCAGAAGAACCAGATGCCGCAACCATACAGAATAACAGTACCTTGCAGAACTTGCTCCGCCACCTTCTCTTCGCTGAAGTCGGCACCAACCAGGAAGGAACGTTATTAAACCTTTAAAAATTGATTTATATGCTGCTCGGTCCCACATATATTCCTGTTTTACAAACTCTCAGGCTTGGTCCCATGACCTATTATAAATCCAGATCTGAAGACCTTTATATCTTTCAGCCCTTCCTCTTCAAACCATCTCCTCAAAGTCGTTTCTGACTGCGGATGGTCGTGATGAGGGGATAACATATCAAATGTATCCAAAAGTGCCCATTCCTTAAGCTGCGTCATTGTAAGGGGAAAGATTCCTTCATAATTTAGCACAGGGATAGCATAACGGAGCTTACGGCCAATATATGGGATCCGACCGAGAGCTATACTTATGGGGAAAAGGAACTTTACCATTGATTGGACTATCGGGAATAACCGGTCAGGGGGTATTCCCTTGGTAAAGGGACGAATCCAGTATTTTGGCCAGAAGATATTTAATAGCAATCTGGGGTAGACATCCACAAACAATTTGGCGCCCGCCTTAAGTTGTGCCGGAAGTGCTTTGAAGGCCTTTTCCACATCAGGGGTATGTTGAAGAACACCAAAGCAATAAACAGAGTCAAATGAGGCTGCCTTGAAAGGAAGGTGATAGATATCCGCTTGCACAACATTCAACTGTGGAAAAGAACGAAGGTTCTCCCAACAAGCATCAACGGCCGATGAGTAGTCTACCGCGACAAGGTTTGCTCCCATAGATAATGCGACTTCTGAATTTCTCCCCGCTCCACAACCAACATCTAGCACCATCCTACCACTAAAATCTAATAAAGCATCTCCGTACCTTGTCAAAAAACGATCCCTTGCAATGGGTTTTCCAGTATGACTGTCAAGTTGTGTCTTCCGGAATTGATTCCATTGGAATCCAAAATTATCCGCATAGTTTTCACTAGGCACGAACCGCGGAATAAACCTGAGAACAGGATAAATCTTTTTACAAGTTTCACACTGTAGTTCCCCCTCCTCGACTTCGCCATTTGCTTCCTTAATCGCCAGGAGAGCAAGTGTATTCCGGCAATCGGGACAGCAGAGGATATTGAGGAGTTTTTTTTTCATAGGAATTTGATATTTATTTATGGAATCTCAATATTATATTGCCGCCGCCACAACTCAAACATTGTCAGTGCGAAAATGCGCTGGGAGTTAGAAAAGCCACATTGCTGCAATTTAAACAAATGGGTGACAGCATCTTTATTAAAACAAGATTCAGGATCCAAAAGAACAGACTTCATATATTCACCCCAATCCCCTCTCATCCATTGATCAAGAGGTATTGAAAATCCCTGTTTTCTGGAAATATCCAGGTTAGGAGGCAATAATTTCTTCGCCAACATTTTCGGAAGAACTTTCCTTTTACTGCCAGTAACCCGCAAAGAATCAGGAACTTTAGAGAAGGCAAATTCGACCATCCTGTAGTCTAAAAATGGGGCCCGAACCTCAAGAGAAGACAGCATGCTAACTTTATCCACTTTGGCGAGAATATCATCCGGCAGATAAGTCATAAAGTCAGATGCCATACCCTTCTGAACAGTAGTGTCACCTGGCAGCGCCAGCTTTGCTTTATATTGCTCACCGCGCGCAATAGTATCTGGTCCATAGCCGCCAAAGGCCGTGAAAACATCATGACGTGCTTTAACGTCGAAAAAGCGGTTAACATAAGCAAAACTATTTTGAAGCGTTCCATTTACCCCCTGCATATAATTCCGACCACGCAGCCCAACAGGCAGAAATGTCTCCGCCCCACTAGAAATAATAGAGCGTACTGCAGGAGATAACAGTTTTCGTGCACTTTCCTGGTATTGTAGCCATTTATAATGAAGGTATCCGCCAAATAGCTCATCACCGCCATCCCCACCTACTGCCACAGTTGCATATCGGCGAATAAGTTGGGAAACTAGATAGGTCGGAACCATGGATGAATCCGCCAATGGTTCATCAAACTGCTTGGCTAGTTGTGGTAGTAATTCTACTGTAGCTACCTCTGCGGGGAGAACAGTATGCTCCGTGCCAAAATGGTCTGCAACTATCTTTGCATAGGGAGCTTCATTGAAGCTTTTACTCCCAGGGAAGGAAATCGTAAATGTTTTAACCTTCTTTGTAGACACACGGCTGGCTACTGCAGTTATCAGACTTGAATCAATCCCACCGCTAAGAAGTACACCTACCGGAACATCTGCCACAAGCTGACGTTGGACTGAATCTGTCAGGAGCTTTTCAAACTCCCATAAAAGCTCGCTCGTACTTGCGTTTTTAGTAATAGCCGGTTCCGGCAAAGCCCAATATGCCCAAGTTCGCAACCTATTCTGCTCACGATCAAACAACAGGGCGTGTCCCTGAGGGAGCTTTCTCACCCCCTGAAGCATACACATATCCCTTGGAACATACCCATATGTGAGGTAAGCATTCATTGCATCAAGGGAAAGCTTCCGTGGAAAAGACGGGAACGCCATTAAAGCCTTAAGCTCAGAGGCAAATATGAACGTATTTCCAGAATACCAATAGAAAAATGGCTTTTCCCCAGCCCTGTCGCGAGCCATAAACAGGCTATTTTTAACGGAATCATAAATTGCAAAAGCAAATGTCCCGTTCAGTTTGTCAATAAACTTTTCGCCCCAGCAACGATACGCCTCAAGCAAGACTTCAGTGTCACTTCGAGTTTTAAACCGGTGTCCATTCGACACCAGTTCCGCACGTAATTCCAGGTAGTTATACAGTTCGCCATTAAACACTACTGTAAATTGCCCAGACAAGTCCGACATAGGCTGATGTC
>JAUSCK010000240.1 GCA_030651035.1 Elusimicrobiota bacterium
TGCGCCCGCTCCGTTCCTGATAAAATTTAAGGAGGCGGGCGGGCTTGGGTTATACATAACATCGTTATGTTAACTTGCCGTCCGGGGCAAATTTGCGCTTACTCGCGAGCGGAGTTCCTGATAAAAGTGGAGTTCCTTACGCGGCCCGGCGCAGCCGCCGCCCTGCCGGCCAGCCTGACCGCTGGCCGGCCAGGCTTGCGGCTGTTCGCCCCACCGTCGCGGCTAAAGCCGCGCCGCCCGCCCGCCAAAGGCGGGCCGGTTCGTGGGGCCGCCGGGCCGCAACAGCCCTGCCCCACCCCTGCGCGGCCGCGCGCCCCCCTTACCGCCTACGGCGGTAAGGCCCGCGCCAACAACCGCGGCCTTGCAAAGGAAATTCTTTATGACGCCCAAGTTTTGTGTTGAAGCTAGTGGACACAAGCGTGCGCATCGCCCAGGGAATTAGGGCCTGTTGACCGCCGCCACCCTTCTCTGTCAACTACGTCACCTTCCCAAAATAAAATTCTTTGTGCTTTTACGAAGAGTAAATCGTGACATTGCCTAAGCTTGCCCGAAGGCCCTAATTTCGCACAGGGACCGCGCTGGCGTGCGTTTTCCAAAGTAATCATTGACCCCCCCCCATTTGTTAGCATTCAGGCGTGGCTGTTCGGGATGTCTAAGCGAACGGTTGGGTTATAACAGGGGACATGGAACAAAAACAAATTAAGGTCTTTCTGGTAGACGATCATCCGATTGTGCGCGAAGGTGTGCATGCTTATCTAACCAGCCACTCGATTGCGGTGGTGGGTGCAGCATCCGATGCCCCGGAAGCCCTTCGTAAGATCAAAAAGCTGGCGCCTGATGTTATTGTTCTGGACGTGAACCTGCCTTCCATGCATGGCTGGGAACTAGCCCGCCTCCTGCATCGGCTTGTGCCTGAGTCTAAAATTCTCGCCTTCAGTCTTCACTCCAGCGAGGAATACGTGGTTAAGATGGCCCGGTGTGGCGCGCGAGGTTATGTGACAAAAGACCAGCCGACATCCGAACTGCTTAAGGCTATCAAGCGTGTGTTCCAGGGTGGCCTGCAGTTTCCAGTGGGAACAAGTGCCGCTCTTTTCTCCCCCTCGGTTAAAGTTTACAAGCGCCCCGCCAGCCCAGGGCCTAAAAACAAAAAACATAAACCAGCGCCTTAAGCTTCTTAACTTTAACACCCAGGTTAACTGCCGCCGGTGGAGGTGTTCCAGATAAGCTATGCTTTCCTCATGGCTACTCACCGATTAAAAACCAACAGAAGGCGACCGCTGCCCCCTATCCGCCCCGCGAGCGATACTCCTATTGTCGCGATCGGCGCCTCAGCCGGCGGCCTCAAACCGCTGATGAAACTTTTTAGCGGGCTTTCTTCCAACACCGGCATGGCTTTTGTAGTTATCCAGCATCTCAGAGCCGATAAAGAGAGCCTGTTGCCGCAGATTTTAGCCACGATGACCAAGATGCCGGTGTGTCCGGCTACCAATGGGCGGTGGGTGATGCCCGACACGGTTTATGTGCTCACCCCGAACACCCGGCTGACCGTTCGGAAAGGTGTTCTCGTGGTGAAGCTACGAACGGAGCATAGTGGGGACCATAAACCGTTCGATAGATTTTTGATTTCTCTGGCCCTGGACAAAGCGGAAGTAGCGATCGGCGTGGTGCTTTCCGGTTATGACGGCGATGGAGCCGAAGGGTTCATCAAAATAAAGCAGCGTGGCGGTATGACATTTGCCCAGAACGACACGGCCCTCATTAAAAGTATGCCGCATGAGGCTATAGCGACAGGCTGTGTGGATTTCATCCTGAGCCCAGGAAAAATTGCACTGCGGCTGTCCCATCTTTCGAAAAAACGGCTTGTCGAAAGAATAAGCGCGCCTCCGCCGACGCGGCTCGGCAGCCGGGTCAAGGCCCACCGCCACAGCCCCGAGACGGGACGGCGGCGCGGGTAAACTCATAAAGGGAAAAAGTCAGGAGCCTTTTGCACATACGCCCCCATACAGCCGCCGCCAGTGGCTCTTGGAGGCGCTCCCCCGCCCTAAACGACCCTCTCCCCCCCCTTAACCGCCTTTAAAGCGCGTTTGTCGCCATTTCTGGCGAAATGGCATTTTAAATTCGCGCAAGAATGCGCCAGGTCAGCGTTTCCACGCCGTGCCAGTGTCATCTATCCCACGCTTTACGACGAGCGCCTGGACGTTATGATCTTGCGGAAACGGCCCTTGCGGCCGCAGCTCCGCCTTTGCCTGGCGGCAAAGCCGGCACTGCTGCCTCGGGCCGCTCTTAACGAAGCGGAGGCCGGCCCGCGCCGATAATAGCACCCCTCACAAAGAGCGCCTCCTATAAAAGCGGTATAATGAATTCGTTGGGGAAATCAGGCAGTTGGGTCAACACACACCCTGTTTCTTATTGCTTGCGTCAAAACTATTTGTCGCAAGCTGCCTTGTCTTACCCTGATTTACCGGGGGCGTCTCTTAAAACCATGGGGGCAAAACAATGATTACCGCTGAGAAAATAAAAATATTGGCGATCGATGACGGCCAGGATATGCTGGACGCCTTGGATTTAGCCATTGCGCACGCTTTTCCCGCCGCCGGGTTCTTCACCGCCACGGACGGCCCCAAAGGCATAACCCTGGCGCTGGCCGAAGACCCCGATATAATTCTCCTCGATATCTCCATGCCGGGGATGGACGGCTTCGAGGTGTGTCGGCGGCTGAAAAAAGACGCGCGCCTCAGGAATATTCCGGTGGTCTTCCTTACCGCGCTAAAACCCGACGAGAAAATATACGAAAAAGCGTTCGAGGTCGGCGCCGAAGCATTCATTATAAAACCATTTGAATCATGGGAATTAAACGTTCAGATACGGGTTATGGCGAAGATCAAAGCCGCCAATATCCTGCGGCAGGCGGAACATGACCAGCTGGTAGTTATGACCGCACAGCGCACCCGCGAACTAGCGGCAGAACTCGCCGCTCGCGTGAAGAGTCTGGAACTGTTAAAGGAAAGTGAAGCGCTGTTTAAAACCGTGTTTACAGCCGCGCCTATGGGCATATGCCTGGTAGATTCCGCGACAGGTAAATTCTTAAGCGTAAATCCGATGTTCTTAAAGATCGTCGGCAGAACTGCGGAAGAACTGGCCGCGGCCTCCTGGCAGAGCATTACCCACCCCGACGATATAAAGACGCAGTCGGTCAGTCTCGCAGCGCTATATGCCGGGAATAAGGAAACGTTCCAGCTAGAAAAGCGTTATATTAAACCCGGCGGGGCTCCGGTCTGGGGGTGCCTGACCGCCGCGCCGCTGCCGGCATCCGGCGGCTCCGCCCCGCGCTATCTCGGCATTATAGAAGACATAAGTGCCGCTAAAGCCGCTGAACAGGAAAAAAAGAAACTTGAGGAACAGTTACGCCAGTCGCAGAAGATGGAGACGGCTGGCAGCCTGGCCGGTGGTATCGCCCACGATTTCAATAACATCTTATCGGTAATCCTGTCCTACTGCGAATTCCTGCTTAAAAGCCCGTGCCTGGACGCTCCCTGCCGCGCGGATGCGGAAGAAATAAAAAAAGCGGGATTGCGCGCCGCCGCGTTAACGCGCCAGCTCCTCATCTTCAGCCGCAAGCAGGTTGTGCAGCCGAAAGTGCTGGACGTAAACAAGGTTATCCTGGGAGTAAAAACAATGCTCGGCCGCCTCATCGGTGAAAACATAAAACTGACGGTGCTTACCAGCAAAGTTCCGCCGCTTATAAAAGCGGATCCCGGCTATATAGAACAGGTGTTGTTGAATCTTTCGGTTAACGCCCGCGACGCTATGCCTAAAGGAGGCAAGATTACTATTGAAGCCTCTGTCATGCGCATGAACGAGGCGCACATCCACCTTAACGGGACAATCACGCCGGGTGATTATATAATACTGTCCGTCAGCGACACAGGCACCGGGATGAGCGCGGAAACGCAAGCACGCCTTTTTGAGCCGTTCTTTACCACTAAACCGCGCGACAAGGGCACTGGCCTGGGGCTTTCTACGGTCCATGGGATTATCAAACAAAGCGGCGGTTCCATAGTTGTTTACAGCGAAGAAGGTCATGGCACGGTTTTTAAAATATATTTCCCGCAGGTCCCGGCCGGCGGGGAAATAAGCGAACCACTGAAAGCGGTTAAAAACATATTTGCCGGAACCGGCACCGTTATGGTAGTGGATGATGACGTCCAGATCCGTACCCTTGTCCGGCGCACCCTCGCGCAGGACGGCTTTACCGTCCTTGAAGCCGCCAGCGCGGAAGAAGCGCTGGCGATCTGCAAACGCCATAAAAGCCCCGTTCATCTTATAGTGACGGATATGGTATTGCCTAAAATGAGCGGCTTTGAATTGGCTGAACGCTTAAAAACCCTGCACCCGGATATAAAAATACTCTTCATGTCCGGCTACACGGAGCATGCCGTTCTTGCGCAGGGAATATTAAATATGGATAGAAACTTTATCCAGAAACCGTTCGCGCTCGACGTGCTTATCCAAAAAGCGCGGGAGGTTTTGCTCACGTGTGGGGGGGGGGGGGGGGGGGGGGGGGGGGGGGGGGGGGGGGGGGGGGGGGGGGGGGGGGGGGGGGGGGGGGGGGGGGGGGGGG
>JAUSCK010000250.1 GCA_030651035.1 Elusimicrobiota bacterium
GACGGCGCCCTGCGGGGGGCCGGCGCGGTGGCTTCGTGCAGGTACGCGAAGAGCTGCTCGCCTGCCAGGCTATCCTGCGGGGTGCGGTCGGCGTTGTAGAGGAGGGGGGCTTCCGGTGCGGGGGCGGATAATGAAAAGCCCGCCGCTGAATCATTAAGGGTATCAAGAGCGGGCGCCGGCTGGGCTGCCGGGAAAGCGAAGGGTACTACATTGAGTACTATCAGAGAGAGAAGGCCTGCAAAGCGTTTCAATGTTCCTCCAACAGCGCTTGACTGAAATCAACTGACTAATATCAATAGTCTAACTTGTAAAGCCTTTTAAACAAGGGCCAAAGGACCTATATGCGCCATAGGCCCTTTGGCCTATTTCGATTTATAGCGGCAGAAGGCAAGACGGCGACAGAACTTCCTTGTCCGCGCAGCTGTCGCCGCCTTTTCCAACGCGCTAATTTTGTATTATTTAGTAACTACTCAGGCTGAAAAGCTGTCATCTCCGCAATCCGTAGGCGGGGATCCCTTACAGAAAAGGGGATTCCTGGATTCCTGCCAACGGCACGCAGGAATGACATCGGGAGCTAAGTAGTCATGTAAAAGGACGATATGGCGAACACTGATGCGAAAATATCTTTTCACGGCGCGGCGGGGGAGGTCACCGGCTCCAGGCACCTGCTTGAAGCGTCCGGCAAAAGCGTACTGCTGGACTGCGGCATGTTCCAGGGCCACCGCAGCGACGCTGACACCAAAAACCGGACCTTCCGCTTCCCGCCGGCCTCGGTGGACGCTGTGCTGCTCAGCCACGCCCATGTTGACCACTGCGGCCTGCTGCCGCTCCTCTGCAAGAACGGCTGCGACGCCCCCATTTACGCAACGCCGGCCACGGCCGAAATAGCGGGGATAATGCTGGCGGACTCCGCCCGCCTCCAGGAGGGTGACGCGCAGTTCTATAACAAGATACACGCCGCGGAAAACCTGACCATAGAGCCGCTGTACGACGCGGAGGACGCCGACCTGGCGCTGAAACATCTTAAGCCGGTAGAATATAACTCTGATTTTGAGCCGGTCCCCGGAGTAAAGGCGAAGTTCCTCAACGCCGGCCACGTGCTGGGCTCCGCTATGGTGCAGCTGGACATTGAAACCCCGGCCGGGAGCCGGCGCCTGCTTTATACCGGCGACCTGGGCCGGGCCGAAACCCTGCTGCTGGACGACCCCGCGGCGCCGCAGGGCGTGGATTACCTCGTGATAGAAAGCACCTACGGCGACCGCAACCACGAGCCGCTTGCGGACGCGGCGGGGAAACTTGCCGAAGTGATAAAAAATGCCTACAGGGACGGCGGGAAAGTGATAATACCCAGCTTCGCCCTCGAGCGCACGCAGGAAATAATCTTTATCCTGGACAAGATGCGCCGCGACAAATCAGTGCCGGAAATCCCGGTATATGTCGACAGTCCCATGGCGACCAGCCTCACAGAGATCTTCAACAAGCATAAGGACAGTTTTTGCTTCGACCAGAAATTCCGGGATTACGCGCGCATGGACGGAGACCCGTTCGGCTTCGACGACATCAGCTACGTCCGCAGCAAGGAGGAGTCCCAGGCGCTGAACAACAAGCGCGGGCCGATGCTGATAATTTCCGCCTCGGGAATGTGCGAAGGCGGCCGCGTGCTGCACCACCTGCGCAATAATATAGAAAAGGAAACCACTACCATACTGCTGGTGGGCTACCAGGCCCAGGGCACCCTGGGGCGGAGGCTGCAGGACGGCCTGAAAAAAGTTAAGATCTTCGGCCTTGAGCACGAGGTGTGGGCCTCCGTGCAGACCATGCACACCTTCTCCTCTCACGCCGACAAGAACGACCTGCTGGCTTTCATAAAAGCCGCCAAACCCGCGCGCGGCACCTTCCTCGTCCACGGCGACCCCGAAGCCCGCGCCGCCCTCTCCGCAACCCTCGCCGCCGAAGGCATAAAGAACGTAAAATCCCCCGCCCTGGGCGAGGAATTCGAGCTGAACTAAATTCAAGACATACAGAATACTCGGTAAGCGGAAGATAGGCTGGGCGGCCTACCGTGCTGGCCGGAACGCAAAACGCGCTCGGCCACACCGTGGCCTCGCTCCTCCTCAGGCCTCGGCGCTTATGCAAGCCTCGGCCTTCGGAAGGTTTTGCTAACCCGGCCAGCACGGTCTCCGCCCAGGTTACTCGTTTTAACGAAAAGTTGTTGACTGATAAAGTGAGCGGAGGGGGAGACCACAGGGGCCAGGTTAGCAAAAGCCCGTCGGAAGGCGAGGCTTGCGTAAGCGCCGAGCCTGAGACCGGCAGGCGCGCGCACGGTGTGCGCGACGCCGATTTTGCGTTCTGGCCCCTGTGGTTGGCCCCCGACTGGGCATCTCGCGGTGCAGTTCTGTATCTAAAACTTTACATCTTACTAGTCGGCCTTATAAGATGGAAAAAGCTATAATATAGATGATATATGAAAAAACTACTTAAGAAATACGGCCTCAGAGCCCTGGAGAAACTAGGGCTTAAAAAAGAGGCTTCCGGATTCTACGGCTTGGGCATAGCTCCTAAGCTCATGGATATCCTGGACAAAAAAGGCTTCGTGATCCCCACTCCGATACAGGAGAAATCGATACGCGTGGCCACCGAAGGCAAGGATATGGTGGGCATAGCCCAGACAGGCACGGGGAAAACCATAGCTTTCGCCATCCCGATGATACAGCGCCTGGCCGCCAAGCCCGGCAAGGGGCTGGTGCTGCTCCCCACGCGCGAACTGGCCATCCAGGTCGCTGAAGTCTGCAGGGATTTCGCTCCCCAGATGGGCATGGGCGTGGCCTGCCTTATCGGCGGAGAGGGGAAGGAAGGCCAGCTGCGCGACCTTCACCGCAAAGCCCGGATAATAATAGGGACGCCGGGCCGGGTCTACGACCATATAGAGCGCGGCGACCTCCGGGTCGACGACGCCACCATCCTCGTCCTTGACGAGGCGGACCGGATGTTCGACATGGGTTTCGCCCCTCAGATAAACCGCATCATACGCTGCCTGCCCAAAGAGCGGCAGACCATGCTGTTCTCCGCCACCATACCCGACGAGGTGATGAAGCTGGCCAGCCACCACATGAAGCTGCCGATCCGCATCGAGGTGGCCAAGTCCGGCACCGCCGCCGCCAACGTGATACAGGAGCTCTACGTCGTGCGCACCGGCTCGAAACCGATGCTGCTGTCCAAGCTGCTCGAGAAATACGCCGGCACCGTGCTGATCTTCGTGGAAACCCGCTATGACGCCGCCAAGGTGGCGAGCATCCTCTCCTACATGGGACACGCGGTGGCCGAAATACACTCCGACCGGTCCATGGGCCAGCGCAAGGACGCGATGGCGGGCTTTAAGTCCGGCAAATACCGCATACTGGTGGCTACGGATATAGCCGCCCGCGGCATAGACGTGACCGGCATCGAGCTGGTCATAAACTTCGAGCTGCCCGCCGAGGACGACGCCTACGTGCACCGCATAGGCCGCACCGGCCGCGCCGGACAGCCCGGCCGCGCCATCACCTTCGCCACGCCCGAGCAGGGCGGCGACGTGCGCAGCATAGAGACCCTTACCGGCATACCGCTTACGCAGATGACCCACCCGGAACTCCCGGCCGAAACCCTGTGGGGCTACGACCACGCGGCCTCCGGGCGCGGCTGGAACCAGCGCTCCTCCCGCAGGCCGGGCGGCGGCGGACGCCGCAGGTAACACCCCCCGGAATCAAAAAAGAGGGCCGCCATTTGGCGGCCTTCTTATTTCCGGGTGCCGGAACCGCTCCTACCTGGGAAGAGAGGTCTTTATGAAGAGCCTGTCGAACTGCGCCTTATAGGGGCTCACGTATTCAGGAGCCATGGTAAATATCGTGTTCTCGGTATTGCTGTTCTCGGCGGTGGCGGTCCAGTTGAAAGAGCCGTTGATCAGCAGCTTCCCGTCCAGGACCGCGAACTTGTTGTGCATCTGGCCTTTCTCCAGGCGCCCGGTCTTATAGTGCAGCTCCATGCGCCCGGCCCTGGCTTCCTGCTCGAAAGGGAACTTCTGGTCGATAAACAGCATCAGCTTCACGCGCACGCCCCGCGCCGAGGCGCGCTTCAGCGCCTCCATGATCGGCTTGGAGGTAAAGGTGAACATGGCCACGTCCGCCTCGGAACGGGCCGCGTCGATAGCCTTCGCTATCGCGGCCTCGGTGCCGCCGCGCGGGGAGAACGAGTAATCCGGCAGCATAGTCCCGTTAAAATTCACGTCGGGGGTGGGATCGAAGGGGGGGGAGGAAGGCTTCGCCGCGGCGGCCTCCGGCTGGCCCGCGGGCTTCGCCTGCAGCCACATCCACTCGAAAGTCCTGCCGTAGCCCGCAACGATGTCCGGGTCCGCCGCGAACATGATATTCTCGTAGCTGAAGGTCTCGGCGAAACCGCTCCAGTTGGCCGAGCCGGTCTGGAGCAGCGCGCCGTCGAAAAGGGCGTACTTGCAGTGCATCGCGCCGGTGCCGCCGCGGCCGTTCATCGCGCGGGTCTCTATGCCGGAAGCTATCACGGCCTGTATCTGCTTGCCGGCCAGCGGGTACACATGGGCGCTGTCGAAGAGCACTCGTACCTTCACGCCGCGCTCTTTCGCCTTTACCAGGGCGGCCACCGTATCGTCTATCTGCAGGTTGTAAAGCGCCACGTCCAGGGTTTTCCTGGTGCGGTTTATGGCCTCGACGATGGGTTTAGCCAGCGGCTCCTCGTCGGTGAAAAGATAGGCCGGGAGACCGGACCAGTCGTAGCCGCCCCTGTCGGGGGCCGGCGCGTAGAACGGGGGCGCGACCGCGGGCGCCTCGACGGGCGGCAGGGTTTTCCCGCCAAACAGCCCGGCGGGTCCGCCTTTGGCGGAAAGGGCCAGGGTTTCAAGCCCGGCGGGGGCGGCGGAAAAAGCGGAAGGGACAGCAAGCAGGAGCAGCAGCAGGGAATTAAATATTTTTCTCCCGCGAAACCTCCGGCGCAATATGTGAATGTATATATAGTCTAACACCCGGCGGCCCGTTTCCATAAGAGGCTTAAGCCCCAGGCGCACCGCGCTTTAAGGCCCAGACGCGGCTGGGGCTTTAGACCGATGGCGGCCCGCGCGCTTTTCTGTATAATATACGCAGTTATGAAACAGCGCAGCGCGATAACTATCGGCAAAGTGGAGCACGAGGACGCGGCCTGGAAGGCCCGTTTCCTGGTTTTCTATACCGGCCTCAGGATAAGGAAACTCGGCAGGAAGCCGCACGCGTACTTTGCCGCCCGCTCCGGCGAAGAGCTGGCCGGGCACAGCGTTGTCTACTTTGAGAAGGGCCGCTGGGTTCTGGACGAGCTGATGGTGAAGGCGGAGTTCCGCGAGAAGGGGATAGCCAAGGGCCTTACGGAAGCCCGCATACGGCACGTTATCGTGAACGGCGCGAAAGAGATCTGGTACGCCTGTGAGGACGGGAACCTGGTAACCACCTGCTGCCACCTGCGTTACGGCTTCGAGAAGATCTGCCCCGGCAGCCACCACTGCACAGCCGCCACGGCGCACTGGTACCGCCTTAAAATAACCCCTGCCCTGTTTGAAAAGTTCCCCGTACTTGATCCGAACCCGAAGATAGCGGCGAAAAAAAAGAGAGCAACGGAAGGCAAAACCTAATCCGCCGCGTAGGCCTGCTGCTTTTCAAGGGAGACGGTGACGGAGCGCGCTTTCACGAACCTAAGGTACTCTTTCGCCTGGGTGCTTAAGATCCCCATAGAAACATCCACCTTCTGGCCGGCGCCCAGCGGCTCGCTGTGGGCGTAGGGGCGGGACCAGATAAGGGCCCCGGCTTCGTTCCTGAAAACCAGCGTCCCGTTAAACGCGAAGAAACTCCGGGAGGAAAGGTTTTCAAATTCAAGGTAAAGCTTCATCCCCAGCCTTGTCTGGCCCGTCACTTGTTTTTTGCCCATGAAAGAAACCGCTATCGGGTTCTCCGGCTCTTTCCGCGGCGCCGCGGCCGCGGGCCGCGCACCGGGCCTCGCCGCTCCGACCTCGATATCGGTCAGGCGCTTTTCAACTTTTGTCATGCGCTTCTCCAGCCCGGTCAGGCGCTTCTCGGTCTTAACCTGCGCGAAAGCCGCGCCGGAGAAAATAAGCAAAGCGGAGAGCAGCAGCAGCCTCATATAAGACAATTATACTACTGTGAGCGGCCCATATATGGGATAATTGTATATGACTGAACCAACTCAAACTCCCGCCGCGGGCTTTTACGGCCTGGGCATAGCCCCTAAATTGCTTGAAGCTTTAGATAAACTTAACTTCAAAGTCCCTACGCCCATACAGCAGAAAGCCATACCCGCGGCCTCGGAAGGCAAGGATATGGTGGGCATCGCGCAGACCGGCACCGGCAAAACCATCGCTTTCGCCATTCCGATGATACAGCAGCTGGCCGCAAAAGAAGGCAAGGGCCTTGTGCTGGTCCCCACAAGGGAACTGGCGCTGCAGGTGGCCGAAGTGATAAAGCAGTTCGCCCCTCTGCTGGGCATGCAGTGCCTGGTCATTATAGGCGGGGAAAGCATAAACCGCCAGATACAGGAACTGCGCCGCAAGCCCCGCATAATAATAGCCACCCCGGGCCGCCTCCTGGACCATCTTCAGCAGCGTACCACGCGCCTGGACGACGTGCGCGTCCTGGTCCTCGACGAAGCCGACCGGATGTTCGACATGGGCTTCGCTCCCCAGATAAACAAGATCATAGCCGTGCTGCCCAAAGAGCGCCAGACCATGCTTTTCTCGGCCACCATGCCCGACGAAATAATGAAGCTGGCCGCGGCCCACATGAAGCTGCCTACCCGCATAGAGGTCGCCCGCTCCGGCAGCATCGTGGAGAAACTGGAGCAGGAACTTTTCATCGTCAGCAGGGGGGACAAACTTACGCTGCTCTCCAAGATCCTGGATAAATACTGGGGCAGCGTGCTCCTCTTCGTGCGCACCAAACATAACGCCAAAAAGATCGCCAGGGAACTGCGCAATATGAACCACAGCGCCGCCGAGATCCACTCCAACCGCTCCCTGGCGCAGCGCCGGGAAGCGCTGGAAGGTTTTAAAGCCGGCAAGTACCGCATACTGGTGGCCACCGATATAGCCGCGCGCGGCATAGACGTTACCGGCATAGAGCTGGTAGTGAATTACGACCTGCCCGACGAGGACGAGAACTATATACACCGCGTGGGCCGCACCGGCCGCGCCGGCCAGCCGGGCCGCGCCATAACCTTCGCCGCGCCGGACCAGGGCAGGGACGTGCGCAATATAGAGCGCCTGATGCGCATGGAGCTGCCGGTGTCGGTGCACCCCGATATAATGCCGGCCAGCTTCGGCTTCAGCCATAACGGCGGCGGCCAGCACCAGCCCGGCGACAAGCGCCGCCCGGGCGCCGTTACGGCCCCGCGCCGCGCGCCCCAGGCGCGGCCCCCCCAGGAGGCCCGGCCGGAAACCCAGCCCGGGCCGCTATCCCACCTGGCGGAGCCCGGGGAAGAGATCTATAACCGCGAGCAGCCCGAGCCCCGGACGCCGGCCGCCAGGCAGCGCCCTCCGCAGGGACGCGGCAGCTTTAACCGCGGGCCGGAACGCCCGCGCTCCGGCGGCCAGCGGGGCGGGCAGTCAGGCCCGCCGCGCCAGGGGTCTTTCAACCGCGGCCGCGGCGACTCGCAGGGCAGGCCGGCACAGAGCGGGGACGCGCGCCCCGGTTACGGCGCAAGGCCCGCGGGCAGCCGCCCCGGACGCGGCGACCCGCAGGGCAGGCCTGAGCAGCGCAGGGATGCGCGCCCCGGCCCCAACCGCTACGGCGTGGACCCGTCAAAGCGCAACAGCATAGTCAGCCCGTCGCCCTATTTCGATTCCGAAGAGCCCAGGCGCGGTCCGCAGGCCCGCCCCTTGCGCCGCGAGGCCCCGCGCCCGGCGGCTCCCCCCGCGCAGGGCGGGAACTGGTTCTCGCGCTTCCTGAAAAAGAAAGACCGCAAGCACGAGTAGCCTGTTGGCCGCCGTTAAAAACCCCCGCGTCCAAACCGCGGGGGTTTTTTATAATAAACACCTGAACCTGAAATTTGGTATATTGGCGTGAAGGCCTATGACAGGGGTCCCCTCAGGAAACGGAAGAATCGTACATATCTGCCCGGCACGATTGGGCAGGGGTAATCAATTCTTTGCCGGCTTGAAGTGCTTAAGCAGCTCGAACCAGAAGAGGCTGGCGGCTCCCCCGAGGAAAGACAGAGCCAGGTCGTTAAGGTGCAGGACGCCGAAGCGGAAAAGCCCGCGGAAGAACGGCAGGTACAGCACCAGGAAGAGCACCGCCAGCGCCCCGGCCGAGACCCACCAGAAAGTAGAGTGCGCCCTCCTCATTATCCTTACAAAGTTATCCTTCCAGGACAGGTTCGTCAGTATCAAAAGCACGTTCGCGAACACCAGCGTCGTGAACGAGAGCGCCCGCGCCTCGTCCTCGCCCTTGCCTATCTTAAGCGCTATTATGAAGATGGCGAACACCATCGCAAGCACGCTCACCCCCTGCAGCAGGCTCAGCAGCACCATGCTGCGCGAGAACAGCGGCTCGCCCAGCCGGCGGGGGGGGCGGTCCATGATATCGCTTTCCTCGCTGTCGGCCTCGAACACCACCGAGCAGGCCGGGTCTATTATCAGCTCCAGGAAAGCGATATGCGCCGGCATCAGCACTATCGGCAGGCCGAACAGCACGGGCAGCAGGGACATGCCGGCTATCGGCACGTGCACCGAGAGAATGTAGGCTATGGCCTTTTTAAGATTGTCGAAGATGCGGCGGCCGAGGCGGATGGCGTGCACGATGCTCGAGAAGTCGTCGTCCATCAGCACTATGGCCGAGGCCTCGCGGGCCACGTCGGTGCCGCGCTCGCCCATCGCTATGCCTATATGCGCGGCTTTAAGGGCGGGGGCGTCGTTCACGCCGTCGCCGGTCATGGCGACGATCTCGCCGTTGGCTTTGAGCGCGTTCACTATCGCGAGCTTCTGCTCCGGCACCACGCGCGCGAAAACGCAGGTCTCCTTTATCCTCTCCTTCAGGACTTCGGGCGCCATGGCGGCCAACTCAGCGCCGGTGATGGGCTTGTCCGGGTTCTTAAGGCCTATCTGGCGGGCTATGAAGGAAGCCGTGCCGGGATAATCCCCGGTTATCATAACCACCCTTATGCCGGCGTTATGCGCCTCGCGCACCGAGTGGGGCACCTGCGGCCGCACCGGGTCTATAAAGCCCACCAGGCCGGCGAACTCGAAATTGAAGTCGTGCTGCCCGTCCGGGAGATTGTGGTCTTCAAATGTCGCCTTGGCCACGCCCAGCACGCGCAGGCCGCGCTCCGAAAGTTCCAGCACTCCCTTCATGACTTCTCCGGCCCTGCCCGGGGGCAGGTGGCAGAGGTCTATTATAGCCTCCGGCGCGCCTTTGGCGGCTATTATATAATGCCTGAGGTCCGGCGACGCCCAGACATGGGAAAGGGAGAGCAGCTCCTTTGACAGGGGGTACTCCCGCACCACCTTCCAGTTACCGTGCAGATGCTCCGTGCCGGCCAGGCAGCAGACGCCCACGCGCTTTAATTCTTTTTCTACAGGGTCGAAAGGGTCCTCCTGGCTGGCCAGGATGGAATATTCCGTCAGGTCGTGGAACTCCTCGGGAATGGCGGAGTCCTTATCTCCCAGCTTATGGGTTTTCCCGTCCGCCCAGATCTCGCAGAGGCGCATGGTGTTGAGCGTGAGCGTCCCGGTCTTGTCGGTGCAGAGCACGGTGGTGGCGCCCATCGTCTCGATGGCCTGCATTTTCCGGGTGAGGACGTTTTTCTTCGAAATGCGCCAGGCGCCGATGGTAAGGAAGACGATCAGCACGACGGGAAATTCTTCAGGCAGCATGGCCATGCTCAGCGTCAGACCGGCCAGGAAGCCGTTAAGCCAGCTGCCGCGCGTCAGGCCGAACACTACTATGACCACCGCGCAGAGCACGACGCCCGCCGCGGCGAAACTTTTCACTATCCGGCCCGTTTCCTTGTTAAGCGGCGTTTCTTCCTGCGTTATAGCTTCGAGGGCCTTGCCAATCTTGCCCATTTCGGAGCGGGCCCCGGTGGCCGCGGCTTTTACCAGGGCCCGGCCCTGCACCACCAGCGTCCCCGAGTAAACAAAAGGCAGATCGTCGCCGCCCGGGCGCGCCTGCTCCGTCTTGCCGTCCCAGGGAGATTTGCGCACTGCGATGGATTCCCCGGTCAGCAGCGATTCGTCGGCGGAGAAATTAACGGCTGCGAGCACGACGCAGTCAGCCGGCACCCGGTCTCCTTCCTGCAGGTAGATCACGTCTTCCCGCGCCACGTCGCGGCCGGGGATCCTGAGCTGCCTGCCGCCGCGGATGACCAGCGCCCGGGGGCTCGCCAGGCTGCGCAGCGCGTCCAGCGCGTTCTCGGTCTTGCGCTCCTGGTAGAAGGTTATGCCGATGACCACCAGCACGAAGCTCATCAGCATCATGGCGTCCTTGACGCCGCCCAGGACCAGGTAGATAATTCCGCAGGCCAGCAGCAGCAGGAGCATCGGCTCCTTAAGGACGTTGATAATAATGTCGAAGATGGTCTGCTTCTTCTGGGAGGGGAGCTCGTTGTAGCCCTCCTCTTCGAGGCGGGCGGCGGCTTCCCGGTCGGAAAGCCCCTGTATGGCGGAAAGCAGGTCGTTGATGTCGGGCATACGGTTCTCCATGTTTTCCCGCCAATAACAAACCGCGGGAGAATATAGTCCCGCGGTCCGAGAACCGCTGCGCTTGGGGTTTTAAACTTCAGCACCCCGGCCCGGCCGCGTCCTCCCTGCGGGGGACCGCCTGATCTATGCAGTTATTGTAAAAAAATCCGTGCTCCGTGTAAATGATTTTTTATTCCAGGGGTTTTCTATTATACCAGCCCAGTATAAGGCCCAGCGCCAGGGACCAGACGGCGGCAAGGCCGATGCGCTTTGGCAAGTGCGCTATGTACTGATCCTTGCCAACATATTGTCATTATCAAAGCGCCCTCCTCCTTTTTTGTAGAATAAAAGCATATCAACCGGACAAGGAGTTTTTATGAAAACCAAAACACAGGGCGTGCAGTGGGACCTCACAAGCTACTTCCCGTCATTCAACGGCCCGGAGATGCTCAAATTTAAAACCAGGCTTTCCTCGGATATAGCGGCGCTGCAGAAAAAAGCCGCCAAGCTGGCGCCGCTGTCGCCCAAAACAGCCGGCGACTGGGAGAAGCTCCTGCTGGCCGCGGAGAACGCCGAGACCCGCCTGGGGCATATCTTCTCTTATACAGGCTGCCTTGAGGCCGCGCATACGGATAAGGAAGAATACTCCGCTGAAACGGCAAAGCTTTACACCCTCCACGCCGAGTATTCCAAGTTCGGGGTTGACATGCTGCGGGCCTTCAAGGACGTGCCGGAGAAGGTCTTTGCCGCGTTCCTTAAGCGCGAAAAGCTGAAGGGCACGGAACATTCCCTCAGGCGCGTGCGCGAAGCGGCGAAGCGCACGATGAGCCCGGCGGAGGAGAAGCTGGCCGCTGACCTGGGAGTGGACGGCTTCCAGTCCTGGGAGCGGCTTTACAATAAAATTTCCGGCAAGCTCGAATTCGACATGGCCTGGCCCGACGGCAAAAAAGAGCGCCTGCCCATCTCGCGCTGGCGCGCGCTGATGTCGGACGCCGACCGCAAAACGGGCCGCGCCGCCTTCGAGGGCGGCAACAAGGCCTGGGCCGGCATAGAGGACCCCTGCGCCGCCGCGCTCAACGCCCTGGCCGGCACCCGCGGCACCCTTTACCGCCGACGGGGGGTAAAACATTTCCTCGACCAGGCCCTGTTCGGCGCCGGGATAAAGCGCCGCACGCTGGACGCCATGTACGCCGCCGTGAACAAGAACCTGGAACCGGTGCGCGAGATACTGCGCGTTAAGGCCGCGGCCATGGGTAAAAAAGGGATAGCCTTTTTCGAGCGGGAGGCCCCGCTGCCGCTTAAGGATTCCAAGCTTTACACCTGGGAAGAGGGCTCGGCCAAGGTGCAGGGCGCTTTCGGGCGCGTATACCCCGCCCTCGGAGAGTACTATAAGGACTTCCTGGACAAACGCCGACTGGAGAGCGAAGCGCGCAGCGGCAAGCGCCCCGGCGCGTTCTGCACCGGCTCGCACCTGATAGGCGAGGGGCGGGTGTACATGACCTTCAACGGCGCGCTGGGCGACGTGAATACCCTGGCGCACGAGATGGGTCACGCCTGGCACAGCCATTTATTGAAGGAAATGCGGCCGTGGGCCACCGAGTACCCGATGACCCTGGCCGAGACCGCCTCTATCTTCGGCGAGCATCTGCTGGCGGAGGGGATTCAGGCGGACCCGGGGGTAAGCGAGGCCCAGAAGCTGATAATGCTCGACGAGTACCTGACCGGCGCGGCCGTGACCATACTGGACATAACCGTGCGCTTCGAGTTCGAAAAGGCCTTCTACGAGGAGCGGCAGAAAGGCGAGGTCTCAGTAGCCCGCCTGAAGGAGCTTATGGCCGCGGCGCAGCGGCGGATCTTCGGAGACGCGCTCGAGCCCGGCGGCGAGGACCCCATGTTCTGGGCGTCAAAGCTGCATTTCTACATGGCCGGCGTCTCCTTCTACAACTTCCCGTACACCTTCGGCTTCCTGATGGCGGCCACGCTGTTCCGCAAGTTCAAGGCGGAGGGCCCGGCCTTCCTGCCGAAGTACGAAGCCTTCCTGCGCCTTACCGGCTCGGATACGGCCGAGAACGTGGCGAAGCGCAGCCTGGGCGCGGACATCGGGGACCCCGCTTTCTGGGAGACGGCCATAAAAGGTCTCGCCGAGCCGCTGGCCCGCTATAAAAAATTGCTTGAGGCCAATAAGGTTGCGGCATGAATGTAAAACTGCCGCATGTCCTGCTGGGGCTGTATATAGCGGAGTTCGCCGCGCTGGGGATAAATCCATACAGCCGCGGCGTATGGATAGCCGAGAACATACCGATCGTACTTATCGTGATGTTCCTTACCGCGTCGTACCGCAGGTTCAAGTTCTCAAATACCTCATACCTCCTTATGAGCGTACTGGTGTTCCTGCATACTATAGGCGGCTATTATACGTTCGAGAGGGTTCCGTTCGGGTTCGCGACGGACGTATTCGGCTTCACGCGCAACCACTATGACCGCATAGCGCACTTTTCCGTGGGTTTCTACGCCTACCCTATCGCCGAATACCTGCACCGCAAAGGCCTGACCGCTTCCAAAGGACTGATGGCCTTCGCCGGAATTACAGCTATCTTCACAGTCGCCGCCGTCTACGAAATAATAGAGTGGCTCTACGCCGTATCCGCCGACCCTGCCGCGGGAATGGCCTTTCTCGGCAGCCAGGGCGACGTCTGGGACGCGCAAAAGGATATGCTTTCCGACGGGCTGGGCGCCGTCTGCGCCGTGTTGTTCTTCCTCCTTAAAACCACGGCGCGCGGAACAGAAGCGCCCTCCTCCCGCTAACAGCGGCTGGGATAAAAAAAAACCGCCGGGGATCAAACCCGGCAGTTTTTTTATAGTCCGCGAAGATATTAATCGTCCGTGGTGATGCCGCTGAAGAAACTGCGGTTGAGCGCTGTTTCCCCGGCGGTTTCGGCGGAAGCCTGCGGCATTATGCCGGTCCAGGCCCCGGGGCTGAGCATGGCGCCGGTATTCAGCATTCGCTGGTCGGTGGAGTAAATAACATTGCAGTCGCGCTTGTAGGGCATCTCCGGGCAGCCGAACTGGCTGAACACGGCGTAGCGGTAGTCAAGGCCGCCCGCGCCGGCGGCAGCGCCGCCCTGAGAAGAGAAGTACTTGAAGCCGACCACGGTGGAATTATACTGCGGCTGCAGCTTCCCGGTGGAATTGATATAGCCCAGAAAAGTGACGGCGTGCCCGGTCCTGGTGGTGCGGTTGATGTTGACGAAGTCGCCGGGCGCCAGGTTCTCGAAAAGGCGGCGCTCGCCCATGCCGAAGTTTATCAGCGCGTCGGCGGTGCCGTTGGCGTTGAAGGCGGAATTCACCCAGATATGGCCTTTCAGGTCGGTAACGGCGAGCCCCTCGAAACTGCGCTTCGGGAGGTAAGTGTAGACGGAATAGTCGCCGGTCTCTTTGGCGTAAATTTCGTAGGCGGTGAGTATTATCTCCATCTGGGCGGCGACGCACATGGTAAGCGGGGCGTGGCGGGCCTTGAGCGTGCCAAAAGTGTAATACTCAATGTCGTGCGTGAGTATTGAATTTATGTCGTAACCGAGCTGGCCGTATTTGCCGTAAAGGTAGTCTATGGCTTTAAGTACATAGGCGTTGAAGTATTTCTCATCGGCCCTGGACGGGCTAGGCGCAAGCGGCGCGGCCGGGACGCCGGAGGCGTAGCCGGGAATGTCGCCGAGGGTCTCAAGCGCGATAGTTTCAAGTTTGTATGCGGGTCCGGCCGCATAGGCGGCGCCGGGCAGCAAGAACAGAAGGGGGAGAAGGAGTTTGATCATTGACAATGCTCAAGTCGGCTGCTACACACAATTATACAACTTCAAAAAACATTGTCAACACAATTTATCTTCTCCCAGGAAAATCGAAAGTGATTTTTTTCCGCGCCAAACCGCTGTGGCAAAAGTCCCGTCGGTGGCGGCCCCAAAGATAGCGGACCGGCCTA